>CANFKS010000041.1 GCA_947447625.1 Rhodospirillales bacterium | reverse complement strand
TGTGCCGAAGTAGAAGATGTGGCCCACTTCGATGCCGCGGCCCTCGCGCTTGCGGGCATCCGGCACTTCGGCCCATTTGGCGGTGTCGTGTTTTTCGTCGGTGGCGGCGTAGAGGCTGGTCATCTGGGTGGTGAAGGCGTCCAGATCGGCCGGGTTGTTGATGTCGTGGTCGGATTTGAGCCAGTCGATGTTCTCGAATTCGCCATCGAAATAGACCGCGCTCTCGCCGGTTGGCGCGAGGACGATGAATTCGTGGCTGAGATCGCCGCCGATGGGGCCGGTGTCGGCGACCATCGGGATGGCTTTGAGGCCGAGGCGCTGGAAGGTGCGCATGTAGGCCAGCATCATTTTGCGATAGGCGATGACGGCGCCCTCGTAGTCGAGATCGAAGGAGTAGGCGTCCTTCATGAGGAATTCGCGGCCGCGCATGACGCCGAAGCGGGGGCGCACCTCGTCGCGGAATTTCCATTGGATGTGATAGAGATTTTGCGGAAATTCGCGGTAGGATTTCACGCCCGAGGCAAAGATCTCGGTGATCATCTCCTCGTTGGTCGGCCCGTACAGGAGGTCGCGCTCGTGGCGGTCCTTGAGGCGGAGCATTTCCTGGCCGTAGCCGTCGTAGCGGCCGGACTGGCGCCAGAGGTCGGCCGATTGGATGGTCGGCATCAGGACTTCCTGGGCGCCTGAGGCGTCCTGCTCCTCGCGCACGATCTGGCCGATATTTTGGAGTACGCGCAAGCCCGCGGGCAGCCAGGCGTAGATGCCGGCCGCGGTTTGGCGCACAAGGCCGGCGCGCAGCATGAGCCGATGCGAGGCGATCTGGGCCTCGTTCGGGGTTTCCTTGAGGGTCGGCACGAAACTGCGGGAGAGGCGCATGAGATGATCCGGCTGTTGGTGTGCGCCCCGGCGGGGGCACGTCAAAGGCGCAACCTACAGGCAGCGCGACCGGCGCGAAAGCCGAGGATTGACGGGATCGAAACACGGCGCGGCTGAAGCGGTTGCACCTGATCCATCCGCTTCGCGGCCGCGTGGAACGGCGTTCGCTCCTGGTTTGATCGCCTGATTCAGATTTTTGGCGATTCCGCCAAAAATCATCAGGCTCTGGAACTTTTTGTGCGCTGCAATAGCGGAGGGCGCAAGAAAATCTCTTCAATGATGGTTTTCCCGCATGAAAAGACGTGACTCCCGCATTGCGGATTGTTAAACAAAAAAAAGGCCCTCGATCCGCGCAAAGCGGACGGGGCCAAGTTTAGGGAAGAAACGCGAGCCATACGGCAGGATGAGGTGGTCACCTCATCCTGCCGTTATGATTGCGCTCCCTCGGAGCGGCAGTCCAGTCAAAATTTCGGTTAGTTCGGTTAAAAATTCAGCAATTTAGTGTATCTGCACAAATTTTGAGCGGTATCTCATTAAATTTTCAGCGTGACGCCCATTATTCAGGCAATGCCAGCCAGCCGCTGCGGAAGTTCACCACGCCGCTGACAATCACCCCATAGATGATCCCCCAGATTATGGCGGCCACCACGGTCGTGATCAGCGCTTTTTTCAGCATCTGCGGCTGCTCCGGCGCGCCGCGCCAGCCCGACTGCGAATCGGCGTCCGCCACCGGGCTTGTGCCCAGCGGCAGCACGGCGAACAGCACGATCCACCAGATGACAAAATACATCGCAACCGCGGTGATCACTGGCATGGTTCAGACCCTGAGCAGGTGCACATCCACGACCGGGCGCTTCTGCAGCCGCTTGCCCATCGACCGGCGCAGCGCGGCGCGCGCGGCTTCGGCGAGGGCGGCATCGTCGCGCCGCGTTGCGGGCGGCAGATCGGCCAGCGCATCGGCCAGTTCCGCCGTTATCCGCAGCGCTTCCTTGTCGTCGGGGTCGAACAGGCCAGGCGCCGAGAGGCGGGGCTTGCCCCGCAGCTTGCCGGCTTCATCAACCGCGATGGAGGCGACGACCACGCCGTTGAACAACATCTTGCGCCGCGCGCCCATCACCGTGCCGTTGAGCGGCACCAGGCGGGTGCCATCGACCACCAGCTTGCCCACCGGCGCGCTGTCGATCACCGAGGGTTCGCCGGCGAGGCTGAGGATGTCGCCATCCTCCATCAGCACCGCAGGCACCCCTGCTTCCTGCGCCAGGGCGGCATGGGCGGCGAGGTGGCGCCATTCGCCATGGACGGGCACGGAGAATTTGGGACGGACGATTTTGTAGAGACGTCGCAGTTCGTCGCGCGCCGGATGGCCGGAGACATGGACCATGTGGTCGTCATCGGTCATCACCCGCACGCCGCGGCGCACCAGGGCGTCCTGCATGCCGTGAATGGCGCGCTCATTGCCCGGGATGATACGGCTCGAGAAGATGATGGTGTCGCCTTCGCCGAGTTCGATCCGCGGGTGCTGGTCCTGCGCGATGCGGGCCAGGGCGGAGCGGGCCTCGCCCTGGCTGCCCGTGCAGATCAGCATCAGGTGATCGTCGTCGATGTCGTTGGCTTCGTCCTCGGAGAGGAACGGCGGCACGCCGCTGAGGTAGCCGCATTCGCGGGCCGCGGCGTCAATATTGCGCAGCGAGCGCCCGACGAGCGCGACACTGCGCCCGGCCGCCTTGGCAGCCAGCGCCACCGTCTCGAAGCGCGCGACGTTCGAGGCGAAGCACGTGACGGCCAGGCGGCCTTTCAGGGTTTTGATCAGCGCCGTCATGATGCGGCGGACATCGGCCTCGGAGCCTGAATGTCCCTCCACCATGGCGTTGGTGCTGTCGCAGACCATGGCGAGCACGCCTTCGTCGCCGAATGCGGTCAATGCCGCCTCGTCGCTGCGCGGGCCGACCAGCGGGTCAGGGTCGAGTTTGAAGTCCCCGGTGTGCAGGATATTGCCGAAGGGTGTGCGGATCGCCAGGGCCTGCGCCTCGGGGATGGAGTGCGCCACAGGGATGAATTGCAGTTTGAAGGGGGCCAGTTCGAAACTGCCGCCGGTCTTGATCGTGTGCAGCTTGACCTGGTTGACGAGGCCGACTTCCGCCAGCTTGCGCCGCAGCACGGCGGCCGCAAAGGGGGTTGCGTAAACCGGGCAGCGCAATTGGGGCCACAGCCATGCAACCGCGCCGATATGGTCCTCATGCGCGTGGGTGATGACGAGTCCCACCAGCTTGTCGCGCCGTTCGGCAATAAACACCGGGTCGGGCATCATCACATCGACCTCGGGATGCGCTGCACCGCCGAAGCCGATTCCGCAGTCAACCGCCAGCCATTTGCCGTTGCAGCGGTAGAGATTGAGGTTCATGCCGATTTCGCCGGTGCCGCCGAGCGGCAGGAATGCGAGATCGTTTGCGCTTTGGGACATCAGCGCGCGGCCATATATGGGATCATTCCCCCTCGATAGGCCGCAGACGCTCGCGCGACAAGATGGGACGAGGGTTTCGTGCCGCAAGAAGACGCAATCCGTCGAGCGTGAGGTCCGGATCGATGTGCTCGATCACGGTGGTGCCCTCCGCCACCAGAGGCGCAAGCCCGCCCGTGGCAAGCACTTTCATGGCATGACCGAACTCGACCTTCACCCGCGCCACCAGCCCCTCGATCATCGCGACATAGCCCCAGTAGATGCCGGACTGCATGGCCGCGACAGTGTTGCGGCCGATCACCGATTGTGGCCGCCCGATACCGATCCGCGGCAGGCGTGCGGCGGCACGATGCAGGGTTTCGATCGAGAGGTTGATGCCCGGCGCGATGATGCCGCCGAGATAGGCACCGTCGGCGTCGGCCACATCGAAGGTCGTCGCCGTCCCGAAGTCAATCACCATGAGGGGGCCGGCATAGTTCTGGTGACCGGCGAGCGTGTTGAGCAGGCGGTCGGCACCGACTTCCTCGGGGTTGTCGACCTTGATTTCGAAGCCCCAGTCGAGCATGGCGCGCGCCACCAGGGGTTCGACGGTGAACCAGTCCCGGCAGAGGCGGCGCAGATGATACAGGGCAGCCGGAACGACGGTGCCGATCACGGCCGCTTCGATCTGCTCGCGCCGCAGCCCCGTCAATTGCATCAGCGACAGCAGCCAGACCGCGTATTCGTCGCTCGTGCGCTGCGGATCCGTTGCGATGCGCCAGGTGCCGCGCCATTCGTGGCCGTCGTGAACGGCAAAGACGATATTGGTGTTGCCGGCATCAACGACGAGCAGCATGGGTCAGGCTCCTGCGTGGAGGCGCACCTCGCCGGCGGCGAAGGCGCGGGGGGTTCCCGCGATATCGAGGATGATACTGCCATCGTCCGCGATGCCTGCGAAGGCGCCATCGAGATCGGCACTGCCATGGCGCAGGCGCATCGGTGTGCCGAGCGGATGGCTGCGGGCAAGCCAGGCGGCGCGGACCGGGGCGAAACCGTCGCGGGCCTGGATGTCGATCCAGCCGGCGAGACTGTCCAACAGGCGATGCGCCATCGCTTCAGGCAGCAGTGGCGGCACGAGATCGGCAAGACAGGCGGTGATGCGGCCCGCCATGTCGGGCTTGGCCGCGATGTTGAGGCCGAGGCCGATCACGACGGAGGCAAAATGCCCCTCGGCGTCCGCGGTGCTGTCGAGCAGGATGCCGGCCAGTTTGCCACCGTTCAACATCAGGTCGTTGGGCCATTTCAGACGCAACACGCCCGGATCCGGCAGCACCCCGGCCACCGCATCGGCCAGCGCCACCGCCGAAAGCAACGACCACAGGCCGCCCTCGGCCAGACGGCCCCGAGGACGCAGCAGAACCGAGATATGGAGATTGCCCGACGGGGAGTCCCAGGAGCGGCCGAAACTCCCCCTGCCCTGCTCCTGCCGCCGCGCCATCACCGCGAAGCCGGCAGGCTCCCCCTCGGCCGCGCGCTGGCGCACCAGATCGGAGGTCGAGGGGAGGGTGTCGTGGATCGTGAGGCGCCACATTTTCAGGGCGATGCGGCACGCAAGAGGAAGGGAAGCGCTTCTTTTTTGAAAAAAAGAAGCAAAAAACTTTTGTCCGTCTGGGGGGCTGGGATCAGTGGAAGAGGACTTTGGCGGCGGCTTCGGCAGCGGCAACCACCGGAGCCGGGTAGAAGAAGAACAGCGTGGTGAACAACCCGCTCGCCGCCACCACGAAGGAGATCGAGCCAGGACGGGCATCGAACGCCTCAGCCGGCGCATCGAAGAACATCACCTTGATGATGCGGATGTAATAGAAGGCGCCGACCACACTGGTCAGCACGCCGATCACGGCCAAAATCCACATGCCCTGCTCGACAGCCGCGGTGAAGATGAAGAACTTCCCGAAGAACCCGCCAAACGGCGGAATGCCCGCCATCGAGAACATGAACACCGCCAGCCACACCGCCATCACCGGATCGGTCCGGCTGAGGCCAGCCAGATCCGCAATACCCTCCACCGAGCGGCCCTTGCGTCGCATGGCGATGATGCAGGCAAACGTGCCGATCGTCATGAACACGTAGGTGACGAGATAAAACAACACGCCACGGACGCCGTTCGCGGTGCCCGCGGCAAGGCCGATCAGCGCATAGCCGATGTTGCCGATCGAGGAATACGCCATCAGCCGCTTGATGTTGCTCTGCGCGATCGCAGCAAAGGCGCCCAGCAGCATCGAGACAACAGCCACCAGCACGATCAACTGCTGCCACTGCGCCAGAAGATGCCCGAACGGCGAGGCCATCAGGCGCAACAACACCGCCATCGCCGCCACCTTGGGGGCAGTGGCCATGAACGCCGTCACCGGCGTCGGCGCGCCCTCGTAAACGTCGGGCGTCCACATATGGAACGGCACAGCGGAAATCTTGAAGGCCAGGCCAGCCACCATGAACACCAGCCCGACCACCAGACCGGTCGAGGACTTGGCCGGATCGGCCAACGCGCCGGCGATCTTCACAAAATCCATGCTGCCGGAGAAGCCATAGACCAGCGACACGCCATACAGCAGCAGGCCCGACGCCAGCGCACCCAACACGAAATACTTCAGGCCCGCCTCGGACGAGCGCAGCTCATCGCGCGCGAAGGCAGCCAGCACATAGATCGAAAGGCTCATCAACTCGATGCCGACATACATCGTCATCAAGTTCGTGGCCGACACCATCAGCATCATGCCGACCGAGGCATACAGCATCAGCACCGGAAACTCGAAGCGCCGCAGATTGGCGTGTTCGTTGTAGTCGAGCGACACCACCACACCGAGCGCGGCCGCCGTCAGCACCAGCAACTTGGTGAACAGGCTGAAGGCGTCATTGGTGAACAGCCCGTTGAACCCGGCACCGACCGGCGCCGCAATCACCAGAACGCCGGCGAGCAGCAGGGCGCCGACCGTCAGCATCGAGCAGAGTTGGAACGTATCGCGCTTGTTCAGCACGCCGAACACCAGGATCCCCATGCCGCTCAGCGCCAGCACGAGTTCGGGCAGTGCGGTTGTCCAGTTCATCGCGGCAATACCTCGGCAAGTTTGGTAGTACTGTCGATCGCCGCGTGATGGTGATCGACCATGGCGTTGACGGCCGCGTCAAAGAAGCCGCTGAAGCTTGAGGGATACACGCCCATCCACAGCGTCAACACCACCAGCGGCGCAAACACCGCCACTTCGCGGGCCGACAAATCAAGGATGCCGCGCAGGTCATCGCGCGTGATGCTGCCGAAAATCACCCGGCGATACAGGAACAGCATATAGGCCGCCCCCAGGATCATCCCGAGGCTGCCGAGGCCGGCGAGCCAGAAATTCACCTTGAAGGCGCCCACCAGCACCAGGAACTCACCCACGAACCCCGCCGTCCCCGGCAGGCCGCAGGACGCCATGCTGAACAGCATGAAAGCGAACGCATATTTCGGCATCCGGTCCGCAAGGCCACCGTAGCGGGCGATTTCCCGCGAATGGATCCGGTCATACACCACGCCGACGCAGAGGAAGAGCGCAGCCGAGACCACGCCGTGCGACAGCATCTGGAACAGCGCGCCCGATATGCCCTGCACATTGACGGTGAAAATCCCGATCGTGACCACGCCCATATGGGCGACCGAGGAATAGGCGATCAGCTTTTTCATGTCGGTCTGCGCCAGCGCCACCAGCGAGGTGTAGACCACGGCCACCACCGACAGCGTGTAGATCAACGGCGCCATGTTCGCCGTTGCCACCGGCAGCATCGGCACCGAGAAGCGCAGGAACCCGTAGGCCCCCATCTTCAGCAGCACGCCAGCCAGGATGACGGAGCCCGCGGTTGGCGCCTCGACATGGGCATCAGGCAGCCAGGTATGGACCGGCCACATCGGCACCTTGACGGCAAAGGAGGCAAAAAACGCAATGAACAGCCATGTCTGCATCGCCACCGGAATTTTGGCGGCCAGCAGCGTCACCATATCGGTGCTGCCGACCTGATACCAAATCGCCAACAACGCCAGCAGCATCAGCACCGAGCCGGCCAGCGTGTAGAGAAAGAACTTGATCGCCGCATAAACCCGCCGCGGCCCGCCCCAGATCCCGATCAACAGATACATCGGGATCAGCACGCCCTCGAAGAACATGTAGAACACGACCGCATCAAGGGCTGCGAACATGCCCACCATCATGGTTTCGAGGATGAGGAAGGAGATCATGAACTCCCGCACCCGCGTGGTGATCGACTCCCAGGAAGCCAGGATGCACAGCGGGGTCAGCGCCGTCGACAGCAACACGAACAGCACCGAAATACCGTCCACCCCGAGCTTGTAGCTGATCCCCCACTGCGGCAGCCAGGCAGCGCTTTCCACGAACTGGAAGCCGCCATCGGCCTTGTCGAACTTCACCCACAGCACGAGGGAGAGCGCGAAGACGATCAGGCTCGTCCACAGCGCCGTCCAGCGGGCATTGGTGGCGACGGTCTGCTCGTCGCCACGCACAGACATCATCACCAGCACACCGACGAGCGGCAGCCAGGTCACGAGCGAGAGGAGGGGAAAACCAGCCGCGTTCATCGTATTCACCGGAACAACAGGAAGACGCTGATCAGGACGACAAGTCCGATCAGCATCGTGAAGGCATAAGCCGCGATCGAGCCGGTCTGCAGCCGAGCCACCCGGCCCGAACCGCTCGAAGTCATGGCCGCGAGAGCGTTCGGCACGCCGTCGATGATCGTCGCATCCCCGGTCTGCCACAGCACGCGCGCCGCGCACATCAGGGGGCGGACGATGGCCGCGTTATAGAGCTCGTCGAAATACCATTTGTTCAAAAGGAACAGGTAAACCGGCCGGAACGAGGCCGCGAGACGCGCCGGCACCGACGGCAAGGCCATGTAGAGCAGATAGGCCACCGCTATCCCGGCCAGACCGACCACCGTTGGCGCGAGGCTGACCCAATGCGGGACTTCCTCCATCGCGTGCATGATGTGGTTGGCGGGGCCGTTGACGATCGCCGCCCCCCAGAAATGCTGCCACTCCGCGCCCAGCAGTTGCTCATGAAAGACATACCCGGTCGTCACCGCACCAACCGCGAGCAGGATGAGCGGCGCGGTCATCACCGCGGGGCTCTCATGGGCGTGCGCGAAGACATGATGATCGGCCCGCGTCTTGCCGTGGAACGTCAGGATCAACAGGCGCCAGGAGTAGAACGCGGTCAGGAAGGCCGCGATGATCAGACACCAGAACCCGTAGGTGCCGACCGCCGAATGCGCGGCGAACGAGGCCTCGACGATTGCGTCCTTCGAGTAGAACCCCGCGAACGGCGGCACCCCGGCCAGGGCCAGCGAGCCGATCCACATCACGGTCGCGGTCAGCGGGATTTTGCCGAACAGCCCGCCCATCTTGCGGATATCCTGCTCGTCGGACATCGCATGGATCACCGACCCTGCCGAGAGGAACAGCAGAGCCTTGAAGAAGGCATGCGTCAGCAAATGAAACACCGAGGCCTGATAGGCCCCGACACCGGCGGCAACGAACATGTAGCCGAGCTGCGAACAGGTCGAGTAGGCGATGATCCGCTTGATATCGTTCTGCACGCACCCGACGGTCGCCGCGAACAGCGCCGTGCTGGCGCCCACCACCGTCACCACCGCGAGCGCAGTCGGCGCGAATTCCAACACCGGCGAGAACCGCGCCATCAGGAACACCCCCGCCGTCACCATCGTGGCGGCATGGATCAGGGCGGACACCGGGGTCGGTCCCTCCATCGCGTCGGGCAGCCACACATGCAGGCCAAGCTGCGCCGATTTGCCACAGGCGCCGATGAACAGCAGGATGCCGATCACCTCATAGGCGCGCCAGGTGCCGAACAGCGAATACATGTCGTTCTGATGCTTGGCCACGCCGGCGAAAATCGTCGTGAACTCGACGCTGCCGAACGTGACATAGACCAGGGCAATGCCCAGCGCGAAGCCCAGATCGCCGATGCGATTGACGAGAAACGCCTTGATCGCCGCGGCGCACGCGCTCGGCCGGTCATACCAATAGCCGATGAGCAGGTAGCTCGCGAGGCCCACACCCTCCCAGCCGAAAAACAGCTGCAGCAGGTTGTCGGCCGTCACCAGCATCAGCATCGCGAAGCTGAACAACGACAAATACGAGAAAAACCGCCAGATCGTCCTGTCGTGGCTCATATAGCCGACGCTGTAGATATGGATCAGCGTGGCCACGCAGGTGACCATCGCAACCATCACGGTGGACAGCGTGTCATAGCGCAGCGCCCAGGAGACGACAAAATCCCCGGACTCGATCCAGTTCAGCACATGCACCACGCCGGGGTGCCCGTGGCCATAGACGAGACCAACGAAGGCGGACACACCGCAGACCGACGCCAGCACCATGCAGGTGATCGTCACCGCCTGGGCGGCGCGATCGCCGATGAGTTTGCCGAGGAGGCCTGCAATGGCCGAGCCGAGCAATGGGGCGAAAACAGCGACAGCGAACAGCATCTGCTCAGCCCTTCATCATATTAACGTCTTCGACCGCGATCGAGCCGCGGTTGCGGAAATAGATCACGACGATGGCGAGGCCGATGGCAGCTTCCGCCGCCGCGACAGTCAGGACGAACATGGCCAGCACCTGCCCGGCGAGATCGCCGAGGGTTGCGGAAAAGGCCACGAGATTGAGATTGACGGCGAGCAGGATGAGCTCGACCGACATCAGGATGACGATGACATTCTTCCGGTTGAGGAAAATGCCGAACACGCCGAGCACCAGCAGCAAAGCGCTCACGACGAGATAATGGCCCAGGCCGACCGCGAGCATCAGTGATGTCCTCCATCATGCGCGGCGCCGGGGTGGGCACCATGGTGGGCGTCATGCGCGCCCGCAGCCGGCTCCGCTGCCTGCGGGCGGATGATGCGGAGCTCGCCGATGCCCGCGCCGGTCCGGACATCCATCATCACCAGCGTATTGCCGGCGTTGCGGGCAAGCTGCACGCCGATGTTCTGCCGCCGCGAAATCCCGCGATCACGCAACGTGAGCACGATTGCGCCGATCATCGCCACCAGCAGGATGAGGCCAGAGGCCTGGAAAATCAGGATGTAGTCGGTATAGATCAAGCGGCCCAGTTGAACCGTGTTCTGCGTTCCGGCCGCGATCGGCGCAAAGCGCAGGTTCATCGCCTCAGGCGCCATCTGCCAGCCCAGCAGCACCGCCCCCAGTTCGATCAGCAGCACCAGACCGACCGCAAGGCCAACCGGCAGATAGCGCTGATACCCCTCGCGCAGCGCGGCGAAATTGATATCGAGCATCATCACGACAAACAGGAACAACACCGCGACGGCGCCCACATAGACGATCACGAGGATCATCGCCAGGAACTCGGCCCCGGCCAGGATGAAGAGAGCCGATGCGTTGAAGAAGGCGAGGATCAGAAACAACACCGAATGGACCGGGTTGCGCGACGTCACCACCTTGGCGGCACAGATCAGCAGGATGAAAGCAAAGACGTAAAAGGCGATGGCTGCGATCATGACATGCTCACCGATACGGCGCGTCGAGTTCGAGGCGGCGGGCGAGTTCCGGCTCCCAGCGATCGCCGTTCGCCAAAAGCTTGTCCTTGTTATACATCAGTTCCTCGCGCGTCTCGGTGGCGAATTCGAAATTCGGCCCCTCCACGATGGCGTCCACCGGACAGGCTTCTTCGCACAGCCCGCAATAAATGCATTTCGTCATGTCGATGTCGTAGCGCGTCGTGCGCCGCGAGCCATCCTCGCGCGGTTCAGCCTCGATCGTGATCGCCTGCGCCGGACACACCGCTTCGCACAGCTTGCACGCGATGCAGCGTTCTTCGCCGTTGGGATAGCGGCGCAGGGCATGCTCGCCCTTGAAGCGCGGCGAAATCGGCCCCTTTTCGTAGGGGTAGTTGATCGTGACCTTCTTTTTGAAAAAATAGCGCAGGGTCAGCGCCATGCCGCTGGCGAGTTCGCCGAGCAGCAGGCTGCGGGCGGTGCGGTCGAGGAAACCCATGGTCAGTATCCTTTCCGTGCGATGACGTTATGCAGCATGGGGCAACCACCCCATGGCCAGCATCACGCCTGCGACGAGAACGAGATAGAACAACGAACCAGGCAGAAACACCTTCCAACCCAACCGCATCAACTGGTCATACCGGTAGCGGGGGAAGGTCGCGCGGGTCCAAATGAAGAAGAACAGCACGAAGCAGACCTTGAGGATGAACCAGATCGGCCCTGGGATCCATGTGAACGGCTCGATGCCAAACGGCGCCAGCCAGCCGCCGAGGAACAGGATCGTCGTCATCGACGACATCAGGATCATGTTGGCGTATTCGCCCAGGAAGAACAGCGCAAAGCTCATCGAGCTGTACTCGACAAAGAAGCCGGCAACGATTTCGCTCTCGCCCTCGGGAATGTCGAACGGCGAGCGGTTCGTCTCCGCCAAAGTCGAGATGAAGAACATGATGAACATCGGGAACAGCGGAATGCAGTACCACACCGTCTTTTGCGCGTTCACGATGGCGGTCAGGTTCAGGCTGCCGGCGCAGATCAGCACGGTGACCATGATGAAGCCCATCGAGACTTCATAGGACACCATCTGCGCCGCCGAACGCAGCGCGCCAAGGAAGGCGTATTTCGAGTTCGAGGCCCAGCCGGCGATGATGATGCCGTAGACGCCGAGCGAGGAAATCGCGAACAGATACAACACGCCCACGTTGATGTCGGCGATCGCCCAGCCGTCATTCACCGGGATCACCGCCCAGGCCAGCATGGCCAGCGCGAAGGTGAGCATCGGCGCCATCAGGAAGAGCAGCGGCGAGGCGCCGGACGGGATCACCGTCTCCTTGAACATCATCTTGATGGCGTCAGCGAAGGGCTGGAACAGGCCGAACGGCCCGACCACGTTGGGCCCTTTGCGCAACTGCATCGCGCCCATCACCTTGCGCTCGGCATAGGTGAGGTAGGCAACAGCGATCAGCAGCGGCACCAGCAGAACCAGCGCCTTGAGCAGCGTGAGAACCAGAATACCGAACGGCGTCTTGAGGAATTCGAGAAGCATCGCGATCATGGCGTCTACTCCGCCGCAACCGCGACGGGCGCGGCATAGGCTGCGGTGCACGCCGCCATCGTCGGGCTCGCGCGGCTGATCACATCGGTCTGATAATAATTCGCCACCGCCGGGCGGAACGCCCCGCCGGTCAGCCCGGCGCCCGCCGGCCCGGCCGCATCGCTGCACCCGAACCGCGGCAGAATGTCGAGCCGCGCGAACACCGGGTTCACCGTCTCAAGCCGCGCGCGCAACGCCTCGATCGTATCGTAGGGCAATGGCTTGACCAACCAGCCCGAGAACGCCCGCAGGATCTTCCAATCCTCCCGCGCCTCGCCTGGCGGATAGACCGCCAATTGCCCGCGCTGCACCCGCCCCTCGGTGCTCACATAGGTGCCGTTTTTCTCGGTATACGCCGCACCCGGCAGAATCACATCCGCCCGCGCCGCGCCGGCATCGCCATGATGGCCCTGATAGACCACGAATGTGTTCGCCCCGATCCGGCTGGTGTCGATCTCATCGGCACCGAGCAGCCACAGCACATCGACGCCGCCGCCCAGCATGCCGGCAACCGACTTGCCGCCCGGGCCCGGCACGAAGCCGAGATCAAGCCCGCCGACCCGGGCCGCCGCCGTGTGCAACACATTGAATCCATGCCATTCCGCGCCGAGTGCTCCCACCGCGCCGGCAACCGCCCACGCCGCCGCCAGCACGCCCGCGCCATCATCGCGCCGCAGCGCGCCCTGCCCGACAATGACCATCGGGTGTTTCGCCGCCTTCAACACCGCAGCGAACGGATGCGATCCATCCGCCAGCGCCGCCAGCACAGCGGGTCCGTCGCCGATCATCTCGACCGGATATGTCAGGTCCGCCACCGTCCCGATCGAGGCCAGTTTCAACCCGCCGGCGCGCCAGCGCTTGAGGATCCGCGCATTCACCAAAGGCGCCTCGCGCCGCGGATTGCTGCCGACCAGCAGGATCGCATCAGCCTCCTCGATCCCCGCGATCGAGGTGTTGAAAATATAGAACTCGCGCCGCGCAGCATCGAGCGCCGCCCCGTCCTGCCGGCAATCGGTATTGGCCGACCCGAGCCTCGACATCAGATCCTTCAGCGCCAGCATGCTCTCGGCATCGCATAAATCGCCCGCGATCGCCCCGATCCGCTCGCCCGCAACGCCCTTGAGTTTCCCCTCGATCGCAGCGAACGCCTCTTCCCAGCCAGCCTTGACCAAACTCCCGTCGCGCCTCACCCAGCAACTATCGAGCCGCCGCCGCTTCAGCCCATCGACCGAGAAGCGCGATTTGTCCGCAAGCCACTCCTCGTTCACATCCTCGTTCAGCCGCGGCAAGATGCGCAGCACTTCCGGCCCGCGCGCATCGACCCGGATATTGGTGCCGACCGCATCGAGCACATCGACGCTGTCCGTCTTCTTCAATTCCCAAGGCCGTGCCACGAACTGATAGGGCTTCGAGGTCAGCGCGCCCACCGGGCAGATGTCGATCAGATTGCCCGACAACTCGGAGGTCAGCGCCTTCTGCACATAGGTGCCGACCTCCATGCCCTCGCCGCGCGCCGTCGCACCCAGCTCCGGCGTTCCCGCGATTTCGGCCGAAAAGCGGATGCAGCGCGTGCATTGGATACACCGCGTCATCACCGTCTTGACCAGCGGGCCGAGATCCTTGTCCTTCACCGCGCGCTTGGCCTCGGTGTAGCGCGACCCGTCGCGCCCGTAGCCCACCGCCTGATCCTGCAGGTCGCACTCGCCGCCCTGGTCGCAGATCGGGCAATCCAGCGGATGGTTGATCAGGAGGAACTCCATCACCCCCGCCCGCGCCTTCTTCACCATGGGGGTGTCGGTATGCACCACCATGCCCTCATTCACCGGATAGGCGCAGGAGGCAAACGGCTTGGGCGGCGCCTTCTCGATCTCCACCAGGCACATCCGGCAATTGCCCGCCACCGACAGCCGCTCATGATAGCAGAACCGCGGCACCTCGATACCGGCGGCCTCGCAGGCCTGCAGCACATTGGAGCCGGGCGGAACGTCGACATCGATCCCGTCGACCGTGACCTTGACCATCTCTCTTACTCCGCCGCGAGCGGCATCGACCGCCCACCGTTCCCAGATTGGGCTTTGTATGCGCGAATGCGCTCTTCCATCACCGGACGGAAATTCTTGATCAGCCCCTGGATCGGCCACGCCGCCGCATCGCCGAGGGCGCAAATCGTGTGCCCCTCGATCTGCCGCGTCACCGCCTCCAGCGTGTCGATCTCATCGATCGTCGCACGACCCTGCACCATGCGGTTCATCACCCGCATCATCCAGCCCGTTCCTTCGCGGCACGGCGTGCACTGCCCGCAGCTCTCATGCTTGTAGAACTGGCTGAGCCGGGCGATCGCCTTGATGATGTCGGTCGACTTGTCCATCACGATAACCGCCGCCGTGCCGAGACCCGACTTCACTTCGCGCAGACTGTCGAAATCCATCAGGATGGTGTCGCAGGTCGCCTTGTTCAGCACCGGCACCGACGCGCCGCCCGGGATCACCGCGAGCAGATTGTCCCAGCCCCCGCGCACCCCGCCGGCATATTTCTCGATCAGCTCCTTGAGCGGAATGCCAAGCTCCTCCTCGACATTGCAGGGCTTGTTCACATGCCCCGAGATGCAGAACAGCTTGGTCCCGGCATTCTTCGGCCGCCCCAGCGCCGAGAACCACGAGGCCCCGCGCCGCAAAATCGTCGGCGCCACCGCGATGCTCTCGACGTTGTTCACCGTGGTCGGGCACCCGTAAAGCCCCATGGCAGCCGGAAATGGCGGCTTCAGCCGCGGCATCCCCTTCTTGCCCTCAAGGCTCTCGATCAGCGCGGTTTCCTCGCCGCAAATATAGGCCCCGGCGCCGCGATGCAGATAGCAGTCGAAATCCCACCCGGTGCCGCAGGCATTCTTGCCGATCAATCCGGCCTCGTAGGCCTCGTCGATCGCAGATTGCAGAGCCACTGCCTCGTTGTAGAATTCGCCGCGGATATAGATGTAGCAGGCATGCGCCCCCATCGCGAAGGACGCGATGAAGCAGCCCTCGAGCAGCTTGTGCGGATCGTGGCGGATGATGTCGCGATCCTTGCAGGTGCCGGGCTCGGACTCATCGGCATTCACCACCAGATAATGCGGCAGCGCCCCGATCGTCTTGGGCATGAACGACCATTTCATCCCGGTCGGGAACCCCGCGCCGCCGCGCCCGCGCAGGCCCGAAGCCTTCATCTCCTCGACGATCGCCTCGCGACCGCGCTCGATGATCGCCTTGGTTCCGTCCCAGTCGCCGCGTGACCGCGCCCCTTTGAGCCCGGCATCGCCGGTCCCGTAGAGGTTCGTGAAAATCCGGTCGGCATCGCTCAGCATGATCTTACTCCGCCGGAAAATTCAGCGTTGTCAATGTCGTAGGACCGCCCTCGGGCGCCGAAGTCTGGCGCCCCGTGACCGAACCCACCTTGGGATATTCGCCGCGCCGCAAGGCCGCCAAGAGCGCCTCGGTGCTTGCCGCGTCCATATCCTCGAAGAAATCGTCATTCACCTGCAGGATCGGCGCATTGACGCAGGCGCCGACGCACTCAACCTCGGTCATGGTGAACAACCCATCGGCACTGGTCTCTTTCCAGCCCTTGATCCCGGTTGCCTTGCGGCAGGCCTCGACCACCTGGTCCGATCCGCGCAGCCAGCACGGCGTCGTGGTGCACACCTGAAGGTGATACGTCCCGACCGGTTGCATATTGAACATCAAGTAGAATGTCGCGACCTCGTAAACGCGGATCGGCGGCATGTCGAGGCGGCGGGCGATCTCGTCCATCGCCACCTTCGGCACCCATGCGCTGCCGGTCACACGGCCCATCTGGCGCTGCGCGAGGTCGAGCAGCGGCAGCACGGCGCTGGCCTGTTTTCCGGCCGGATATTTTGCCATCACCTTGGTGATACGGGCTTCGCTTTCGTCATCGAAAGCGAAGCTGGCGGGTTCGGTATGCTCGGTCATGGCTTACCTGTCGATCTCGCCGAACACGACGTCGAGCGATCCCACGATCGCGCAGACATCGGCCAGCATGTGCCGCTTGGACATCGCTTCCGTCGCCTGCAGATGGGCGAAGCCGGTTGCGCGGATTTTGCAGCGATAAGGACGATTGGTGCCGTCAGACACCAGATAGACGCCGAATTCGCCTTTCGGCGTCTCCACTGCGGTGTAGGTCGCACCCGGCGGAACGTGGAAGCCTTCGGTATAGAGCTTGAAGTGATGGATCAACGCTTCCATGGACCGCTTCATCTCGCCGCGCGACGGCGGCGAAATCTTGTGGTCCTGCACCTTGACCGGCCCCGGCTTCATCTTCGCCAAGCACTGCCGGATGATCTTCACGCTTTCGCGCATCTCGCTGATGCGCACCAGATAGCGATCATAGCAATCGCCATTGCGGCCAACCGGCACCTGGAACTCAACCTGCTCATACAATTCGTAAGGCTGGGACTTGCGCAAATCCCACGGCACGCCGGACCCGCGCAGGCACGGCCCCGAGAACCCCCAGGCCAACGCTTCCTCGGCCGTGAACGCGCCGATATCCACAGTCCGCTGCTTCCATATCCGGTTGCTCGTGAGCAACCCCTCGATGTCGTCGATAAACTTCGGGAAGGTCTCGGACCACGCCAGGATCTTGTCGTCGAGCCCCGCCGGAATATCCTTGGCCACGCCGCCAGGCCGGAAATAATTCGCATGCAGCCGCGCGCCTGACGCCGCCTCATGGAACTCCATCAGCTTCTCGCGCTCCTCAAAGCCCCAGAGCGCCGGCGTGATTGCCCCAACATCAAGCGCATAGGTGGTGACATTGAGCAGATGGTTCAGCACCCGCGTGATTTCGCTGAACAGCATCCGGATCCATTTCGCCCGCTCCGGCACTTCGATGCCGAGCAGCTTCTCGGTCGCCAACGCGAACGGATGCTCCTGCGACATCGGGCTCACATAGTCGAGCCGGTCGAAATACGGCAGCGCCTGGATATAGCTTTTGTACTCGATCAGCTTCTCGGTGCCGCGATGCAGCAGGCCGATATGCGGATCGGCCCGCTCCACCATTTCGCCGTTCATCTCCAGGATCAGCCGCAACACCCCATGCGCCGCCGGATGCTGGGGGCCGAAATTGATCGAATGGCTGTCGATCTCGACCTGCTGGGTCGTCTTCTTGTCCACCACTTCGCTCATGCCTTGCCCCTCGCTTGCGCCTTCTCATCGCCGGGCAGCGATGTCATCGCCTCCCACGGCGAGAGGAAGTCGAAGTTGCGGAAATCCTGCCGGAGCTTGACCGGCTCATAGACCACCGATTTGCGCTCCTCGTCGTAGCGGACCTCGACATAGCCGGTCAGCGGGAAATCCTTGCGCAGCGGATGCCCCTCGAACCCGTAATCCGTCAGGATCCGCCGCAGATCCGGCTGGCCGGAGAACACGACCCCGAACAGGTCCCACGTCTCGCGCTCCCACCACGTCGCGACCGGCCAAATGCCATGCACCGACGGCACCGGCGTCACCGTATCGGTCTGCACGATCAAACGCGCCCGATGGTTCAGCGACACCGACAACAGGTTGTAAACCACATCGAAGCGCATCGCCCGCTCCGGCCAATCCACCCCGCAGATATCCATCACCTGCTCGAACTGAAGCCCGGCTCCATCGCGCAGTGTGGTCATCAACCCGACCAGGCCCTCAAGCCGGGCCAGCGCGACGATCTCGCCCTTTTCGATCGAAACGCCGCTCACCCCCGGCAGCGCCCCGATCAGCGCCGCCAGCGACTCGATCGCCGCGGGCGCCGGTGCGGCCTGCACCGCGGTTTCCTGCTCAGCCACGGAGAATCGTCCCCGTGCGGCGGATCTTCTTCTGCAACTGCATGATCCCGTAAACCAGCGCCTCGGCCGTCGGCGGACAGCCCGGCACATAGACATCGACCGGCACCACGCGGTCACAGCCGCGCACCACCGAATACGAATAATGATAATAGCCACCGCCATTGGCGCAGCTGCCCATGCTGATCACCCAGCGCGGCTCCGGCATCTGGTCGTAGACCTTGCGCAACGCCGGCGCCATTTTGTTGGTCAGCGTCCCCGCCACGATCATGCAGTCGGATTGCCGGGGCGAGGCCCGCGGTATGATCCCCAGCCGATCCAGATCGTAGCGCGGCATATAGGCATGGATCATCTCGACCGCGCAGCAGGCGAGGCCAAACGTCATCGGCCACAGGCTGCCCGTGCGCGCCCAATTCACCAATTTATCGAGATTGGCGACCACAAAGCCCTTGTCGTCGATTTCCCCGGTGATGCCCTTGATCACCGCGTCCTGCGCAGCCCCGGGAGGCAGCGCGTCCTTGTTCCAGCGCATTGTTACGTCGCTCATCGTGTCACTCCCACTCCAGCGCGCCTTTGCACCACTCGTAAATGAACCCCACCGTCAGCACGCCCAGGAAGCCCATCATCGACAGGAACCCGAACACCCCGATATCACCCAGGCTCACCGCCCAAGGGAACAGGAACGCCACTTCAAGATCGAAAATGATGAACAGGATCGCCACCAGATAGAACCGCACATCGAACCGCCCGCGCGCATCGCCGAACGCCTCGAAGCCGCATTCATACGCCGTCAGCTTCTCCGGATACGGCTTCTGCCGGGCAATCAGCAGCGACGCCACCGACATCGACAGCGCGATGACAGCGGCAATGCCGATGAACACCACGATGGGAAAGTAAGCTTCCAACAAGCCCGTCATGCGCCAATCCTCTTCATCCATCTGTGCCGACAACCATGCCGCGCCGCCACAATCCACATCTAACGCCACGGCACTTTAAGCGCAACACGACGTCACCGCCATAGGGGCAATGCAAGGAATTTGTTGGACTTTTTGACGATGGAGGGCGCCATTGGCGCAGGTCCGATGCTGGCGCGAGTGACGGGGCTCGAACCCGCGACCTCCGGCGTGACAGGCCGGCGCTCTAACCAACTGAGCTACACCCGCAGCAGACGAGGAGGCGTTTAGGCCCCCCTCCCCACCCCGTCAAGCGGGGACGGCGAAGAAAATGAGACCCCCCCCTTCCCCTCCCCATCCGCCCGGGGCCCGATACGCCTGGGGCGCCGCCGGCATGCCTGTGCACACCAACGACGCCCCGGTTGCCTCATGCCGGGCGAACCCGGCGTCCCGCCTATAATCCGATTCGCTCGATCCCCATGATCGCCCGCGCACAGGCCTGCGCCCGCGGCACCAGGCTGTCCAACAGCAGAAACTCGTCCGGACTATGCGCCTTGCCGCCCACCGGCCCCACCGCGCACAGCGTCGGGGCGCCCTGTGCCGCGGTAAAC
Source organism: Rhodospirillales bacterium (assembly GCA_947447625.1). Lineage (GTDB taxonomy): Bacteria > Pseudomonadota > Alphaproteobacteria > Acetobacterales > Acetobacteraceae > CAIYPH01. Next base: position 15,281 of record CANFKS010000041.1, on the reverse strand, counting down.
CCCGAGTCGGCGCATCCCCCGGTAAACTCTCCACCCGTCGCAAACCCGCTCGCCGCCGCCGCATCCACATAAAGCTCGAACAAACGCCGCGCCTCATTGGACTGGTTCAACGGCAGGAACTCCCCGCGGATCGTCAGATCCGCGCTCGTCCCCGCCACAAAACTGCGCCCGATGATCTCATGGATCCGTCCCATCACATCGTCGCGATCCCCGGGCGTCACATAGCGCAGGTCGATCTGCCCCTCCGCCCACGGCGCAACCGTGTTGACGGACTGCCCACCAGAGACGAGCCCCACATTGACCGTGATGCCACGCTCAAGGTCGGTCAGCGCATGCAGCGCCTGGATTTTTCGCGCCATCTCCTCGATCGCCGAAATCCCCTCAACGAAGTTGCCGCCCGAATGGGCCGCCTTTCCCGTGATCCGGAACGCGCTGAAAACCCCGCCTTTCCGTCCCGTGACCACATTGCCCGAAACCCGCCCGGGCTCGCTGTTGAACACCACCCGCGCCTGACGCGCCTCCGCCTCGATCACCGGCCGCCCCTCGGGCGAGCCGATCTCTTCGTCCCCCGTGAACAGCCCCACCAGCGGCCCCGGCGCGCCGCCGAAGCGCTGAAACGCGGCCAGGATGAACGCATTCATCACAAGCCCCGCCTTCATGTCGGCCACCCCGGGCCCATAGGCGATGCCATCCTTGATCGTGAACGGCCGCCGCCCGGCCTCGCCATCCGGAAACACCGTGTCGCGGTGCCCCATCAGCACGATATTGCGCCCCGCATTGGCGCCCGAGGCGCCCAATATGCCCCCGCCGACCGGCGCGCGCAGGCAGTCGCCATGCCGGGATTGGGGCACACGCTCGACCGCGATGCCCTGGGCGACGAGAAAATCCTCGATCGCGCCCCCCACGGCATCGATGCCCGGCTTGTTGTAGCTGCCACTGTCGATATCAACCAGTTGACGCAACAGCGCGGTCATTGCCTCGCGCTGCTGGCCCAGCCATGCGCAAATCGCAGGTTCGGTGCTCATCGCAAAACTATGCCTCGCCGCGCTGCCGAGCGAAAGCCCCCCTTGCGCCAGCCGCCGCGCGGTGTGACTATCATCACAGTAGCCACCTGTGACCCGGGATGACCCAACGCAAATCCTTCGCTGCCATGCCCTGCCCCATCGCCCGCAGTCTCGAACATGTCGGCGAATGGTGGTCCATGCTGATCCTGCGCGACGCCTTCAAAGGTGCCACCCGCTTCGAGCAGTTCCAGGACAATCTGGGCATTGCGCCAGGCATCCTTGCCAAGCGCCTTGCCGCCCTCACCGGGTCGGGTCTCTTCGAGCGGCGTCGCTACAGCCAACACCCGCCCCGTGACGAGTATATCCTTACCGCCCGCGGCCGCGACTTCCGCCCTGTCCTCCTCGCCATGCTGGCCTGGGGTAACCGCCACTTCCCGCCCGACTCCTCCACGATGCGGATCATCGACCTGCGGACCGGCCATGCCGTCGATCCCGTTCTGGTTGACCCCCGCACGCACGCGCCCGTCGACGGCCCCGGCTACGCCGTCCTGCCCTGCCCCATCGAAGGCCTCTGACATGCATCATCCCGACCTGACCCGCCTCACCGGCCTCGCTGTCATGCAAGGCTTCCTCGACGGCTCTCTCGAACCCCCGCCGGCCCTTGCCCTGATCGGTCTGCGCATGACCGAGGCCGAACACGGCCGCGTGGTGATGGCTCTCACGCCGAGCGAACACCACAACAATCCGATGGGCACCACCCATGGCGGGATCATTGCGACTTTGCTCGACAGCGTCATGGGCTGCGCCGTCCACGCCACGCTGCCGGTCGGGCGGGTCTACACCACCCTCGAAATCAAGGTGAACTATCTCCGCGCCGCAGGCCCTGCCTCGGGCGAACTGCGCGGCGAGGGCAAGGTGGTCCATGCGGGCCGCCGCTCCGCCGTCGCCGAAGGCCGGGTCACGGATGCCGCCGGCAAACTCGTCGCCACCGCCAGCACCACCTGCATCATCCTGGACGCCGCACCATGAGCGCGACCGCGCCCGTCCCCGGCGCGCCGGCCCCGCCGTCCATGAACCCGCGCACCCGGCTGCTGCTGCAAGGGGCCATCATTCCCACCCTGCTGCGGATGGCCTGGCCCAACGTCCTCGTCATGCTCGCCCAGGCCGCCACCGGCCTGATCGAAACCTACTGGGTCGCCCGCCTCGGCACCGATGCGCTGGCCGGCATGGCCCTCGTCTTTCCGGGCTTCATGATGATGCAGATGCTCTCGGGCGGTGCCATTGGCGGCGGCATCTCGTCGGCGGTTGCCCGCGCCCTCGGCGCCGGGCGGCGCGACGACGCAAACGCCCTCGTGCTGCATGCCGTTGTCATCAACCTCGCTCTCGGCAGCCTCGTGGGCGTTCTGTTTCTTGCCTTCGGCACCTCGCTGTACCGCGCCATGGGCGGCGAAGCCGGTTCCCTTGCCGCGGCATTGACCTATTCCAACATCGTCTTCGCCACGATTCCGCTGATGTGGCTGATGAATGCGCTCGCCAGCGTCATTCGCGGCACCGGCAACATGCTGATCCCCTCGGCCGCCATATGCCTCGGCGTCGTGCTCCTCATCCCCCTCTCCCCCCTGATGATCTTCGGCTACGGCCCGATCCCCGCGCTCGGCATTGCCGGCGGCGCCATCGCCGTCGTCATCACCACACTGCTCAGCCTGCTCGTCCTCGCGGCCTACATCCTGGCCGGGCGCAGCATCGTCCGCCCCACCCGCGCCCGCCTGCGCTGGACCTTCTTCGCCGACATCCTGCGCATCGGTGCCGTTGGCACCATTTCTACCCTGCAAACCACCCTGACCGTGGCGCTGACCACCGCCCTCGTCGGCACCGCGGCCGGCCCCGACGGCGTTGCCGGCTACGGCACCGGCTCACGCCTCGAATACCTCCTGATCCCCGTCGTCTTCGGTCTCGGCTCCCCCATGGTCGCCCTCGTCGGCACCAATATCGGCGCCGGGCAGCGCGCGCGGGCGCTCCGCATCGCGCTGACCGGCGGCAGCATCGCCTTCGTGCTGTGCGAAATCATCGGCCTCGCCGCCGCCATCGCCCCCCATGCCTGGCTCTCCCTTTTCGGCCAGGACCCGGAGATGCTCGCGACCGGCACGACCTATCTGCGCATCGTCGGCCCGGCCTATGGCTTCTTCGGCCTCGGCCTGTCCCTCTATTTCGCGTCCCAAGGCGCCGGCCGCCTGTTCTGGCCGTTGTTCGGCGGCATGCTCCGCCTTGTCATCGCCGTGGGCGGCGGCTGGATCGCCTATGCCAGCACCCACTCCCTCGCGACCGTCTTTGCCGCCCTTACCGCCGGCCTCGTCATCTACGGCCTGGTCGTCGCCACCGCGATCGCCCGCGGCGCCTGGTTCCGGCCACGCAGAAATGAGAGTTCGGAATAGCCGACGCACGATCAAAAAACGCCGCATTGCTCTCGATCAGGCGGAGGAGAGATTTTTATTGAGCGAGCATCAATCAAAGCAAGCGCTTCTTTTTTGAAAAAAGAAGCAAAAAACTTTTATGCGGTTCGCGTGCCGCGGATCAAACGGCCGGGCAGCGCACCCGTCGCCTCGCCGTCGCGGCGGACAACCACCCCCGACACCACCGTCGCCACATACCCCTCCGTCCGCTGCACCAACCGACGCCCCCCGGCCGGCAAATCATACCGAACCTCCGGCGCATGCGCCCGCAACCGATCATAATCGATCACATTCAGATCCGCCTTGCACCCCACCGCCACCAACCCCCGATCCAACAACCCCAACGCCACCGCATTGTCCCGCGACAACCGCCGGATCACCCACTCCAGCGGCAACCGCTCGCCGCGGCGGCGATCCCGCGTCCAATGCGTAATCATCGTCGTCGGCGCCGACGCATCGCAAATGATCGACACATGCGCCCCACCATCCCCCAACCCCATAATCGTGTTGGGATGCTGCATCATCTCCTGCACCGCCCCAAGATCACCCGCGGCATAATTGATGATCGGGCGATAGAGAATCGCCCGCCCCCCTTTCTCCAACAGCAGATCATAAGCCATCGCCGCCGGCTCAATCCCGGCCCGCGCCGCCCGCGCCGCCACACTATCCTCCGGCGCCGGCTCATAATCCGGCGTCTCCCCGATCGGAAAAATCTTCTCCCACGTCGTCAACCGATGCGCCAAGTTCGGATCGCTCGTATGCTCCGCCAAAAGCCGCGCCCGAAATCCGGGCTCGCGCAACACCGCCATCTTCTGAGCAAACCCCAGCCCCGCCACCTCCTGCCACGACGGACACCCGATGAACGGGTTCTGCGAAATCTCGAACCCGAGCATCACCCCCACCGGCCGCGCCATCACCTGCCCCAAAATCCGCTGCCCCGCCGCATTCGCGGCCTCGATATGCCCCAAAATTCGCCGCCACGCCTCCGGCCGCTGCTCGCGCTGCAACAACGAAATCGTCATCGCCCGCCCCGACCCCGCCGCGAGACGCCGCAACATCGCGAATTCCGCATCGACATCCTCGAAATCCGAAATCACCTGCATCCACCCCCCGCCCAACGCCTCGGCGATCTCCGCCAACTCGCTTTCCTCCGCCCGCAACGTCGGCGTATGCCGCCCATCCAACGTCTTGTGCGCCAACGTCCTTGACGTCGAAAACCCCAACGCCCCGGCCCGGATCCCCTCCCCCGCCAGCCGCGCCATCTCCGCCCGATCCGCCGCCGTCGCCGGCTCCCGATTGGCCCCCCGCTCCCCCATCACATGCACCCGCAACGCCGCATGCGGCACCTGCGCCGCCACATCCGCATCATACCCCCGCGCCGCCAACGCATCGAGAAACTCGGGAAAACTCTCCCAATTCCACGGCAACCCCTCGGTCAACACCACCTCGGGAATATCCTCCACCCCCTCCATCAATTCGACCAGCATCTTGCGCCGCTCCGGCAGACACGGCGCAAATCCCACCCCGCAATTGCCGATCAACACCGTCGTCACCCCATTCCAGGACGACGGCGTGATATGGTTGCCCCACGTCACCTGCGCATCGTAATGCGTGTGCACATCGACAAACCCGGGCGTCACGATCCTGCCCCGCGCGTCGATCTCCTCCACCCCCCGCCCCGCCACATCCCCCACCGCCACAATCCGCCCCCCGGCCACCCCCACATCAGCCTCGAACGGCGCCCCCCCGGACCCATCGACAACCATCCCGCCTCTGATCACCAGATCCAGTTCCATCGCCATCCCCTTCCCTCGCCGGCACGTTTCCGCCGTGCGCCCCGAATGTGACGCTGCCCCCCCGATCGCGTCAAATCATCCGCGTTCCTCCCCCATGCAGCCGCCTCTCCAGTGCCCATCCGGCCGGCCAAAGCGCCCCCTCCCCCCCTGTTCCCTGCCCCTTGACGGAACCCGCGGCTGACAGCAGAACCCCGCAACTCCCCCTATTCGATCCGGATACCCGCTCTAACTCTTTGTTTGATCGCCTGATTCAGATTTTTGGTGATTCCACCAAAAATCATCAGGCTCTAGGAATCCCAACCATGCAGCCCACCCTCACCGGAACCGCCGATTTCCGTGGTTGGAAAACCTGGTACCGCATCACCGGTGACCTGTCCTCCGGCCGCACCCCCCTCGTCATCCTCCACGGCGGCCCCGGCGCTGCCCACAACTACCTCCTGCGCTACGCCGAACTCGCCAAAACCGGCCGCCCCGTCATCCACTACGACCAGCTCGGCGTCGGCAACTCAACCCATCTGCCTGACCAGGCGGCCGATTTCTGGCAGGTCCCGCTGTTCATCGACGAACTCGACAGCCTCCTCGCCCATCTCGGCATCGCCAGCCGCTATCATCTCCTCGGCCAAAGCTGGGGCGGCATGCTCGCCGCCGAACACGCCGTCCGCCGCCCCGCCGGCCTGCGCGGCCTCATCATCTCCAATTCCCCCGCCTCGATGGCACTCTGGCTCCAGGAGGCCAACAAACTGCGGGCCCTCCTGCCGCCCGATGTGCAATCCACCCTCCTGGCCCACGAAGCAGCCGGCACGACCGACAGCGACGCCTACAACGCTGCCGTCCGCGTCTTCTATGATCGTCACGTCTGCCGCGTCCCCTGGCCCCCCGAAGTCGAAGCCAGCTTCGCCGCCATCGCCGCCGACCCGACGGTTTATCACACCATGAACGGCCCCAGCGAATTCCACTGCATCGGCACCATCAAGACCTGGTCCATCATCGACCGCCTCCCCGCCATCCAGGCCCACACCCTTCTGATCTCCGGCCAGCACGACGAAGCCACCCCAGCCGTCGTTCAACCCTTCGCCGATCACATCCCCGATGTCCGCTGGCACATCTTCCCCAACTCAAGCCACATGCCCCATGTCGAGGAACCCGCCGCCTGCCTTGCTGCGGTGGAAACCTTCCTCGCCGCCCATGACTAGAGCCTGATGATTTTTGGTGGAACCACCAAAAATCATCAGGCGATCAAACAAAGAGTTAGAGCGGGATGCCTTCGCAATCAGAAGGCATCCCGCTCTAGCGTGATACGAAGCCCACTCAGCCAGGGGCGTTGGCCGCGGCCAGCACCGCGTCGGCCAGCACTTCGAGCCCGGCCGTGGCCCAGGCCGGCGTGATGCTTTCGGCCTCGTTGTGGCTGACACCGCCATGGCACGGGCAGAACAGCATCACCGCCGGCACGCGCCGCGCCATATAGACCGCATCATGCCCGATCGCGGTCGGCATGTCCTTGAAACGGTAGCCGCGGCGGCGGGCGGCCTGGCGCAGATGTTCGGCGAGATCAGGGGCAAACGGGGTCATCGGCGAATGCCAGAAATCGCCGACCGTGATGTGCAACCCGCGCGCCGCCGCGATTTCAGCAGCACGGTGCCTGATCTGCGCACCCATCCAAGCCAGCCGCTCCGGGTCGCCATGCCGTGTATCGACGCTGAACCAGACCCGGCCCGGCGCGATATTGCGGCTTGACGGATAGACGCTGAGTTGCCCGACCGTCCCGCGCCCGCGCTCGCCATCGGGCGCAATCGCGGACAATGCGATCTCTTCAATGGCGGCAATCAACGGGGCAGCGCCCATCATCGCGTCCTGCCGACCCGCCATCACGCTGCCGCCATGCGACTCCGCCCCCTCGATCGTCACCTCATACCAGCTTTGCGCATCCGCCCGCACGATGACGCCAAGGTCGAGGCCTTCATCCTCCAATTGCTTGCCCTGCTCGATATGGAGTTCGAAATAGGCGCCAAGCCCCTGCAGAACAGCCGGATCAGCACTGCCCTGCCAGCCGATGCGGCGCAATTCGTCGCCGAACACGGCGCCATCGGCGTCCTGCTTGGCGAGCACCTCGTCCTCGCTGAAAATGCCCATCGCCGCGCCACTGCCCATCATCGGCGGCGAAAACCGGGCGCCCTCCTCATTGGTCCAGTTGATCAACACCAGCGGCGCCTCGGTCTCGGCGCCGGCTTCGTGCAAAGCGCGCATCAGTTCGAGCCCGGCCAGCACGCCGAGGATGCCGTCGAACTTGCCCCCGGTGGGCTGGGTGTCGAGATGGCTGCCGATGGCGATCGGCTTGCGCGAGGGGTCGCGCCCCGGCCGGGTGAAAACCATGTTGCCGATGCGATCCACGCTGAGGGTCAGGCCGAGTTGCTCGCCCCAGCGCTGGAACAAGGCGCGGCCCTCGCCGTCCAGATCCGTCAGCGTCTGGCGGTTGCAGCCCCCCTTCGCGGTGCCGCCGATGGTGGCGATCTCCATCAGGTCAGCCCACAGCCGCACCCCGCTGAGGGGGATATTGTCACGCATCGTCGGATCCTTCCGGCACGGGGACCGGGAGTTCGTCCCCGGTCAGCATTTCATGGGCAAGCAGATCTTCCGCACCCGCATCGAGCGCGGCGCGATTGGTGCGCAGGATGGCGATCGCGCGCGCCAGCGCCTCGCCAAGCAGGCGGCGCACGGCGTCGTCGATTTCCCGCGCGGTGGCCTCGCTATAGACCCGCTTGTGCCAGAATGCGCCCTGCTCGCCAAGAAAATGACCGGTTTCGGTATCCCATGCAACGGGGCCCAGGGCGCCGCCCATGCCGAAGCGCGCGACCATCCCGCGCGCAATATCGGTGGCCCGCGCAAGGTCATCGGCCGCGCCGGTGGAAACGTCGGGGCCGATCAAGGTTTCCGCCGCCCGCCCGCCCATCAGGACGGCCATGCGGGTGCGCAATTCATCGGCCCCCATCAGGAAGCGGTCCTCGGCGGGCCGTTGCATGGTGTAGCCGAGGGCTGCGATGCCGCGCGGAATGATGGAAACCTTCTGCACCGGATCGGCGCCGGGGATCGCGCGGGCAACCAGAGCGTGGCCCATTTCGTGATACGCAACGATGCGCCGCTCGCGCGGGATCAACACGCGGGAGCGCTTTTCGAGGCCGGCCACGATGCGCTCGACGGCGGCGGCGAAATCCAGCATGGCGGTGGCATCCGCCTTGCGCCGCGTGGCATGCACCGCGGCCTCGTTGGCGAGATTGGCGAGATCCGCGCCGGTGAAGCCCGGGGTCATCGCCGCGATGGCATCGCAATCGATATCGGCGGCCAGTTTGATCGTCTTGAGATGAACCTTGAGGATCTGCACCCTGCCCTTCTTCTCCGGCCGGTCGACCAGCACCTGGCGATCGAACCGCCCGGCGCGGAGCAGCGCGGGATCGAGGATTTCGGGCCGGTTGGTGGCAGCGAGGATGACGATGGCGGCCGAGCGGTCGAACCCGTCCATTTCGGCGAGAAGCTGGTTGAGGGTCTGCTCCTTTTCGTCCTGCCCGCCCCCGGCGGTTGCGCCGCGGGCGCGGCCGAGGGCGTCGAGCTCGTCGATGAAGATGATGCAGGGCGATTTCGCGCGGGCCTGTTCGAACAGATCCCGCACCCGCGCCGCGCCGACGCCGACAAACATTTCCACGAATTCGGCGCCGTTGGTGTTGAAGAACGCCACCCCGGCCTCTCCGGCCACCGCACGCGCCAGCAACGTCTTGCCGGTGCCGGGCGGGCCCACGAGGAGAATACCCCGCGGGATATGGGCGCCGAGCCGGCCGAAATCCTCGGGCGTGCGCAGGAAATCGACGATCTCGTGCAGTTCCTCCTTCGCTTCATCAACCCCGGCGACATCATCGAAGCTGACCTTGACGTCGGTTTCGGCGGACAGCCGGGCCTTGCTGCGCCCGACCGAGAGCAGCCCGCCGCCCAGCATGCCGCCGCCCTTGCCGCCCATCAGGCGCGACGCGCCAAGCCAGATGCCGACAAAGAGCAGCGGCGGCAGCACCCAGCCGAGCAGGGTGCCAAACCCGCTCGATGACGGCGCGGCCGACACCTCGACACCCCGAGCGGCCAGCATCTCGGCCAGGTCCGGCGGCACGCGCTGGGCGATGAAGCCGGTGCTGCCATCGGGCTGCTTGTCCTTGAAATCGCCGCGGATCTGCTCGCCCGAAACCACCACCTTGAGCACCTGCCCATCGGCAAGGAGCTGGCGAAACCGCGTGTAGGAGATCGTCTCCGCCGCGCCGCCGCCGGTCTGGCCGACCAGGCTGAACACCAAAAAACCCAGGGCTAGCACCCAGAAGACCTGGATCAGCCAGGGTTTCGGCGGCTGCTTGGGGGCCACTCAATGGGCCATCAGCACGGGCAGATCAGCCGCATTGAGGATGCGTTGGGTGAAGCCGCCGAACACGACTTCGCGCAGCCGGCTGTGGCTGTAGCCGCCCATCACCAGCAGCGTCGCGCCCAGTTCGCCCGCCGCTTCGAGCAACACCTCGACCGGGGCGCGCCCGGCGCGGGTCAGCGGCTTCACGGATGTGTTGACGTTGTGCCAGCGCAGCGCGTTCCGCAGGCGGATGCAGGTCTCATCGGCGGGCTCGTCCCCCTCGCCGACCGAAAGAATCACAACGCGGGCAGCCCGATCGATCAGCGGCATCGCGGCAGCAACCGCGCGCGCCGATTCGGGCGTATCCTTCCAGGCGATGACGACGGTATCGAGCAGGCTGCCCGGCGGCACCTTGGGCGCGATCAACAGCGGCTTGCCGGTGTCCATCAACCCTGCCTCCAGCACATCCATCGCCACATCCTGCCCGTCGCGCGTCCGCCCCACCACCAGGAGGTCGGCAAACCGCCCATATTCCGCCACCCATTGGGCCTCGTTGCCGGTTTCCACGATCATATCGGCACACAGGCCCGAGCCGGGCGCGCTGCCGCTGGTGGAGAGGTTGTTGGCTGCGCAAAACCCGGTAAAGGCGCTCCATGCCTTCTGCTCCTGGAGCTTGGCGTCTTCCTCAAGTTTATCGACGACGCCCTGGACCGCCCCGCCGCCGCCCACGCCACCGGCCGACATCGCGACCACAACCTCGGTGACATCGATCTTGGCATGGAGGAATTCGATATGGGCGCCAAACGGCTTGGCCGCCAGCAATGCGGTGGCAAACACCGCAGCGTCGGCCTCGGAGCCGGTGGCTGGAACCAGAACGTGCTTGAACATGGTGTATCTCCTTATGCCGCAACCCTAGGCGGCGCGGGCATGCGCCACCCTGATCTGGATCAATGTCAGAAAGCGTCGCACCCCCGCATAGGGGGAAGCAAGCATTGTCCAAGGAGATGTGCCATGAACGCCGCCGCCATCATGACCACCCCGGTGGTCACCGTGACCGAAGACACCCCGGTTCGCGATATCGTCACCCTGCTGCTCTCCCGCGGGATCAGCGGCGTTCCGGTGCTCAACGACGCCGGGCGGATGACCGGTCTGCTCAGCGAGGGGGACCTGCTGCGCCGCGCCGAACTCGGCACCCAAAAGCAGCGCGGCGCCTGGCTCGCCTTCTTCACCGGGACCGCAACCCTGGCCAACGACTATGTCCGCTCTCACGGCGAGGTGGCGCGCGACATCATGACGCGCGCCGTCATCACGGTGGCGCCAGGCACGACACTCGCCGAAATCGCCGATGTGATGGAGGAAAAACGGGTCAAGCGCGTGCCGGTGCTGGATGGCGGGGCCCTGGTCGGCATCGTCAGCCGCTCCAACCTGCTGCGCAGCCTGGCCTCGACCGCGCCGGCAAGCCCCGCAGGGGCGACAGCGGATGACGCGGCGATCCGGGCCGCCCTGATCGCCGAGCTCTCCCGCCAGGCCTGGAGCCGGCGGGCGGACAACTCGGTGGTGGTCAGCGATGGCGTGGTCCATCTCTGGGGCCTCGTCACCACGCGCGAGGAACAGCGCGCGCTCGAACTCGCGGCCAAGGCCATCACGGGCGTGCATACCGTGCAAAGCCACATGATCGTGCTCTCCGAGGAGCCCTACCCGCTGTTTCCCGGCGCCCTGATGGTTTGACGGCGCCGCTCCTCCCGGCAAGCCGCGCTCACCGCGCTTGCGCCCAGCCGATCACCACCCCGAGCGCGGCGAGATTGACCACCCCGGTGATCCCCAGGATCACCGGGGCACCCACCCCCTGGCGCGCCAAACCCGCCGCCACAATCGCGCCCGCCACCATGAACGCCGCGTTCATCACATTGTTCGCGGCAATCACCCGCGCGCGAACCGCAGGGTCCGACCGCTCCTGCATCACCGTGTAAAGCGGCACCGAAAACACCCCGCCGCACACCGCAAGACCGAACAGATCGCCCAGGATGCGCCACCCCGCCGCCCCGCCCACCAACGCCGCCGGATCCGCAAACCGCCCGGCACCGCTGGCCACCACAAAATCGAGCATGAACACCGACATGCCCAAGCCGGCCCACGGCACAGGCCGCCATGAGACCTGCCCCTTGAGCAGCCGCGCCGCCAGCACCGACCCCGCGCCAATCCCGATCGAAAACGTCGCAAGCAGCAGTGTCACCACCGCGCCATCCGCCCCCAGCACATCCTTGGCCAGCACCGGAAACTGCGACAACACCGTCGCCCCCACGGTCCAGAACCAGGAAATCGCCAGCACCGCGCGCCAGACCTCCGGTTTGGCCCGGGTGAGCCGCAGGATCCGCGCCGTGCCGCGCCAGATGTTCCAGTCGAGCGCCAGGCCGGGCGCGGCGGGCGGCGTCCGCGCAATCCCGCGCGCGGCCGCATAGCCCAGCACCGCCACCGCAATCCCCGCCGCCGAGACGATCCCCGCGCCGCCCTCAAGCAGCACCAACCCGCCGCCCGCGATGGTGCCGATCAGGATCGCCAGAAACGTGCCGGCCTCGATCAGCCCGTTGCCGCTCGCCAATTCCCCCGCGCGCAGCTGCACCGGCAGGATCGCGTATTTCACCGGCCCGAAAAACGCCGAATGCACCCCCAATCCAAACAGCACCCCCATCAGCAGCCACGGATCCTCCGTCAGCAACCCCACCGAGCCCAGCACCATCAGCCCGATTTCGCACAGCTTCACCCAGCGGATCAGCCCCGCCATCACGCTGCGATCGGCCAGTTCCCCCGCGAGCGAGGAAAACAGCGCATAAGGCAGGATAAACACCCCGCCCGCCGCCGCCACCAGCGCCGGCCCCGCCTCGCCCGCGCGCCACAGCAGCAGCAGCACCATGGCGTTCTTGAACAAATTATCGTTCAGCGCCCCCAGAAACTGGGTGACGAACAGCGGCAGGAAGCGCCGCGCGGCCAGCAGATACACCATCATGCTCCCCGTTTTCCCCCTGCCCCGGTGGCCGCCTCACGGCTTGGCGAGCGCCGCCAACTCGGCCCGCAATTCCGCAATCCCGAGCCCGGTTTGGCTTGAGGTGGTGATCGCCGTCATCATCGCCGCCGGATGCTTGCGCGCAATCGCGCCCGCCTCAACCTGCTTGGCCATCAGCGCCGCCGGCTTGGTGCCATCCGCCTTGGTCAGCACCACCAGATACGGCACCGCCGCCTTGTCGAACAAACCCATCACCGCGAGATCGCTTTCCTTGACCTCGATGCGCGCATCGAGCAGCAACACCACGCGCTGCAATGTCGGGCGGCCCCGCAGGTACTGGAACATCAGCCCCTGCCAATCCTCCTTCACCGATTTTGCAGCCTGCGCATAGCCGTAGCCCGGCATGTCCACCAACGCGAGACGATTGCCAAGATTGAAGAAATTCAACTGCTTGGTGCGTCCGGGCTGGGCCGAAGTGCGCGCCAACGTATTCCGCCCGGTCAGCGCATTGACGAGCGAAGACTTGCCGACGTTGGACCGCCCGGCAAACGCAATCTCCGGCAATCCCGGCGGCGGCAACTGATCCAGCCGCTGCGCCGCAAAGAAGAACTCGCATTCCGCCGCAAACAGCTTGCGCCCCGCCTCCAGCGCCGCGAGCCGCGCAACTTCGGGATCCTCCTCCTCGAACACCGGCGGCGGCGGCAGATCGTCCTGCGCCTCCGCCTCCGGAAGGTCCTCGTCCTCAGGCATGGGTCACGTGAGGCTTGGCCTTCTTGGCCTGGCTCATGATGTAGGATTGCTGGGCGATCGTCAGCAGATTGTTCCACGACCAGTAGATCACCAGCCCGGCCGGAAAACTGCCCATCATGAAGGTGAAGATGATCGGCATGAACTGGAACATCTTGGCCTGCACCGGATCCGGCGGCGGCGGGTTCAGCATCTGCTGGAAATACATCGTGAAGCCCATCAGCACCGGCCACACGCCCAGATGCAACATCGAGCCGAACATCGTCGTCGGGTCGAACGGGATCAGGCCGAACAGATTGAAGATATTGGTGGGATCAACCGCCGACAAATCGCGGATCCAGCCGAAAAACGGCGCCTGCCGCATCTCGATGGTCACGAAAATCACCTTGTAGAGGCTGAAGAACACCGGGATCTGGATCGCGATCGGCAAACATCCCGCCGCCGGGTTGACCTTCTCAACCCGGTACAGCTCCATCATCTTCTTCTGGAGTTCCTGCTGGTTGTCCTTGTACTGCTCCTTGAGCAGCGCCATCTTCGGCCCGAGTTCCTTCATCTTGGCCATCGAGCGGTAGGATTTATTGGCCAGCGGAAAGAACAAACCCTTGATGATCGTCGTGAAAATCAGGATCGCCAAACCGAAATTGCCGATCTTCCCGTATATCCAGTCGATCGCATAGAAAAACGGCTTGGTCAGGAAATAGAACCATCCGAAATCGACCGCCTTGTCGAAATTGACGATCCCCTCCTCGCTCTCGTAGCGGTCGAGCAGATGGACCTCCTTGGCCCCCGCAAACAGCCGCGACGTCGTTGCAATCGCCGCCCCCGGCGCCAGCGCCTGGCCATCGACCGCGAGGAAATCCACCTGATAGCCGCCCTTGCCGCCGGCCACGTAGCGATAGGCGAGGTCCTGCTTGACCGCCTTGTCCGGGATGATGGCGGTCAGCCAATACTTGTCGGTGATGCCGGCCCAGCCGCTCACCCCCTTGAGCGCGAACGCCACACCGCCGGTCTTCTCGCCCTTCTCCTTCACCTTGGCATAGGTGAGATCATCGTCATGCAACTTGCCGTCGAGCACGCCGAGCATACCCTCGTGCAGCACATAATATCCCGCCGTCACCGGCGTGAAATCGCGCCGCACGCGAGACCATGGGTAAAGCAACGCCGGCTTGGCGCCCGCATTGCGCACCTTCTGCTCGACGGTGAACATATAGTCCTTGTCGACCGCATAGACGAGTTCGAACACAAGGCCCGCCTTGTTGTCCCAGGTCAGGCTCAAGGTCTTGCCCGGCGTCAACTCGCCCGCCGGCGCCCAAACACTGTCCTCGTCCGGCACGACCACGCCGCTGCCCTCGGCCGCGGTCCAGCCGAACTGCACGAAGGTCGGCTCCTTGTCGCTGCGCGGTTGGAGCAGTTGGACCTGCGGCGCATTGGGCTCGATCGTCTCGCGGAAATCCTTCAGCACGAGGTCGTCGAGCCGCGCGCCGAGCAGGCTGATGCTGCCCCCGATCCGCGGCGCGGAGAATTTCACCCGCGGCACATCGCGCGCCACCGCGGCCGAGGCTGCGGCCGGCGCACCCGGCACGCCTCCCGGAGTCGCAGGCGCGGACGGCGCCGCTGTCCCCTCGGCAACCGTGGTCTGCACCTGCGCCGTCTTGGGCGGCTGGGGCATCAGGAACTGGAAGCCGAGCATGATCGCGATCGAAATCGTGATCGCCAGCATCAGGCGTTTCTGGTCCATCTAGGGTGCCGTCCGTTCTGTCTGAGTGGGCTGTGTCGGGGTCGATTGGGTCGGGGTCGATTGGGTCGGGGTCGAAGGCGGCGGCACCGGATCATAGCCGCCGGGATGCCAGGGATTGCAGCGCAGGATGCGCGCCGCGGACAATGCCGTGCCGCGCAGCGCGCCATGCGTGT
>CANFKS010000040.1 GCA_947447625.1 Rhodospirillales bacterium | reverse complement strand
TAAGATCGCGCAGCACCTCGTGCCCGGAGCTCGCGCCCTGGACGTAATGCAGCCCGACAGCTTCCAGACGGATCATCCCGCGACTCGGTCCTTTTCCTGTTCGCTTTGTGCCATGATAGCCGAGCGCGAAGGAAGGTACTGCACTTTCATGATCCCCGTTGCGCTGGCTTGCAGTGCCGGGCAGGATCGCGCCCAACCGTTAGAGCGGGATGCCTTCTGATAGGCGAAGGCATCCCGCTCTAACTCTGTGGTTGATCGCCTGATTCAGATTTTTGGTGATTCCACCAAAAATCATCAGGCTCTAGAGCGCCTGATTCAGGTTTTTGGTGATTCCGCCAAAAATTATGAGGCTCCAGGGATCCGCATGCGCATCGTCTGCCCGACCTGTTCCGCCATCTACGAGGTGCCAGACGCGCTGCTGGCAGACGGCAAGCGCACGCGCTGCGCCCGCTGTGCGGGGGAATGGGTGCCGCAACCCGCCGGCGCACCGTCCGCGCCACTTCCCCCGACGCCCCAAGTCGTTCCAGCACCCGTCATTGCGACGCCACCGGCCCCCGCCGTTGCCCCGCGCACCGCGCGTCCAGCCGACGTGACGCGCGAAACACGGCACCGGCCGGCCGGGCGGCGGATGGCGCACACGCTGGCGGTATCGATCGCGCTCGGCGCAAGTATCCTGGTGCTAGCCGGTTTGTGTGCTGCCATGATGGTCTGGCGCGCTGCCCTGATCGACATCTTTCCGCCGGCTGAGCGGGTTTTCCTCTGGCTCGGTCTCGGCTGAACCGGCTGGGTCAGGCCTGCTTCAGTTCGATCAGGCTGCGGCGGATTTTGCGTCCCCGTTTGATGCTTTCCTCGATGTAGGACGGATCGCCCCACCGCACCGCGCGCGCCATCGCCTGGGCGTCCTCCATGAAGCGGGCCAGCATTTCCAGCAGCGCCTCGCGGTTGTTGAGGAATACATCGCGCCACATCGCCGGGTCAGACGCCGCAATGCGGGTGAAATCCCGAAATCCCGCGGCGGCGAAGCGCAGCACCTGCTGGCGGCTCTCGTCCTCCAGATCATCGGCGGTCCCGCAAATGGTGAACGCAATCAGGTGCGGCAGATGACTGACGATGGCCACCACCCGGTCATGATGGGCCGGTTCCATGATCTCGATCATCGACCCGCAGCGCCGCCATAACTCGCAAACCTTCTCGTTCGCTGCCTCATCCGTTCCGGGAATTGGTACAACCAGGGTCCAGCGCCCCTGAAACAGGGTCGAGAACCCGGCATCCGGCCCCGAATGCTCGGTGCCCGCCATGGGATGCGCCGGCACGAAATGCACCCCCTCCGGCACCAGCGGCCCCACATCGCGGATGACCGACTGCTTGGTCGAGCCCACATCGGTCAACACCGCCCCCGGCATCAAATAGGGCGCAATCGCCTCCGCCAGCGCCGCATAGGCACCCACCGGCGCACACAGCATGACGCAATCCGCACCCTCGACCGCCTTGGCCGGATCGAGTTCCACGCGATGGGCGATACCGAGTTCCATCACCCGATCCAGCGTCGCCTGGGTGCGCGCATTGGCGACGATCTCGCCTGCGATGTCGCCCCGCTCCATGGCGATCCGCGCCACCGAACTGCCGATCAGCCCCACGCCCAGCAACGCCAGCCGCTTGAAGACAGGCTCAGCCATGCTGCGTCGCCATGAAACCCGTCAGCGCATCGGCCACCAGGCCGCACTCCTCCTCGGTTCCGACGGTGATGCGCAGGCAATGCGGCAGGTCATACGCAGTCATGCCACGCACGATGATGCCGCGCGTTCTCAGGAACGCATCCGCCCCCTTGGCTCGCTCGGCGGTGCCGAAATCGGAGAGGATGAAGTTGCCCTCGGTTGGATGCGCAACGATGCCGAGCCTGGTCATGATCGCCGAAAGCTTCGCCCGCCACACCGTATTGTGTGCCTTGCACCGCTCGACCCAGCCCGGCTCGGCCAATGCGGCCACGGCGGCGGCCTGGGCGATCTTGTTGACGTTGAAGACGCCACGCACCCGATTGATCGCATCGATCACCATCGGCGGCCCGTAACCCCAGCCCACCCGCATGCCGCCAAGGCCGAAAATCTTGGAGAACGTGCGCAGCATGATCGTGTTTTCGCCAGCATCGACCATCCGGCTGCCGGCATCGTAATCCGCAGCCTCGACATATTCGGCATAGGCCGAATCGAGCACCAGCAGGATGTCCTCGCGCAGCCCCGCGCGCAGCCGCAACATTTCGCTCTCCGGCAGCAGCGAGCCGGTGGGGTTGTTGGGGTTGGCCACGAACATCACCGTTGTCTCCGGTGTCACCGCCGCCAGCATCTCATCGACCGAGGTCGTGAAATTGTGCTCCGGCGCCTTCAACACCCGGCTGCCGGCATAGGTCCCGGCAATCTGGTACATCGTGAACCCGTGCATCGACATGATGACATCGGTGCCGGGGCCGCCGTAGATGTGGCAGATATGCTGGATCAACTCGTCCGACCCGGTGCCGCACACGATGCGCGCCGGATCAAGCCCGAAGCGGGCACCGATCGCCTTGCGCAACTCGATCGAGCCGCCATCGGGATAATGATGCATCTCCCCTGCCACCTTCACCGCGGCCTCGCGCGCCGAAGGCGGCGGGCCGAACGGCCCCTCATTGGCCGACAGCGTGATGACGCGGTTGACGCCGGGCAGCTTGTGCTCACCGCCGACATAGGCGGCGATGGCCATCACTTCGGGGCGGGGGCGCGGGGGATTCGCGGCGGGAGCGGTCATGCGGTGTCTCCGTCAACAGGTACGGCATAGGCACCCAGCACGACGGCCGGGCGCAGCAGATCGGGCAATGCGGCGAGGCGTGGATCGCTCTCGATGATGAACCCCGCGACATCGACCAGCGCATGGGCAACCGGCGAGCCAGGCACCCGGCGCAGGATCGTGTTGGACGCGGCAAGCCCGGCCGCGGTCAGGATTGTGGACAGCCGGGCCCGGCTCATGCTGTCCGACACTTCGAGCCCGATCAGCGAACGATCGTCCCGGCTCGGATCGGGTGCCGCAGCCGATACCACCAGCGCCTGCACCCGCGGCGCCCCCTCGCTGCGCGGCCGCCAGAACGGCAGGCGCGCGACGACATGGATGCGCGGTTCGTCGCGGTGCAGCAGCGCCGTCCACCACGCCTCGCCCTGGGTCTCTTCCTCGGACGGCATCGGCAGCACGGCGGCAACCGCGGTTCCCGCGCTCACTTCGCCCAATGCCTGGGCCGCGGTGCGATGCGCCCGCATCGGCGTCGATGCGCCGAAATGCTCCCGCGCACATGCCGTGAATCCACCCGTCGGATCAGCCTGGCACACCGCGATGGTGTAGTTGCCCTGCATCCCCGTCGTGCCGGCCAGAAGTTCCCGCCACATCCGCGCGATGGTGCGGCGCGGCAGACGGCCCTCATGGCGATCGAGCAGGCGGCGCACGATATCGGCCTCGCGCCCCGGCCGCAGCGGCACGCGCCCCTTGGCGCCGAGCGCGCCGACGCGCTCCACGACCCCGGCCCGCTGCATCAGCAGGTCATGCATCTGGTTGTCGATCCGGTCGAGCTCGGCGCGCAAGGCGGCCAGCTGTTCGGCGGGGCTCTGGGTCTCGGTTTGCGTGTCGGTCATGGGCGCTTCATCTGTGGCGTTCTGCAATAGCCGATGCCCCCCGCCCTGCAAAGACGTGGACACGAAACCGGTCGAAGTCAGCCGCGGCGCAGCTGGAACAGCGCCTGCTCGCCGAACAGATTGGCCAGCGCCGCCGACCGGCGGCGCGGCGCGCGGCGCCCCTCCTCGTCAACCGCAAGCCATTTCTCGACCACATACCCCTCTTCGGCGCACAGCACGAAGAAGTCGCGGATGGTGCAGGGGTGGATGTTCGGCGTCTCGTGCCAGGGCTTGGCCCACACCGACGTCATCGGCATGCGCCCGCTCCACAGCAACTGCCAGCGCACCTGCCAATGGCCGAAATTGGGAAAACTCACCAGCGCGCGCGTGCCGATCCGCAGCATCTGCGCCAACACCTGGCGCGGCCGCTCGACCGCCTGCAACGTGCGGGACAGCACGACATAATCGAAGGCCCCGTCCGGATACTGGGCAAGGTCGGAATCGGCATCGCCATGCATCACCGGCAGCCCATGCACCACGGATCGGGTGACTTCGGCCATGTCGATCTCGATGCCGCGCGCATCGCATCCCTTGGTGCGATAGAGATGGTCGATCAGCGTGCCATCGCCCGAGCCGATATCCAGCACCCGCGTGCCCGGTTCGATCATCTCTGCGATCAGCCGCAGATCGAGCCGCATGTTCTTGGCCACATACCGAACCGGTTCAGCCCGCGCATCCATCAAGGCAGCCCCGCATGTTCGGCACAGCCGGACAGGAAGCCCTGCAGCGCCCGATGGAAATCCGGCTCATCGAGCAGGAATGCGTCATGTCCCTTGTCCGAGGCGATCTCGACGAAGCTCACATTGGCCGCCGCCCCGTTGAGCGCCCGCGCGATCGCCCGGCTCTCGGCCGTCGGGTAGAGCCAGTCCGACGAGAACGAGATCAGGCAGAACCGCGTCCGCGTCCCCTTGAACGCTGCCGCAAGATCACCGCCATGCTCCTCGGCCAGGTCGAAATAATCGGTTGCGCGGGTGATCGTGAGGTAGGAATTGGCGTCGAACCGGCGCACGAACGTGCTGCCCTGATGGCGCAGATAGCTCTCGACCTCAAACATATCGGCAAACCCGGCGATCGACTGCGCGCCGCGCACCCGCCGCCCGAACTTGCGGGTCAGTGCCTCCTCGGACAAATACGTGATGTGCGCCACCATGCGGGCGACGGCGAGGCCACGCGCCGGAATCCGGTCATGTTCCCAGTACCGCCCCGCGGCGTAATCGGGGTCGGAGAAGATCGACTGGCGGCCGACCTCGTTGAACGCGATGTTCTGTGCCGAATGATAGGCCGCCGTCGCGATCGGCACGGCGGCGAAGACCATGTCGGGATACGACGACGCCCATTGCAGAACCTGCATCCCGCCCATCGAGCCGCCCACCACGGCGAACAGCCGGGCAATGCCGAAATGGTCAATCAGACGCTTCTGCGCGCTCACCATGTCCTTGATGGTGACCGGCGGAAAATCCGTCCCCCACAGCCCCACGGTCCCATCGCGGGCCTCGCGCGGCCCGGTCGAGCCCATGCAGCCGCCCAGCACATTGGTGCAGATCACGAAAAACCGCGTGGTGTCGATCGGCAACCCCGGCCCCACCACCAGGTCCCACCAGCCGCCCTTGCCCGTCACCGGATGGGTCTCGGCGACATACTGGTCGCCGGTCAGCGCATGGCAGATCAGGATCGCGTTGGACTTCTCGGCATTGAGGGCGCCATAGGTCCGATACGCCACGATCAACCCGGCCAGCGTCTGGCCACACTCAAGCATCAGCCCGTCATCGAAGCTGACGTGCTGATGCTGGATATCGGGCTGCGCTGTGTCCATGGCGGTGCGTGCGGCCGTTCAAAGGTTGCGGAATGCCATATGCGGCCCGCCGGCTGCGCTTGCAACCGACGGATGCGTCAGGTCGGCGTTGTCCAACTGGTTTTGAAGCCCTGGAACGTCGAGGGGATCTCCTTCAGCCCATCCAGCACCTTGCGGCGCGTCCGCGCGTCATCGCCCGGCTGGAACTCGATGCCCACCGCATCCGCGATGCCGCCGAAGCGCCGGCCGATCGCCTCGGGCAGCGTGTCGTAGGTCGCCCGCGCGCAGAACAGCTCCAACACATCATCGGGCACCAGCGACGCCATGGTGCTCCACTCCCCGCGGCGTGACGCCTCATGCAGCTTCACGCCCAGATCCGTGACGCCATGAATGTCGAACACCCCGCGATAAGCCGGCGTCGAACCATAGAACGCCACCCGATAGCGAATCTTCTCCGCCGCCGCCTTCACCGTGGCCTCGTCCGGCCCCGTGGCGATGAACCCGCCGCCGGTCACCTCGAAATGATCGAAATTCCGTCCGCCCTTCTCCAGTTCGGCTGCGAGCAGCGGACGCACCACTTTCTCCACATAGTCCCGCGTGGCGAACCCATGCAGCCGCACGCCGTCGCAGTGCCGCGCCGCCGCCTTCTGCATCTCCGGGCCGACCGCCGCGATCATCACCGGCACCATCGGCAGGCCCGACGGCTTGGGCGAAAACTCCGGCGTCATCAGGTTGAAGGTGAAGAATTTCCCTTTGAAATCAAGCTTCTCTCCCTTCTCCCAGCAGCGCCATATCGCCCGCAGCGCCTGCACGTATTCCGCCATCCGCGGCGCCGGCGAAATCCACGGCACCGAAAACCGCCGCTCGTTATGCGGCTTGACCTGCGTGCCCAATCCAAGCGTGAAGCGCCCTCCCGAATTCACCGCAAGATCCCACGCCAGATTGGCGACGATCATGGGGCTGCGCGGAAACGCAATCGCGACCGAGCTTGCCAGTTCGAGCCGGCTTGACCCCAGGGCCCCCATGGCAAGCGGGATGAACGGATCATGCGCGAGTTCCGGCACCGTCACACCATCGAACCCGTCCGCCTCGGCCTGTGCAGCCGCCGGGCCACAGGTCCGCCAATCGGTGTAAGGCAGGGCTGTGGTGACGCGCATTGGCTGTTTCCCCTCTATTCAGGCCGCATGCTCGTCCCAAAATCGGGGAGTGTCCATGGGCCCGTCACCCCCCGAGCGCCTGTCGCACTTTGACCGCCGCCTCGCCCTCGATCAGCCCCTCGCGCAGGAACAGATCGATCAGCACCACGCTCACATTGAATTTGAACAGGTCCGTGTCGCGCACCGTCTCGAACACCCGCCCGATCGGCCACAGCTCGAACCGCTCGACCTCCCCGTCATCCGGCACTGGCGTGAAATCCTCCGGCACCTCCAGATCATAGCACTGCAGCAGATCCCGCCGCAGCCCTTCCGGCCGCTCCATCGCATAGTTGATCGTGCACACCAGGCGCGCCTCGATCGCGATCGCCTGCGGAATCGCCGCCTCCTCGGCGGCTTCCTTGATCAGCGTCTGCCACGCAGAATGTCCGGCCGGCGTGCCGCCAGCCACGATGTGATCATACTTGCCCGGATCAAGCGCCTTGTTGGCCGCCCGCTTGGCCACCCAGACATGCAGCCCATCCGCCCGGCGCACCAAGCCGTTGACATGCACGCCCTGCGCCTGGATGCCGAACGCCGGCAACGCCCCCCGGTCGATCGTCGACAACACCGGCCGCCCCGGCTCCGCCCGCACGTCGAACGCCTCGCCCCGATGGCGCACCAACCCAAGCCGCGCCACCTCCCGCGCCACACCCGGCAGCGCCGCCGGATCATGCAGGCTCACAGCCTCCCGGTTGCGGTCGATACCGTCGAATTTTTCCAGTACATCCGCCAGTTCCGGCCGAACCCATCCGACCCGTGTCGTTCCAAGACGAAACTGCAAGCGGTTGCCCGGCAGGACCGCCGTATTGCAGGCCTGGATGTGGCTCAAAAACTTTGACATGCCCTGCACCTAGCGCGGATCAGCCATCCTTCCCAATGCCCGGCTTTCATTGCAGCCGGGCGCGTGCCACATCGCTCATCATGAGAAGCACGGCCGCACAATCGAACACCCAGTCAGCCCCCGCGGACACGCGCTCCGGTCTGCAGACCATCCGCGACCTGCTGCCCTACCTCTGGCCACAGGGCGACATCGCCTCCCATATCCGCGTCATCATCTCCTCGCTGTTCCTGGTGGCCGCCAAGGGCGCCAATGTGCTGGTCCCGCTCGCCTACGCCGCAGCCGTTGACGCGCTGACCCCCGCCAACCTCCCCGGCCGGACCGTCCTCATCGTCATCCCTGCCGCCCTGATCCTCGGCTACGGGCTGCTCCGCGTCTCCGCCTCCTTCTTCGGCGAATTCCGCGACGCAATCTTCGCCGCCGTGCAGCAGCGTGCCGCCCGCACCGTGGCGCTCGAAACATTCCGCCACCTTCACCGCCTCTCGCTGCGCTTCCATCTCGACCGGCAGACCGGCGGCATGTCCCGCGCCATCGAGCGCGGCACCCAGGGCGTCCAGAACGTCTTGCGCCTCGCCGTCTTCAACGTCCTGCCCACCCTCCTCGAGGTCATCCTCGTCACCGCCATCATCTGGACGGTGTTCGACTGGCGCTTCGCCCTGATCACCGGCGTCGCCATCGCGCTTTATCTCGGCTTCACCGTCTCCTACTCCGGCTACCGCGTGCGCATCCGCCGCTCCATGAACGAGAGCGACAGCGAAGCGCAGACCAAGGCGATCGACAGCCTGCTCAATTTCGAAACCGTCAAATATTTCGGCAACGAGACACTGGAGACCGCCCGCTTCGACGCCGCCCTCGCCCGCTACGAGAAGGCCGCCGTCAAAAGCCAGGTCTCGCTCAACATGCTCAACCTCGGCCAGGCCGCCATCATCGCCATCGGACTGACTTTGGTGATGCTGCTCGCAGCCCAGGGCGTGCAGGACGGCTCGATGAGCGTCGGCAAATTCGTCCTGGTCAACACCTATCTGATGCAGCTCTACCAGCCCCTCAACATGCTCGGCTTCGTCTATCGCGAAATCAAGCAAGGCCTGGTCGACATGGAGCAGATGTTCCGCCTCATGGCCCTCGAACAAGAGGTCGCCGACAAGCCCAATGCCACGACGCTCACCAACGTCCAAGGCGAGGTGGTGTTCGAGACCGTCGAATTCGGCTACCGGCCGGATCGCGGCATCCTCAAGGGCATCTCCTTCCGCATCCCGCGGGGCCGCTCGCTCGCCATCGTCGGCTCCACCGGCGCCGGCAAATCCACCATCTCCCGCCTGCTGTTCCGCTTCTATGACGTCACCGGCGGCAGCGTCTCCATCGACGGGCATGACGTCCGCGACATCAGCCAGGACAGCCTGCGCGGCTGCATCGGCGTCGTGCCGCAGGACACCGTGCTGTTCAACGACACCATCCGCTACAACATCGCCTATGGCCGCCCCGGCGCCACCCAAACCGAAATCGAGCAGGCCGCGCGGCTCGCCCAGGTCCATGATTTCGTCCTGCGCCTGCCCGACGGCTACGACACCCGCGTTGGCGAACGCGGCCTCAAGCTCTCCGGCGGCGAAAAACAGCGCGTCGCCATCGCCCGCACCATCCTGAAAAACCCGCCCATCCTCGTCCTCGACGAAGCCACCTCCGCGCTGGACACCCGCACCGAGCAGGACATCCAGGCCGCACTTCGCGAACTCGCAGAACACCGCACCACCCTCACCATCGCCCACCGCCTCTCCACCGTGGTCGATGCCGACGAGATCATCGTGCTCGACCAGGGTATGATCGCCGAGCGCGGCACCCATGCTGACCTTCTCGCCCAAGACGGGCTCTACGCCCGGATGTGGGCGATGCAAGCCGAGCAGGCCGACCAGTCCGAACCCATCACCGCCTGAGCCTCCCTCAGCAACCGAAAGACCACCCCGATGTCGAACCCCGACCCCAACAACCCACCGCCCGACCTCGACAAAGCGGGCCGTGCGCTCGAAACCTATGTCGAGGACATGATCAAGGACGGCGTCAACCCGCAATCCATCGCCTCCGCCCTGCTTGGCGCCACGCTGCATTTCCTCTCCGCCTCGCTCGGCGACGAACAGGTCATCCGCGTCCTCAACAATGCCATCAACGGCGTTCGCTCCGGCCAGTTGCGCCAGCCTACCCGCCCGAGCGATGCCGGAGCGACGCCCCAGAAGCCGCAACACTGACCAAGCCCACCACCACAGACCGTATGCCCTGGCTGCTGCTCGCGGCCGGGTGTTTCGGCGTCTTTGCGGCCTCCTGCAGCGGCAGCACCCGGGCGCCCTTCCTGATCGACATGGCGCGGGACCTGGCGGTCAGCGTGCCCATGGTCGCGAACATCATGGCAGCGACCTCGATCGCCTGGGGCGTCGCCTCCATGCTCGCCGGCGCCGGCTCCGACCGCTGGGGCAGGCGCCCTTTCCTGATCGGCGGCCCGCTCGCACTTGCTGTCGGCATGATCGGCGTCGCGCTGTCCAACACCATCCTGGGCGTCACGCTGTGGGCCACCCTTGGCGGTGCCTGCTCCGGGTTGTTCACCGGGGTGATCTACGCCGAAATCTCCGCCCGCGTGCCGGACCGCCAGCGCGGCCGCGCGCTGGGCTGGGTGATGGCCGGACAATCCCTCACCCTGGTGCTCGGCGTCCCGCTCGCCGCCATGCTCGGCGCCGCGGTGGGTTGGCGGGGCGTCAACATCAGCGTCGCCGGCCTGGGCGCAATGGCCGCACTGTTCCTGCTGATCGTCAGCCGCAACCCGCCCGACGCTCATCGCCGCCACACCGGCAGCGCCGGCGGCCTGCGCGCCGCCCTCACCTTGCCCGTCATGCGCCTGCTCGGCATGGGGATCGGCGAGCGGGTCTGCTACGGCCTCACCGCGGTGTATTTCGCAACCTTCCTGCAAACCACCTACAGCCTGGGCATCGCCGACGTCGCCATCCCGCTGGCTATTTTCGCCCTCGGCAATATCCTCGGCACCGTTCTCGGCGGCCAACTCGCTGACCGTCTGCCCGACCGAAGGCTGACCTTCGCCTGCGGCATGGCCTGCTCCGCCGCCGCCGCCATCGCCCTCTACGGCTGGACCCCGAACCTGCCCGCCTCCCTCGCCCTCGGCTTCCTCTACGTTTTGTTCAACGCCCTAGCCCGCCCCGCTTTGATGGCGATGCTGGCCGCCGTGCCTGAGGCCGTGCGCGGCACCGTACTGGGCCTCAATGTCACCGGCGCCAGCATCGGCTGGCTCGGTGCCGCAACTCTTGGCGGTATGATGGTGGCAACCAGCGGTTTTACCGGCTTCGGCCCCCTGACCGCCGCCTTCGCCGTCGCATCCGCGGTGCTCGCCCTCCTCAGCCGTCGGGCCTGATCCGCCCTTGCAACACCCGCGCGATGACCGCGTAGATCTCGCCCTCGTCCCCTGCTTCCTCCTCCTCCGGATAATCCGCGTAGCCGTCATCGAACAGCCGTGCCCGCTCATGAAACCACGCCGCGCGCACCGCCTCGTTGCTCGCCTCGAACTGCGCCATGAACGCGCGGATCGCCTCCCGCGCCGGCCGGATTCCGCCCCCAGCCTCAAGCCTCGGCATGACCCAGCCCCGCATCTCTGCCGCCTCCGCCGCTGGCCACCCCGCCAGCACCCGGTTCAAGCCCATCAGAACCCGCTGCGCCGGCGCCGAGAAATTGGTATTCAGCCGCTCCGGCCGCTCGAACCCGACATCCTCAATCCCCAACACCGCCAGCACGTCACGCACAACATCCCCCGCCACCAGCGCATCGCGGGTGAAGCGCCGCGGCACCAGCGCTGCCCGCCCGAACACCGCCCCCCACCGCGCCAGCAACCCGGCATAGTCGAAATACCCGAACCGCACGTCACCCGGCGCCCCCACCCGCCCCTCGAAATGCGGCAATGCCACCATGTCGGCCCGCCCCTGCCGCAACATCATGCCGTACCAGCTCAACGCCAACTCATGCTGCGGCCGCAGATAAACCAAGACCCGGAAATCCGAGCAGAACGGAGCCAGCAAAGACCACACCCCCTCCACCTCGAACCCCGCCCCCAACCAGCTGTGGCAATGCTCAGCCGACAGCAGCACCGTGTGACACGCCTCCGGCGCCCGCGCTAACTCCGCTGCCAACGCTTCGCGGATCCGCGCCCGGAATCCCGCCAGGTCCGCCCCCCGCCGCCCGCCTCCCGCCGCCGGATCAGGCGCATGATCCGCCCGCGCATACGGCGCGAGCAGGTCAGAATTCATCACCATGGGATCAAGCCCGCTACCCAGGCTCAACGGGACGAAATAGCCGCGCTCTGCCAATGCCGTCCGGTTCTTGGCCAGAAACCCCTGCAACGTCTTCGTGCCCGTCTTCTCGGTACCGATATGCAACACGCAGCGCCACCGCCCCCCCCGCCCCTCCGGCCGCGGCAAATCCCGCTGCACCGGATGCGGGCTCATCGCGGTGAACAGAAACGGATATCCTTCCACCCGCAAAGTCAGCGCGGCCCTATCCTCTTCGTTCAGCGGCCGCGGCGGTTCGAACGCGAAGGAACAGCATCCATCCAAGATTCCGGCCCCAGGCAGATCCCACCGAAACCGGTCCGCCACGACCCGCCCCAGCGTCTCGCAGCCAACGTAGACCCCAAGCGCAATCCGCTTCTCCGGCTCATCGAGATCCACTGCCCAACCCGTAATCATCGAAGATTCGGCCCGATCCAGATGCCCGATCAGCCTCATTTTCCATCACGCCATATCTAACATTTGAGAATATTCGTAACTTTACCCCAACGTGCCGTCAAGATGTACAACCCCCAGGCTTCCACCAGCAACCCACCCGCGCCATGATGGATGCAACAGCCAGGGAGCCGCCCATGCAGGGCCCAGACGCCGTCGCCGCGCTCGCCGGCGAACTTGCCGCCGCCACCCGCATCGCCCTTTTCACCGGCGCTGGCATCTCCACCGAATCGGGAATCCCCGATTTCCGAAGCCCCGGCGGCATCTGGACTCAGATGAAACCGATCGATTTCCGTGACTTCATCGCCTCCGAGGACATGCGCCGCGAGGCCTGGCGCCGCAAATTCGCCTCCGACCCCACCATGCGCGCCGCCCGCCCCAATCGCGGCCACCGCGCCTGCGCCCACCTCGTCGCCACGGGCCGCGCCGGCGCCCTCATCACCCAGAACATCGACGGGCTTCACCAGGCCTCCGGCATCCCCGACGACAGCGTCATCGAAGTCCACGGCAACGCCACCTATGCGCATTGCCTGGACTGCAAGACCCGCTACGAACTTGAGGCCATCCGCGCCCCCTTCGAAAGCAACGGCACCCTGCCGCATTGCCGCTGGTGCAACGGCATCGTCAAAACCGCCACCATCTCCTTCGGCCAGGCGATGCCACAGGCGGAAATGCGCCGCGCCGAAACCGAGGCTCTGGCGGCCGACTGCTTCGTCGTCCTCGGCAGTTCCCTCGTCGTCTATCCCGCCGCGGGCCTGCCCATCCTCGCCAAACGCAACGGCGCCCGCCTCGTCATCCTCAACCGCGAAGCAACCGACATGGACGGCGTGGCCGACCTCGTCATCCACGACAGCATCAGCGACATCCTCGGCGCCGCCGTCGGCGCGGCATAGACCCCTCCCTTGCGCTGCGGCCCATCCCAGGCCTGAATGCCGCATCCCACGAAGGAAACCAGGAATGACCGACACCGCCAAACGCATGGCGCCCCTCGCCCTCGAGGCCATGACCCCCGAACAGCGCAGCGTCGCCGACGCCATCATGTCCGGCCCCCGCAAGGGCCTGCGCGGCCCCTTCAACGTCTGGCTCCGCAGCCCGGAACTGGCCGATCGCCTGCAGAAAGTCGGCGAATACCTCCGCTTCAACTCCTCGCTCGACAAGCGCCTCAACGAAATGGCAATCCTGATGACGGCCGCGCACTGGCAAAGCCCCTTCGAATGGTATGCCCACGCCCCCATGGCCATCGACGCCGGCCTCGCCCCCGAAACCGCGGCCGCTCTCGCCAAGGGCGAACGCCCCACCACCATGAAACCCGATGAAGCCATCATATGGGATTTCTGTACCCAGCTGCGCCGCGACCGCACCGTGAGCGATGCCACCTACGCTGCCGCCGTCGCCGCCTGGGGCGAACGCGGGGTCGTCGATCTCATCGCCGTCAGCGGCTACTACGACGCCGTTTCGATGACGCTCAACATCGGCGAAGTCCTGCCGCCCGAAGGCGCCAAAGTGCCGATCGCGGCCCCGAAAAAATAACGCCCGCGCTGTTCAGATAAACTTCCCGCGCAAAAACCCCAGCGCGGGAAGCGGCTTCCACCCCCGCGGCAGATCCGCCCGGCGCACCGGCTGTACGCTGTAGTTCGGCACCGGCTGGCGCGCCATGCGAATGAAATTTGCATAGGCCTGCACCTGCTGCTCGCGCCAAGCCCGATCCGCCAGCGCCGCGCTCCGGCTGGAAAACACCTCGGCCACGCGCGAACTGCGCCCCATCGAGGCCACGACACCCCAAAGCGTATCGTCAGAGGAAGCGCGCGGCAGGCTGACGACCTCGTTCATGCCGGACCGGTCTTCACCGCTATGCAGGCATTCAAACGGCGGGAAATGATCAAGCCGACCCCCGGTCTTTCACCTAGAGCGGGATGCCTTCTGATAGGCGAAGGCATCCCGCTCTAAGCCCTTGTTTGGTCGCGTGATTCACGCGCCGTGTGATTCCACCTTTGGCGATCACGCTCTAGAACCTGATGATTTTTGGCGAAATCATCACGCAGACAAAGATCGGAGCATGTCCGCCCGATCCCCGTCAAGCATCGCGCAATCACGCCTCCTTCGGCTTCGCACTCTCCAGCACAAACCGCACCCCGGCCCGCGCCAGCCCGCCCGACACGCCCACCGGCGTGCCATCGGCCCGCCAGCAGGACGACCCCGTCATGCTGCCATCGGCATTGAACCCGATTGCCCCCATGCCACCCGCCACCGTCGGCATCACCTGCACATCGTGGCCCCGCGCCGCGAGCCCTTCGCGCACCGCCGGCGGGATCCCCTGCTCCACCTCGAGCGCCACGCCCTCGGTCCAGATCCGCGGCGCTTCCACCGCCTCCTGCAACGACATACCGTGATCGATCACATTGATGATCGCCTGCATCGCGCTCGGGAAAATCTTTTTGCCACCCGGCAACCCCAATGCGAACCGCACCTTGCCGTCCTGCAACGCCATCATCGGCGACATCGACGTCGTCACCCGCTTGCCCGGCGCGATCGACAGCGCCCGGCCCGGCCGCGGATCGAAATTATACATGTAGTTGTTCGGGATCATCCCCGTCCCCGGCACGATGTAGCGCGCGCCGAACAGGTTGTTGATCGTCTGCGTGCTCGCCACCACATTGCCCGCCGCATCCGCCGTCGTCAGATGCGTCGTGTTTGCACCCTCGCCCGGCATCACCCCGGCGCCCCAGACCTGCGAGCGCGCCATATCGATCGCCGCGCGGCGCAGGGCCGCATAGTCGCGCGACACGATCTTCCCGACCGGCACCTTGACGAACTCCGGATCCCCCGTTCCCGCCGCCCGATCCGCGAACGCGATGCGCAACACCTCGGCAATCAAATGGCACGTATCCGTCGTGCCAAACCCCATGCCGCCGATGTCGAACCCTTCCAGGATCGCCAGCATCTGCGCGATATGAATCCCCGAAGCCGCCGGCGGCGGCGGGCCCAGGATCTCCCAGCCGCGATAGGTGGTCCGGATCGGCTCGCGCACCCGCGGCGCATACCCGGTCAGATCCTCCATCCCGACAAACCCGCCGGTCGCCTTCATATGCGCCGCCACCGCATCGCCCAGCGCCCCGCCATGCAGCGCCTTCGCCCCCTCCTGCGATATCAGCCGCAACGCATCGGCATAATCCCCCTGCACCAGCCGCTCGCCCGGCTTCAGCGCCACGCCGCCGGGCAAATAGCGCGCTGAAATCAGAGGATCCCTCGCGAAATCCCCCGCAGCCGTCTCGATGCAATCATGCAGATACGGCGTCACCCGGAAGCCGCGCGAGGCGTGCCGGATCGCCGGCTCCATCACATCGGCCAGCGGCATCGTGCCGAACCGCTCCAGCGCCATGCACCAGGCCAGCAACGACCCGGGCGCCGCCACCGATTTCGGCCCGACCTCGTTCTCCCGATCCAAGGTCTGATAATTCTCCGCCGCTCCGTCCGGCACCGG
Source organism: Rhodospirillales bacterium (assembly GCA_947447625.1). Lineage (GTDB taxonomy): Bacteria > Pseudomonadota > Alphaproteobacteria > Acetobacterales > Acetobacteraceae > CAIYPH01. The sequence goes on along the minus strand of CANFKS010000040.1, from coordinate 20,482 downwards.
CCGATACATATCTCCCCGCCCCGCGACCGGCACCGCGCTCATGCCATCGATGATCCGATGCGCCCCGTCCGCCGTGCGGATATGCGCGGTTCCCCCGCCGATGAGCCCGATCATCATCGGCTCCACCACCGTCAGCGTAAACTGCGCCGCCACCGCGGCGTCGATCGCATTGCCCCCCGCCGCCAACATCTCGGCCCCCGCCGCCGAAGCCAGCGGATGGTTGGTCACCACCATCCCCCGGCTGCCCACGGCCGGTGCCTTCTCGGTGACGAACTTGGTGCTGTTCGCACGCATCGCGCTCTCGTTCATCGCTCGCTCTCCCCATCTGATTTCGCCAGCCTGACACGACCTCAGCCGCCCCGAAACCCCACCCGACTCACGGCAGCCCCGCAATCCGCTCCCCCAGCAACGCAAAAAACCGCTCCGCATCCACCGTCTCAAGCACGGACGCATTCCGCGCACCCGGCACCTTTCCCCACCGGTCGATCACCGTCCGCCCCCGCCCCGGGCCATGCGTCAGATCGACGCTCGCATGCACCGCCCGATGCGTGAACATATCGGGCGCCACCAGCCACATGATCGCGCAGGCATCATGCTGCGGCGATCCCCGCCCCCCCAGCCGCGCCGAAGGCGGCACGCTCGCCAAAATGTCGCATGCCGCCGCCATGCAGGCCCCGCCTTGCCCCCGCTGCGCCGCAATCCACGCCGTGGTCGCCACTGCCTGCGCCGTCACCTCCAGCGTCGCCACCGTCACCGGCCGCCCGCACGACAGCACGATCGACAGCGCCTCCGGGTCATTCCATGCATTGAACTCCGCCGCCGGCGTGACATTCCCCTCCGCCCACGCGCCCGTCATCAACACGATCTCCGCCACCCGATCGAGCAACGCCGGCTCGCTCGCCAGCGCCAGCCCCAGATTGGTTGCAGGCCCAATCCCCACCAGCGTGATCTCCCCCGGCCCGGCCGCGCGCAACACCGCGCGGATCGCATCCGCCGCCACCCCCGGCGCGGCCGGCGGCCCCTCCGGCAAGACCACGCCCCCCACCCCGTTGCGCCCATGCACCCGCGGTTCCGCGACGAAACTGCCCAGCATCGGCCGATCCGCTCCCGCCACCACCGGCACATCCTTCCCGCTCAACCCGACCAGCGCCCGCGCATTGCGCACCGTATGATCGAGCCCGACATTCCCCCCCACCGCCGTCACCAGCACCACATCGAGTTCCGGGCTCCCCAGCGCCAGAAACAACGCAATCGCATCATCCGTCCCCGGATCGCAATCGATAATCACCGTCCTCATCGTACCCTCCTCCGCAACGTTCCTATGATTCCCGCCGGCAGGAAATATACGATCAGGATGAACAACACCCCAAGCCACAACAGCCACCGATCCGGATGAAACAACTGCGGCAACACCGGCCACCCCGTCACCGCGTCCGACGCCGCCTGCAACCCCGGCTGCAAATAGTACTGCGCCAACACAATCACCGTCGCGCCCAGCGCCGGCCCATACAGCGTCCCCATCCCGCCAATCACCACCATCAGCAGAATATCGACCATGATCTCGAACGACAGCGTGGATTGCGGCCCGTTATAGCGCAGCAGGATCGCCATCAACCCCCCCGCCACCGCCGCGATCGCCGCCGCCTGCGCCGAGGCGATCGTCCGATAGATCACCGTCCGATACCCCAGCGCCTCCGCCCGGAACTCATTCTCCCGGATCGCCATCAGTACCCGCCCGAACGGCGAATTCACAATCCGCAGCATCAGCCCGAACAACACCAGGCACACCCCAAAAATCAGATAATACGTCACCAGGCGCCCATCGAACCGCACGCCCAGAAACGGCTCCTGCACCATCCGAAACCCCGGCCCCAGGGCCGCCGGCAGCGAGAACGTCAGCCCGTCCTCCCCCCCCGTCACATCGCGCCACTGCGCCGCGACAATCCCCGCCAAGGATGCAACCGCCAGCGTGATCATCGAAAAAAAGATCTTCTGCACCCTGAGGGACAGCAGCGCGATCAGCCCGGCCAGAACCGCCGCAATCGCCGCCCCCGCCAGCTCCCCGCCAACAATCGCCCCCCAAGACGGGCCGCCCTGCGCCAGCGGAATCGCCACCGCGTAAGCCCCGATCGCGAAAAACATCGTATGGGCAAACGAGACGATCCCCGTATAGCCCAGCAAAATATCGTAACTCGCCGCCAGCACGATAAAGATGCAAATCCGCGACGCCGCCGCCATCGACTTCGTGCCCGGAAACAGGAACGGCGCGAACGCCAACCCCACCAGCAGCGCCAGCATCAACAGATCGGCCAGCGGATGCCCCGGCCGATCCCCCGAAATCAAACGCCTCATGGCTTCGCCACCGGAAACAACCCGCGCGGCCGCCACAACAGCACCAGCACCATGAGCGCGATGTTCGAGCCCAGCGCCAGTTTCGGTGTCAGATACCCCACATAGTTCGTCGTCAGCCCCACCAGCACCGCCGCCTGGAAACACCCCGTCACCGATCCCAAGCCGCCGATGATGATGACGATGAAGATCAACACCGTCATCTCATCGCCGATCGTCGCCGTCACGATCTCCTGATACCCCCCCCACATCACGCCCCCCACGCCCGCCAACGCCGCCCCGGCCACGAACACGCCGACAAACAGCCGCTCGATGCGAAACCCGAGCGCCTCCACCATCTCCCGGTTCTCCACCCCCGCCCGCACCAGCAGCCCGATCCGCGTCCGGTTCAACACCGCGTGCGCCACCCCGAACACCACCAGCCCCAGCGCCACCGCCACCAGCCGATAACTCTCGATCGCCGCGCCCCCCACCAGGAAACTGCCCCGCAGCAGCGCCGGCTTCGCCACCTGCAACGGCTGCGCGCCCCACACCACCACCACCAACTGCCCCGCCACGATCAGGCCCCCCATCGTGATCAGGATCTGCTGCAAATGGGACCCATAAACCCGGCGAACAATCATCCGCTCGAACACCGCCCCCACCGCCCCCGTCACCACCGCCCCCACTGTCACCGCCACCCCGAGCGCCGCCAGATTGAGCCACAGGCTTTCCGAGCCGCCCCACCCCGCCATCCGCCCCAACACCGAAACCGCCAGATAAGCACCCAGCGTGATGAACGCCCCATGGGCAAAATTCATCACATCCATCAACCCGAACACCAACGTCAGCCCCGACGCCATCAAAAACAGCATCATCCCCATCGCCGCCCCGGCGATGGTCAACGTCACCCATGTCGAAAAACTCATCAACGGCAGCATCGCCAGCGCCACCACCGGCAACAACACCCAGGCCGTCACATCCCGCCGCGCCTTCATTGATGCGCCGCCAGACTCAACCCCAGCAACCGCCCCTGCAACGCCTCATCCCCCGCCAATTCAACCATACCCCCCGCATGCACCACCCGCCCGTCATCCATCACCGCCACCCCATCGCCCAGCGAGCGCGCCATATGGAAATTCTGCTCCACCAGCAAAACCGTCGTCCGGCTCTCCTTCAACGTCCGGAAGCCCCCGATCAGATGCTCGATCACCGCCGGCGCCAGCCCCTTGGTCGGCTCATCCACAATCATCAAGCGCCGCCGCTCCACCATCGCCCGGCTGATCGCCAGCATCTGCTTCTGCCCGCCGGACAACCCCCCTGCAGCGTCGTTCCACTTCACCTTCAGCACCGGAAACAACGCAAACACCCCATCAAGCAACGCCGCATCGAACCGCCCCGTCGCCGTCGCCAGCACCAGGTTTTCCCGCACCGACAGCCCGGTGAAAATCCCCATCGCCTCCGGCACATAGGCGATGCCAAGCCGCGCGATATCCGGCGTGGCCATCCTCGTGATGTCCGCCCCGTCGAACACGATCCGCCCCGCACTCGCCCGCCACAGCCCCATGATGGTGCGCAGCGTCGTCGTCTTGCCCGCCCCATTGCGGCCCAGCAGCACCGTCAATTCCCCCTCCGGCACCACCAGATCCACCCCATGCAGGATGTGGTATCGCCCGATATGGGTCTGCACCCCCTCCAGCCGCAGCAACACCTTCTCAACCATCGGCCGGCCGCACCCCGAGATAGGCCTCCTGCACGATCGCCGATGCCACCACCTCCGCCGGCTCCCCATCCGCCACCAGCGCCCCGTTGTGCAACACGATCACCCGATCCGCGAGCCGGCGCACCACATCCATCTTGTGCTCCACCAGCAGGATCGTCTTGTCCCCCTCCGCCTTGATCGCCTCGATCAGGTCCAGGATCACCGGCACCTCATCGACGCTCATCCCCGCGGTCGGCTCGTCGAACATGAAAATCTCCGGCTCCAGCGCGAGCATCATCGCCACCTCCAGCTTGCGCTGGTCGCCATGGCTCAGCACCGCCGCCGCCGCCCCCGCCCGATCCAGCAGCCGCACCCGCCGCAAATGCCCGATCGCCTGCTCCGTCAGCCCCGTCCGATCCACCGCCAGGGACAGAAAATCGAGAAACACCCCCGCCCGCGCCTGCACCGCGAGGCGCACATTCTCCAGCACCGACAAATCCGGAAACAAATTCGTCAACTGGAACGCCCGCCCTAGCCCCAGCCGCGCCCTGAGCGGCGCCGCCATCCGCGTGATATCCCGGCCCCGCAACGCCACGCTGCCGGACGATGCCCGCAACTGCCCCGAAATCAGATTGAAATACGTCGTCTTGCCTGCCCCATTCGGCCCGACAATCGCCGTCAGCGTCCCCGGATGGAACGCGCACGACACACGATCCACCGCGACCTGACCCCCAAACCGGATGGTCAGATCGCGCGTCTCCAGAACCGCCGAACCCATCAGCGCTTGTTGACGATGGGAATCTTCATTTCCTCGATGGTGAACTCATGCGTCCCCACCGGCACTGCCCAGGCCTTGTCGGTCGCGTTGTCGAGCTTGAAGCCGAACATCGACTGCAATGCCTGGTGGTCCTCCGGGCGGAACATCACCCGCCCCTTCGGCGTATCGAACGACAGCCCCTCCATCGCCGCGATCAGCGTATCCGCCTCCGTCGCGCCCTTGGTCTTCTCCAGCGCCGCCACCAGCCCCAGCGCCGTCACCATGCCATTGCAGGTGAAGAAATCAGGCGGCTCGTTGAACCGCTTCTGGTGTTCGGCCACGAACCAGTCATTGATCGCGTTCTTCGGGATTTCGTAATAATAATACGTCGCGCCCTGCATCCCGTTCAGCCCCGGGATCGACTTGTACGCCTTCAGCCCGGGCAGGATATTCCCCCCCGTCGACAACTTGATGCCCAGCCGCTCCGGATTGAGCGCCGCCAACTTGCCCATCGGATCCGCGCCCGCCCAGATCGTGAACAGGTATTTCTCGCCGGTCTCCTTGGCGAGCGCATCAAAAATCCGCTGCGCCGGCGCCGTGAAATCGGTTGCCGTCGGCGGCGCATATTCCTCATGCACCAGCTTCGCGCCCGTCCCCGCCAGCGCCGTCCTGAACGCCGCCACCCCATCGCGGCCGAACGCATAATCCTGCGCCAGCACCGCCACCGTCACACCCGGCTTGCCGATCGACAGCGCGTTCGAAATCGCATCCATCATCGAATTGCGATCGACCCGAAAGATATACTTGTTCCACTTGTCGCCGGTGATGCTGTCCGCCACCGCGCCATCGACAATCAAAACCTTCTTGTACTCGGCCGCCACCGACAACATCGCCAGCGCCACCGCGGATGACGTCCCACCAATCGCGATATCCACATTGTCATCGCCATACGCCTCGGCCAACAGGCTGCGCCCGACATCCGGCTTGGTCTGGCTGTCCTTCTCGACGATCTCGATCTTGCGCCCGGCCACCGTATTGGTGCCCTTCGTCGCATATTCGAGACCCATGCGGAAACCAACCCACATCTGCTTGGCATAGGCCTCCAACGGCCCCGTCCGATCCGCGATCAACGCCAGCTTCACCGGCTTGCCCGCCTGCGCGAACGCCGGCGTCCCCAAACTCCCAGCCAACGGTCCCGCAACAAGCGTTGCAGCCAACAGATCACGACGGCGCATGGACGATCCTCCGGTCAAAACACGGTGCGCATCCTAAACCCAAACCGCCCCACCCGCTACGTCTCGGATCGCGGATCGAACGCATGCTGCAACCCATCGCCAAGGAAATTCACCGCAATCACCGTCGCGAATATCAACAAGCCCGGATAAATCGCCAAAGCCGGCGCCGAAATCACCAACTCCTGCGCATTGTTCAGCATGTTCCCCCAACTCGGCGTTGGCGGCACAATCCCGAACCCCAGGAAACTCAACACGCTCTCGAACAAAATCACCCGCCCCACCGTCAATGTGAACGCCACGATGATCGGTGTGGCCACATTCGGCAGCACATGCGACGTCATCACATACCCCGCCCCCGCACCCGAAGCCCGCGCCGCCCGCACGAAATCCCGCTCCTTGAGCGCAATCGTCGCCGCACGCACCAACCGCGCAATCGCGGTCCAGTCGACGATCGCGATAATCACGACAATCCGCCAAAACCCCGCCGCCCCGGAATGCGCGAACCCGCGCGAAAACCCGAGCTTCGTCAAATCCACCGCCCCCAACACGATCAGCAGCGGCAACAACGGCAAGGCGATCATCCCATCCGTAAACCGCATCAAAACCGCATCCACCCGCCCGCCGAAATACCCGGCACACAGCCCGATCAACACCCCAACCACCCCCCCGATCCCCGTCGCCAACACCCCGACCAGCAAAGACATCTGCCCGCCAACCATCAGCCGGATCAACTCGTCCCGCCCCGCCTCGTCCGTCCCCAGCCAATGCTTCGCCGAGGGCGGATCAAACCGGGCAAACAAATCCGTCGCATCCGGGTCCCACCCAAACCACTGCATCGGTATCGCCGCCAAGGCGAACATCACCAACACCCCCAACACCCCAAGACTCGCCACCCCAGCCCGATGACGCAAAAACCTGCGCCGCCGCAACCGCCACGGACTGACCGCACCCTCCAGACGACTCACGCGATGATGCTCCCGTTGATCGGCAAGCAGGACGGGGGGTGTTGCCCCCTCGACCCCTGCCAGGGGCCGAGCCCCTGGATCTCTATGCCTAAAGGCAGGGAGCTTGAAGAAGAGGGGGCCATCGGAATGTCGGCAAGCGCCGCGTCGCCCCCCGCTTCTTCAAGATACTTCTCTTCAAGTCTGGGGTTCCAAGGGCGCCGCCCTTGGTAGGGTCGAGGGGCAAAGCCCGCGCCTTGCTTGCCGTCCAACAGGTCCATCATTGCAGGCCGATCCGCGGGTCCAGCCATCCATAGGCCAGATCCGCCGCCAGGTTGCTCAGCAGTGTCACCAGCGTCGCAAACAGCAGGCCGGACAGCGCCAGGTTGAAGTCATTCCCCAGGATTGCGTCGTAGATCATTTTCCCCATTCCGGGCTGCGCAAACATCGTCTCCGTCAGCAGCGCCCCGTTGAACAGCACGCCAAAACTCAGCGCCATGATTGTCACCACCGGGATCAGCGCATTGCGGAACGCATGGATCAGGATCACCCGCCCCTCTCCCGCCCCCTTGGCGCGCGCCGTGCGCACCAGATCAAGCCGCAGCACCTCGATCATCGAGGCTCGCACAAACCGCGTGAACCCCCCCGTCGTCGCCAGCGCCAATGTCGCAACCGGCATCACGAGATGGACCACCTGATCCTTGAAACCCCCATCCCCCACAGTGGCGATCCCCGATGCCGGCAGCCAATGCAGCCCCACCGCAAACACCAGGATCATCATCAGCGCCAGCCAAAACACGGGCACCGAAATCCCCGCAAACGCCGCCAAACTGATGATCCCATCCAGCAGCCCCCCCGGCTTGCGCGCAGCCAGGATGCCCAAGACGAACGACAGGATCACGCTGATCACGAAACTCGATATCAACAGCTTGCATGTCTGCCCCAGCGCCGGCAGCAGCATCGTCAACACCGGCTGGGAATGGGTCCGCGAATACCCGAGATCCCCCTGCAGCGCGGCCATCAACCACCGCCAGTAGCGCAACAGCAACGGCTGGTCGAGCCCGTAGAGCTTGCGCAACGCCGCCGCCACATCGGGCGCGATCGTGGGATTGCCGGCAATCATGATGTCGATCGGGTCGCCCGGCATCAGCCCGATCAGACTGTAGATGACAAACGACATCACGAGCAGCACGAGCAGCGTCTGCACCACGCGGCGCAGGATAAAGCGCGTCATCGTCCCCTATTCCCGAAAATGGCAGGCCGCGTCATGCCCGCCCCGCCCCGTGGGCAGCAGGGCCGGCACATCGATGCGGCAGATATCGGCGGCCTTCGGGCAACGCGGATGAAACACGCAGCCCGCCGGCGGATGCAGCGGGCTCGGCATCTCCCCCTTGATCGTCTGCCCCCGCGCCCGCTTCCGCCCAATCCGCGGCACCGCGTTCAGCAGCGCCTGCGTGTAGGGATGCGACGGATGATCGAACAAATCCTCCCGCGCCCCAACCTCGACAAGCCGCCCGAGATACAACACCGCCACCCGATCCACGAGATGGTTCACCACCGCGAGATCATGCGAAATGAACAGATAGGCAAGCCCATACTGCTCCTGCAATTCCTTCATCAGGTTCAACACCTGGCTCTGGATCGAAACATCGAGCGCCGACAGCGGCTCATCGGCCACAATCAATTCCGGCCGCGGCGCCAGCGCTCGCGCTATCGCAATACGCTGCCGCTGCCCGCCGGAAAACTCATGCGGATACCGGTTGAGCGCATCCATCGGCAAGCCAACCTGCTCTACCAGCTCCGCCGCCCGCGCCCGCCGCGCCGCCGCATCCGCGCTGCCCTGGATCAACAACGGCTCGGCAATGATCGCCGACACCGGCATCCGCGGATCAAGCGCCCCGAACGGATCCTGAAACACGATCTGGATCGCGCGCCGCGCCTCTTTCCAACCCGCCTTGTCCAGCACCTTGCCGCGGAACCGCATCGTCCCCTCGCTCGGCACCTGCAACCCCGCCACCACATTGCCGAGCGTGCTCTTCCCGCTCCCGCTCTCCCCCACCAGCGCCAGCGTCTCCCCCGCCGCCACCGCGAAACTCACCCGCTCCGCTGCCCGCAACACCCGCTTCGGACCGCCAAACCATCCCCCGCCCCCGGCCGGAAAATGCACGCTCACCCCGTCCAGAGCCACCAACTCGCTCATGACATTGCCTTGAAACAGGCCACAAGATGCCCACTCGCCACGGTCCGCGCCGGCGGCTCCGCCACGCGACACCCCGCATCCGCCAGCGCACACCGATCCGCGAACCGACAGCCATGCACCCCACTATCCATATCCGGCACCCCCCCGGGGATCACCGGCAACCGCGCCACCCGATGCCCGGGATCCGGCAACGTCGCGATCAAGCCCCGCGTGTACGGATGCAGCGGATTGGCAAACAACACCTCCGCCGGCGCCCGCTCCACAATCCGCCCGGCATACATCACGATGATCTCATGCGCGATCTCCGACACCACAGCCAAATTATGGCTGATGAACTGGATCGCCATCCCGATCCGCTCCTGCAACTCCAGCATCAGGTCCAGGATCTGCGCCTGAATCGTCACATCGAGCGCCGTCGTCGGCTCATCCGCAATCAACAACGCCGGCTCGCACGCCAACGCCATCGCGATCATCGCGCGCTGCCGCATACCGCCCGACAACTGATGCGGATACGACCGCGCCCGCTCGCCCGGCGCATTGATCCCCACCGCCTCCAACATCGAAACCGCGTTCGCGCCGGCCTCGTCCCACCCGATCCCCTTGTGCAACACCTGCACCTCGGCAATCTGCCGCCCCACCGTCATCACCGGATTGAGCGCCGTCATCGGCTCCTGGAACACCATCGCCACCCGTGCGCCCCGCAACGCCCGCCACGCCGCGGCCGGCTGCCCCAGCACCTCCCGCCCCTCGAACCGCACCGACCCCGACACTGCCCCCGGCGGCGGCACCAGCCCCATCAGCGCCAACGCCGTCACCGACTTGCCGCACCCGCTCTCGCCCACCACCCCCAGCGTGCGCCCCGCCTCCAGCCGATACGAGATCCCGGCCACCACCTCCCGCACGCCCCCCGCGCGCGGAAACCCGATGCGCAGCCCCTCCACTTCCAACAGCGTGCTCATTCCGATCGCCACTCCTCAGCCCCATCCCTCGAATGATCCGCCGTCGCGCTCGGACAAACATCCTGCCCACTCAACCAAATCCCGGCCCGCCCCCGCAACGGCGCAAACGTCTCCACATCGGTTCCTGTCAGGAATGACTGCGCCGGCAACCCCGCCAGCGTCTCGAACAACGCCACCCGCCGCTGCGCATCCAAATGCACCGCCGGTTCATCGAGCAGCAGCAACGGCCCGAATCCCCGCGCCCGGGCCAACAACGCCGCATGCCCAAGGATCACCGCGATCAACAGCGCCTTCTGCTGCCCCGTGCTGGCCTGCCCCGCCGGCTGGCCGCTCACCGCATCCGCCAGCCCCATATCCGCCCGATGCGCCCCCAGCACCGCGCCCCCAGCCGCCGCATCGCGCCCCCGCCCCCCGGCAAGCGCGCCGCGCAACCAATCCTCCACCGCCAACGCCGGCTCCCGCTCCAACCGATCCGCGATCCCACACAACAGCGACATCCGCGCCGCCGGAAACCCCCCAGCATCACCCGCCGCAAGCGCCGCATTCAACCGCGCCACCAACCCCGCCCGCGCCACCGTGGCCGCCACCGCATGCCGCGCCATCGCCTCCTCGATCCCGTCGAGCCACACCGCCTCGCCGCGCCGCTCCGCCAACAACCGATTGCGGCTGGCCATCGCCGTCTCGTACGCCGAAACCTCCCGGGCATGGCCGGGCTCCACCGCATAAACCAACCGATCGAGAAACCGCCGCCGCCCCGACACTCCCTCCTGGAACAGCCGATCCATCTGCGGCGTCAGCCACACTGCCGCCACACGCTGCGCAATATCCGCCTGGCTCCGCGGCGCCGCCCCATCAAGCCGAAACACCCGCCGCTCCAACGGCCCATCCGGTGGGGACCCGGTGCCGATATCCACCTCCCCCTCCGGCGTCTCAAACCGCCCCGCCACCGCCCAGGCCGCAGCCCCTCGCCGCGGCAACTCCACCACCCGCGCGCCCCGCAACCCCCGCCCCGGCGTCAACAGCGATATCGCCTCCAGCAGATTGGTCTTGCCGCTGCCGTTCGGCCCAGCCACCACCATCACCCGACCGGCCGGCCGCCAGACGAACTGCCCATAAGACCGAAAATCGGATAGCGTCAGCCGCGTCAGACGAAGCGCCGGCTCCGTCACACCCGCATCGGCATCAGCACATAGAGGGCCGAAGCATCCCCCGCATCCTGCACGATCGTCGGCGCCGAACCATCCGAGAACCGGAACTCGACATCGCCCTTCACCTGGTCGGTGATGTCGTTCAGATACCGCGCCTGAAACCCGATCTCGAGCGGCCCGGCATCATACTTCACCCGGTCCGCATCCAATTCCTCGCTCGCCGAGCCCTGCTCCGCACTCGCCGCACTCAACACCAGCAGATCCTTCGCCAGCGACATCTTCACCGGGCGCGACCGCTCCGACGAAATCGCCGCCACGCGCGCCACTGCCTGCGCGAAATCGGCGGAACTCACCCGCAACACCTTGTCGTTGTCGCGCGGGATGACCCGCTCATACTCCGGGAATGTCCCGTCGATCAGCTTGCTCGTCAGCATCACCGTCCCCACCCGGAACTGGATCCGCGTATCCGACAACGCCACATCGATGTCGCCCTGCGCCTCGTCAAGCAGCTTGCGCAACTCGTTGACCGTCTTGCGCGGAATGATCACCCCGGGCATCCCGCCGGCCCCCGCCGGCATCGGCTCCTCGACGCGCGCCAGGCGATGCCCATCCGTCGCCACCGCGCGCAACACCTTGGTGCCGCCGATATCCGCGGCATGCACATAGATGCCGTTCAGGTAATAGCGCGTCTCTTCTGTCGAAATCGCAAACTTCGTCCGATCGATCAACCCGCGCAGCGTCTGTGCCGGCAGTGCGAATTTGTGCTGCAACGTCCCCGCCGTCATCGCCGGAAAATCATCCGTCGGCAGCGCCACCAGGCTCGTCGCATACCGCCCGGACCGTACCTTCAGCGCCGCATCGCCGCCGGCATGATCGAACTCCACGTCCGACCCGTCCGGCAAGCGCCGCACGATCTCATACAAAGTCGAAGCCGGCGCCGTGCACGCCCCGTTGCGCACCGACTGCGCCGCAACCTCCTCGACCACCGCGATTTCCATATCCGTCGCCGTGAGCGTCAAATGCCCATCGCGCACGGCGATCATCACGTTGGCGAGAATTGGAATGGTGTTGCGCTTCTCGACCACGCTCTGCACATGGGCGAGCGCCTTGAGCAGCGTTGCGCGGTCCGCGGTGAACTTCATCTCGACATCCTCTGGTGGGCAGAGCGGGGCAGCCTGCCCGCGAATCGTAGTCTCCCACCATAGCAACCCGGAGCAAAGACGCAAAGCCACGGCATTGTCATTCTTGACCCGGTTGCACTCTGTCCCACATCCCCGCCCAGATCGACCCCGGCCTCAACCCCGACGAGCGACGACACGCCAAAAACCCGGGCAAGCGGCTCAGCCTGCGGCAATCCAGTCGGCAATCAGCCGGCTGGCAATGCTGTCGCCGCGGGGCAGAGCAAACCCATGGTCCCGCGGATTGCGGAGCTGCGCGCGTGTGAACCACCGCGCATCGACGAGTTCCTTGGGATCGATCGTGATCTCTTCACTGGTCGCCTCGGCATAGAACCCAAGCATGATCGAAGCCGGAAACGGCCAAGGCTGGCTCGAATGGTACCGAACCCGCCCCACCCGAACACCGGACTCCTCCAGCACCTCGCGCGCCACCGCCTCTTCCAGGCTTTCTCCCGGTTCCACGAATCCCGCCAACGTCGAATACATGTTCGACCCCGGAAACCGCGCGGAATGCCCGAGCAACGCCCGATCGCCCTTGAACACCAACATGATCACCGCCGGATCGGTCCGCGGAAAATGCTGCGTGTTGCACCCGGTGCAGACCATCACATGCCCCGCGCTGCGCGCCTCGCACGCCGCGCCACAAACCCCGCAGAACCGGTGCCGGCTGCGCCAGTGCATCAGCCCCCGCGCATGCGCCATGATCGAGGCTTCCTCGCCATCGAGCAGCCCCGGCACCGCGCGAAGATCGACGAATTCCCCCATCCCCTCCGGCAGCAACGGCATCGGATCATCCGCCGCGCTGACATCCACCGTAAACAGCGGCACGCCCCCGAGCAGCCCAAGCAATGCCCACCCGCCACCGGCCATCCGCACCGCATCCGCCGTCTCATGCGTCAGGAACACCGCCTCAGGCTTCCCTTCCGCCTTCCCCCGCATCAAATTCCGCGCCCGCCAAACCGGCGCGAACAGCGAGCCCGAATCAGCCAGTGCCGCGGCCACCCAGGCCTCGTCATCCCGCTTCTCCGCCGCCCGATCAAGCGGGCTGCCAGTATAGACATTCGGTCGAGACGCAAAAATCACAGTCACAGCACCCACCTCATCCAGATCCCCACAACCTGCCCGCCCCAAGGAGACGAAGCAAGTCCGCCTCACCCCACCGCCACAGCCGCCCGCAACACTGTGGTGCAGCTATGGCCTTGCGCCGCGCATTTCGCCGCACCGAGCTTCGACGTTGCGTTGAGATCGACCAACGGCACCAACCGATCCCGCACCCGCAAAACCGGCGTCTGGTCAATCATCTGCCCGATCGCCTCGCCACCGCCCTGCCCGTCCGACGCCTTCGCTCCGGCACGCACCGCCTCGACAACACGCAGGTGCGGAATGGCAAACCGCTCCGCCCCCGCTTGGCCGATCAACGCCGGAACAATCGCACACCTCAACGGGACCTTGATCGTGAAAATCGTGCCCCGCCCCTCGACACTCTCCAGGTCGATCGTGCCCCCGATCCGCTCGACATTCGTCTTGACCACATCCATCCCGACCCCGCGGCCCGACACCGCCGTCACCGTGGCCGCCGTGGAAAATCCCGGTCGGAAAATGAAGCGCAAAATCTGACCGTTCGTCATCCCCGCCAGTTCCGCCTCGCTCGCCATCCCCTCGGCAACCGCCTTGGCGCGAATTTTGTCCACCGGCACCCCGCGCCCATCGTCACGGATTTCGATGATGATATGCCCGCCCTCATGATAAGCATTGAGGAAGATATGGCCGGTCTCGCTCTTCCCCGCCGCCCGCCGCTCGACCGGCAACTCAAGGCCATGATCGGCCGAATTCCGCACCATATGGGTCAGTGGATCCTCGATCAGCGCCAACACCTCGCGATCAATCTCGGTATCAGCCCCGCGCATCACCAGTTCGATCCGCTTGTCGAGTTCCTGCGCCAGATCGCGCACCCGCCGCGGCAGCTTCGCCCAAGCAGTGCCGATCGGCTGCATTCGCGTCTTCATCACGCCTTCCTGCAGATCCGTCGTGATATGCGACAGCCGCTGCAACAGCACAGCAAAGGGTCCACTCTCCTGCGAGCGCGCCACTTGCAAAATCTGATCGCGCGTCAACGCAAGCTCGCTCACCAGCATCATCAGACTCTCGAGTAGATCAACACCCACCCTGATGCTCTGCACCGCCGCCGGCGCACCATCGACGATCCCGCCCTTCATCGGCACCGGCCCCACACCCTGCCCGCCCGTCTTGCCCTCACTCACCGCATCGAGCCGCCCGATCAACCCCGCATCGCTGCCGTCCGGCTCGCTGCCCGTCACACCGAGCCGCGTGACGATGAATTTGATCTGATCGATCGCTGCGAACACCGTGCTCATCAGCTCCGGCGTCACCGCCAGCGCGCCAGCGCGCAGCTTGCCCAACACAGTCTCCCCCGCATGCGCCAGCTTTTCGAGCCTGCGCAAGCCCAGAAACCCGCAGGTCCCCTTGATCGTATGAACCAGCCTGAAAATCTGGGACAGGGTCGAGCCGTCCTGCGGGTCCCGCTCCAACCGCACCAGCGCGACCTCAAGTGCAGCCAGGTTCTCATTGGTCTCGGTCAGGAATTCGACGAGAAGGTGGTCCATCACTGCTCTCCACCCCGCCGCAGCATTGCCTGCGGGATGGCGTCAGTCTCGACACGATTTACGAATAAATCGTAAACAACCGCATGATTTTGACCTCACGGCGTCAGAATCAACGGCGGCGCCTCTTCCGCCGCCCGCGCCATCAAAAACCCCATCCGAATCCCGCCAGCATGCCCGATCAACGCCGTCAACGGCCCTTGCAACCCCCGCGCCATCTCGGGCGTCATCCCCTCCACAGCCGCCCAGGCCCGGCTTGCATCCGCCAACCAACCCGCAAAATCCGCCGGCCACGCCGCCCCAACCCCCACAAGACGCACCGTAATCGCCCCGCTTGTGTCCCCAGCCACGATCACAACTCCACCGCGCGGCATGCTTTCCCCAGCCAATATCAACACATTGAGCAACAACCGCGTCATCTCCGGACACAGCGCGCCACCCGGCCGTAAATCCTCGAAACTGACCTTCACCCGCCGCGCCTGCGGCAACCCCTCACACAACGCAGCGAACGCAACCACCGACACCGTCGACACCGCCGCCCCCCAAGCCGCTCGCACCAAATGAACCCGCTGCCCCAGCGACACCGCCACATCCCCAGCCAAACCCAAAGCCTCACCGGCACTTCCCGGGTTTTCACGCGCCATCCCCAGCGCACCCATCAGCGTACCCACCGGCCCTGAAATGTCATGACAGAGCCGATAAGTCAGCAATTCAGCCAAACGCAACCTGTCGTTCACGCCCTGAATCCCCAACCGGATGGCCGTCAGCACCTGCAGGAAGCCGCACTTGCTATGGCCAGTTAAAACGCATTTTTTTGGCACATTATGTCGAGATCACCGCACCAATATGCTATTTCAGTAAACGAACCAATAACGCAACACCGCCACAACGCCCGAAAACGTCGCGCATGCGAACCAAATCGGATAAATACCCTCCATCACCCCCGCCCCGATAAAATCCCGACAACCCACCCCGCCTTGCGCTTCCGCCCAGCAGCGACAACATTAGGTCAGTCACGCGAGAGAATAGCCCGCCATGATCGACCCCTTCGGCCGCCCGATAACCTACCTGCGCGTGTCGGTCACTGACCGTTGCGACCTCCGCTGCGTCTACTGCATGTCCGAGGACATGACCTTCCTGCCCAAGGCCGAAATCCTCTCCCTTGAGGAGCTGGAACGCCTCTGCGCCGCGTTTATCCGCCTCGGAACCAACAAAATCCGCATCACCGGCGGCGAGCCCCTGGTTCGCAAAGACGTGATCTCCCTGTTCCGCAGCCTCGGCACCCGCATCGGCAACGGCCTCGATGAACTGACCGTGACCACCAACGGAACCCAGCTCGCCCGCCATGCGGCTGACCTTCACGCCGCCGGCGTCCGCCGTGTAAACGTCAGCCTCGACACCCTCGACCCCGCTCGCTTCACCGCCATGACCCGCTGGGGCAAAATCGAAAAAACCCTCGACGGCATCTTCGCCGCCCGCGCCGCCGGCCTCGCCGTGCGCATCAACGCCGTCGCCATGAAAGGCGTCAACGAGGACGAATTCGACGACATGATCGCCTGGTGCGGCGAACACGGCTTCGATCTCTGCCTCATCGAAACCATGCCCCTCGGTGACATCGAAGGCGACCGCACCGACCAATACCTCCCCCTCTCCACCGTCCGCAGCCGCCTCCGCCAGACCTGGACCCTCACCGAAACCGAATACAAAACCGGCGGCCCCGCCCGCTACTTTACCGTCGCCCAAACCGGCAGCCGCATCGGCTTCATCACCCCGATGACCCATAATTTCTGCGAATCCTGCAACCGCGTCCGCCTCACCTGCACCGGCACCCTCTACATGTGCCTCGGCCAGGACGACCAGGCCGATTTCCGCCGCATCCTGCGCGCCGGCGCCACCGACGCCGACCTCGATGCCGCCATCCTCGCCGCCATCGCCCACAAGCCCCAGGGCCATGACTTCGTGATCGACCGTCGCAGCCAAAAGCCCGCCCTCGCCCGCCACATGAGCGTCACCGGCGGTTGATCCCCCGCGCGCCGCCCTCCCGCGACGCCATTCCGCCTCCAGAGTCGACAGCCTCCATGCTGCATGGCAGCATGGAGGCTGACGCATGCAACCCGGCTCTGGCCGGCTCACCAAGGACACCAGGCCAACCATGTCAGGAGCGACCACCGATCCACGCCTGACCTCGCGCCCCGCCCCCCAGCGCCGCATCGGGTTCAGCTGGTCCGACCCGCGCCTGCGCGCCCTGATCTGGCAGGTCGCCATCATCGGCGGCATCGCCGCCATCATCTGGTATCTCGTCGCCAACACCATGCGGAACCTCGAAGTCCGCCGCATCGCCACCGGCTTCGGCTTCCTCGACAACCTCGCCGGCATCCCCATCGGCGAACACATGATCGACTATGACCCAGCCGTGCACAGCTATGGCCGCGCCATCTGGGTCGGCGTGCTCAACACCCTCAAGGTCTCCGTCGTCGGCATCATCCTCTCCACCCTCCTCGGCACCCTGATCGGCATCGCCCGCCTGTCGAAAAACTGGCTCCTCGCCCGCCTCGCCGCCATCTACGTGGAGACCATCCGCGACATCCCCGTCCTGCTCCAGCTCTTCTTCTGGTACGCCATCGTCCAGTCCCTTCCCGCCCCCCGACAGGCGCTGCGCCCCATCGAAGGCGTCATCCTCTCCAACCGCGGCATCAAGCTCCCTCTCCTTGAATGGCAACCCGCCCATAGCTGGGCCCTGGCCGCCTTCGTCCTCGGCTGGATCGGCACCGCCTCCTGGGCCCGCATGGCACGCCGCCGCCAGGAAGCCAGCGGTATCCGCCCCCCCGTCTGGCCCGCCGGCCTCGCTCTGATGATCGCCTTCCCGCTGGCCGTCTGGGCCTCCCTCGGCGCGCCCTTCGCCCTGGAGATGCCCGTCCTGCGCGGCTTCAACTTCCAGGGGGGCCTCACGCTCAGCCCCGAATACGGCGCCCTCACAATCGGCCTCGTCATCTACACCGCCGCCTACATCGCCGAAATCGTCCGCTCCGGCATCCTCGCCGTCCCCACCGGCCAGTGGGAAGCCGCCGGCGCCCTCGGCCTGCATCCCTGGTCCGCGATGCGCCTCATCGTCCTCCCCCAGGCCCTGCGCGTCATCATCCCGCCCATGACCAGCACCTATCTCAGCCTCGCCAAAAACTCCTCCCTCGCCGTCGCCATCGGCTACCAGGATGTCGTCTCCATCGTCAGCACCATCCTCAATCAAACCGGACAAGCCGTCGAAGGCATCGCCGTCATCATGCTCGTCTACCTTACCATCAGCCTCTCCATCAGCCTGTTCATGAACTGGTACAACGCGCGCATCGCGCTGGTGGAGCGCTGAGACATGTCCGCCTCCACCACCGTCTCCACCCCTGCCAGCACCCGCGAACACCCCCCCCTCCTTGTCGCCGGCCCTGTCGCCTGGCTCCGCCGCAACCTCTTCAACTCCTGGTGGTCCACCGCCGTCACCCTGGCGCTGCTCTACATCGTCGCCAAAGCCCTCCTCGGCTTTATCGACTGGGGTATCCTGCACGCCGTCTGGACCGTCCCCGCCGACACCAAAGGCCAGCTCGACCCGCAACTCTGCCGGGACGCCAAAGGTGGCGGCGCCTGCTGGGCCGTCATCGGCGACAAATGGCGCTTCATCCTCTTCGGCCGCTACACCTATGTCGAACAATGGCGCCCCGCAATCTGCGTTGCCCTCTTCATCGGCCTGTTCGTCGTCTCCGCCATGCGCCGCTTCTGGCGCAAGGAACTCGCCTACATCTGGATCATCACCCTCATCGTCATCGGCGTCCTGATGTGGGGCGGCATCCTCGGCCTGCCCTTCGTCCCACAAGACACCTGGGGCGGCCTGCCGATGACCCTTATTCTCGCCACCTTCGGCCTCGCGCTGGCCTTTCCACTCGCCGTCTGCGTGGCCCTCGGCCGCCGCGCCACCACCATGCCCGCCGTCCGCTGGCTCTGCATCGTCTATGTCGAACTCATCCGCGGCGTGCCGCTGATCTCCGTCCTGTTCATGGCCAGCGTCATGTTCCCGCTGTTCATGCCCGTCGGCCTCAACCCCGACAAACTGCTGCGCGCCCAGCTCGGCATCATCCTCTTCGGCGCCGCCTACCTCGCCGAAGTCATCCGCGGCGGCCTGCAAGCCCTGCCCAAAGGCCAATACGAAGCCGCCGATGCGCTCGGCCTCACCTATTGGCAAAAAACCGGCCAAATCATCCTCCCCCAGGCGCTGCGCCTGGTCATCCCGCCGATGGTCAACACCTTCATCGGCTCCTTCAAGGACACCTCCCTCGTCCTCATCATCGGCATCTTCGATCTGATGACCACCGGCAAAGTCGCCCTCGCCGAACCGATCTGGCAAGGCTACAGCACAGAAGTCTATATCGTCCTCGCCCTCATCTACTTCGTCTTCTGCTACTCCATGTCCCGTTACAGCCGCGGACTCGAAGTCGAGTTCAGCCGCTCCGTCCGTCGCTGAAGGAACCCGTCATGAGCGATACCGCCCCCCCCGCCATCGTCCTGGATAAGGTCAACAAGTGGTTCGGCGCCCTCCACGTGCTGCGTGATGTGACACTCACCGTCGCCGAAGGCGAGCGCGTCGTCGTCTGCGGGCCTTCCGGATCCGGCAAATCCACCATGATCCGCTGCATCAACCGCCTGGAAACCCACCAGGAAGGCCGCATCGTCGTCGACGGCACCGAACTCACCGACGACCTCCGTGCGCTCGACACCATCCGCCGCGAAGTCGGCATGGTCTTCCAGTCCTTCAACCTCTTCCCGCACCTCACCATCCTCGAAAACTGCACCCTGGCCCCGATCTGGGTCCGCAAAATGCCCAAAGCCGACGCCGAGGAACTCGCCATGAGCTTCCTCACCCGCGTCAAAATCCCCGAACAAGCCAAAAAATACCCCGGCCAACTCTCCGGCGGCCAACAACAGCGCGTCGCTATCGCCCGCGCACTGTGCATGCGCCCCAAAATCATGCTCTTCGACGAACCCACCTCCGCGCTCGATCCCGAAATGATCAAGGAAGTGCTCGACGTCATGATCGAACTCGCCGAATCCGGCATGACCATGGTCTGCGTGACCCACGAAATGGGTTTCGCCCGCCAGGTGGCCGACCGCGTCGTCTTCATGGACCGCGGCGAAATCGTCGAAAGCGGCAAACCCGTCGAAATGTTCGAAAACCCCCAAACCGACCGGCTCAAACTCTTCCTCTCCCAAATCCTCCGCGGTCACTAGAGCAGTAAGCCTTCTGATAGGCGAAGGCACCCCCATCCGGCACATCACCAGCCACCGCGCCCGGCCCTGCGCCACGAAGGCGGCCTGATCAGCGCCTGGCTGTCCGAAATGCTCGCCCAGCCCGAAACCGCCCGCCTCATAGCGG
>CANFKS010000039.1 GCA_947447625.1 Rhodospirillales bacterium | reverse complement strand
TGAAGCGGGGGGACGTCTCGGGCTTGCGGACCTGGCGGTGTTGCCGCAGGGCGCGCTGGTGGTGGATATCACCGGCGGGGCCATGCTCGACCGGGCGGCGCTGGCGGGGATGCTCGAGGCGGGGCATCTCGGCGGGGCGGCGCTCGATCTGCCCGCTGGCGTGGCGGCGCCGCCGGGCGTGCTGGTGACGCGCTGCGCCCCGACGGATGCGGCGGTGGATGCGCTGCGCCGCCTGACGGCGGAGGCGATCCTCAGCGCGCCATGAAGCTGTCGAAGCCGCGGCGGCGCAGGTCGCAGGCCGGGCAGGTGGCGCAGCCGTAGCCCCAGGGATGGCGGCGGGTGCGATCGCCGCGATAGCAGGTGTGGGTGTGTTCGAGCGTGAGGTCGATCAGCGCCTGGCCGCCGAGGCGCGCGCTCAGCGCCCAGGTGGCGGCCTTGTCGCGCCACATCAGCGGCGTGTGCAGCACGAAGCGGCGGTCCATGCCGAGGGTGATGGCGACTTGCAGGGCCTTGATGCTGTCGTCCCGGCAATCCGGGTAGCCGGAATAATCGGTTTCGCACATGCCGCCCACGATGTGGCGCAGGCCGCGGCGATAGGCCAAGGCGGCGGCGAAGGTGAAGAACAACAGGTTGCGGCCGGGCACGAAGGTGTTGGGCAGGCCGTTGGCGGCGAAGGCGATTTCGGTCTCCCGCGTCATCGCGGTGTCGGACAGGGCGCCGAGCGCATCGAGGGCGAGCGTGTGGTCCGGGCCGAGTTTGGCGTTCCACTGCGGGAAGGCTGCGCCGAGGCGGCTGCGGAAGGCCGCGCGGCAGTCGAGTTCCACGCGATGGCGCTGGCCGTAGTCGAAGCCGATGGTCTCGACCTGGTCGAACCGCTCGAGCGCCCAGGCGAGGCAGGTTGCGCTGTCCTGGCCGCCGCTGAACAGGACGAGGGCGGATTCGGGCATGGGTCAATCTCCTGTCAGGCAGGCGGCGACGGCCTGCTGCATATGGGCCGGCACCGCGGCCAGGGCATGAACCGGGGGGACGAGCGGCAGGGCGATGGCGCGGGCGAGCAGATGCAGCGCGCCGGGCGGGCCGCCGTAGCGCGGATCGCCGAGGATCGGGCAGCCGAGGGCTGCGCAATGGACGCGGATCTGGTGGGTGCGCCCGGTATGGGGGTGCAGTTCGAGGAGGCTGATGCCGGGGGCGCTGCCGAGGATGTGCCAATCGGTGCGCGCGGGTTCGCCGCAGGCGTGGGGCTCGATGTGCCAGGACTGCCCGGTGCTCACTTTGCGCAGCGGCAGAGCGATCGTGCCGCGCGCGGTGGCGGGGCGGCCGGCGACGACGGCCCAGTAGGTTTTTTGCACGCGCCCGGCCGCGAATGCGCCCTGGGCTGCGATCAGGGCGGCCTTGCGCAGGGCGATGACGAGGCAGCCCGCGGTGTCGGCATCCAGGCGATGGGCGAGCCACGGGCCGGTGCTGCGGCGCGACAGCAGCGCGAAGCAATCCTCCACGCTCGGCCCGCCGCCCGGCCCGGGATGGACCTTCAGCCCGGCCGGCTTGTCGAGCACGACGAAGTTCGGGTCGCGGTAGAGTTCGGGGATCACCATGGGCTCTGGTTGACACAGACCGCGCGGCGTCGGAAGCCTTGGCGCATGAAACCTGAACCGATCTGTGGCGCCAACGCGGTCGCGGCCTTGTTTGCCCGTCGCCCGGGCGATGTGCAGCGCCTGTTCTATCTGCCGGAGCACAAGGACAGCGTGGGCGCCTGGTGCGCCCTGCTGGCCGCAGCGCGCAAGCCGTATCGCATGGTGGAGGCAGCCGAGATCGAGGCGGTGGCGGGCACCACGCATCACGGCGGGATCGTTGCTGTTGCGCGATGGAATGCGCCGGTTATCTTCGATCATGCCAATCCGCCGCGGGTGAAGTTTCTGCTGGTGCTGGACGGGATCGGCAATCCGCATAATTTGGGCGCCATCGCCCGCTCGGCCGCGTTTTTCGGCTGTTCCTCGCTGCTGATCGGGGAGGGGCCGAACCATGCGATGCCCTCGCCGGCGGCCTATCGCACGGCGGAGGGCGGGCTGGAGCACCTCAATTTGTATCGCACGCGCGATCTGCCGCGGGCGCTGGCGAGCCTTGATCCGCATTACCGCATCGTCGCGGCCTCGTTGTCGCGCCTGGCGGTGCAGCCCGCCGCGATCCCGCGGGACCGGCCGATGGCGCTGGTGCTGGGCAATGAGGAGCATGGCATCAGCCCCGAGGTTCTGGCAGCCTGCCGCCGCGAGGTGCGGATTGCGGGGCGCGGCGCGGTGCAATCCCTCAATGTCGCGCAGGCCGCTGCGGTGCTGCTGCATAGTTTTCTGGGAGACTGACGATGCGTTTTTTTGCGATGAACGAGCCGGGCGATGTGCTGTTCCGGATCACCGAGGCGCAATTCGCCGAATCCTGCGTGCGCGCAGGCGAGAGCGGGCATGAATTCCGCGCGGGCGACAGCGACGCCGATTTTGCGGCGGGGCTTGCCTGGGCCGATGTGCTGCTGGCGCAGACCTCGGCCCTGGTGCATCGCTTTCCGGCCGCAGCCCCCGATCTGCGGATGATTTTTCTGCTCGCCGCCGGGGTGGACAAGTTGCAGCCGTTTTCGGATCTGCCGCCCGGCGTGCCGGTGTTGAACAATTCGGGCGTGCACAGCCGCAAGGCCGGCGAATATGCCGCCATGGCGCTGCTGATGATGAACGCCAAGGTGCCCGAGATGATCGCCCAGCAGCACGGCCAGATCTGGAAGACGCTGTTTTCCTCGGCGATCCACGGCAAGCGCGTGACGATCATCGGCACCGGGGACATGGGCGCGCCCTCGGGCCGGGCCGCGCGCCATCTGGGCTGCATCACCACGGGGGTGCGCACCACGGCCACGCCGCATCCGGATTTCGACCGCGTGATCGCCACCGCCGATCTCGAGCGCGTGCTGCCCGAGACCGATTTTCTGATCATCGCCTGTCCGCTGACCGAGGCCACGCGGGGCCTGGTGTCGCGCGCGCGGCTTGCGCTGCTGCCGCGGGGCGCCAGCGTGATCAATATCGGGCGCGGCGCGGTGATCGACCAGGAGGCGCTGTGCGATCTGCTCGATGCGGGCCATCTCGCCGGCGCCATGCTCGATGTGTTTTCCCCCGAGCCGATCCCGCCGGGCGGGCGGGCCTGGACGACGCGCAACCTGGTGGTGAGCCCGCATGTCTCGGTCGATGATCCGCTGACCTACAATCCCGACAGTTTCGACATCATGTGGGCCAATATCCAGGCGCAGCGCGCGGGGCGGACGATGACGCATCTGGTGGACCTCGCGAAGGGGTATTGAGCGGCGATGCCACCAAACCGGCTTGCGGCCCCCTCGTGCGGCCCATAGGCTAAGGCGATGTTGATTTTCATTGCCCGCCGCCTGCTGCTTGCCGTGCTCGTGACGCTGACGGTGTTGACCGCGAGTTTCGCGCTCACCCGCCTGTCCGGCGATCTTGCGATCTCGATTGCGGGGCCGCAGGCCACGAGCGAGGATATCGAGATCATCCGCAAGGCCTATGGGCTCAACCGGCCCGTGGTGGTGCAGTTCGGCGATTGGGTGGTTTCGGCGGCGACGGGGGATCTCGGGCGGTCGTACCTGTATCACGAGCCGGTGGCGCGGCTGATCGCGGCGCGCATGCCCACCACATTGACGCTCGGCCTGTGCGGCCTGGTGGTGGCGCTCGGCATTGCCTTGCCGCTCGGCATTCTGGCCGCGATGCGCGAGGGCTCGCTGATGGATCGCGGCATCATGATGGTGGCGGTGGTGGGCCAGGCGATGCCGACCTTCTGGCTCGGGCTGCTGCTGGTGATCATCTTCGGGCTCAAGCTCGGCTGGCTGCCGATTTCGGGGGCCGACGAATGGGACGGGTTTGTGCTGCCGGCCTTCGTGCTGGGGTTTTCGGCGGTGCCGGCGCTGATGCGGCTGACGCGCTCGGGCATGGTCGATGCGCTGGCGTCCGACTACATCCGCACCGCGCGGGCCAAGGGGCTGAGCCGGGCTGCGATCGTGCTGAAACATGCCGCCCGCAATGCGGCGATGCCGGTGGTGGCGGTGGCGGCGGTGCAGTTGGGTTTCATGCTGTCGGGCTCGGTGGTGATCGAGGGGGTGTTCGCGCTGCATGGCGTGGGGTATCTGGCGTGGGAATCGATCTCCAAGAACGATTTTCCGGTGGTGCAGGCGGTCGTGCTGTTTCTCGCGGTGATCTATATCGCGCTCACGGTGCTGGCCGATATGTTGAATGCCTTTCTTGATCCGCGGCTTCGGACGCAGTGAGCAAAGCGCCATGAGTGTTCGTACTATGGCCGGGTTGCTCGGCGTGTTGATTGTGGCGGGCGTGGCGCTGATGGCGGTGCTGGCGCCGTGGATCACGCCGTATGACGCCTTTGCGCAGGATTTGACGATGCGGATGATCCCGCCCGCGTTCATGGAGGGCGGGCGGCCCGATCATCTGTTCGGGACGGACCAGCTGGGGCGGGATTACTTGTCGCGGCTGATCTACGGGGCGCGGATTTCGATGCTGATCGGGGTGGCGACCGTGATCACCTCGGGGCTGATCGGCATCACGCTCGGCATGCTGGGCGGGTTCATCGGCGGGCGCGTCGATATGGTGGTGATGTTCATCATCACCTGCCGGTTGTCGATCCCGCTGATCCTGGTGGCGCTGGCGGTGGTGTCGCTGGTGGGGTCCTCGCTCACGGTGGTGGTGATGACGCTGGGGCTGCTGCTGTGGGAGCGCTTCGCGGTGGTGACGCGCACCACGGTGATGCAGGTCCGCACGCTCGATTATGTTGCGGCGGCGTGGGCTGCGGGGTGTTCGCGCACGCATATCCTGCTGCGCGAGGTGCTGCCCAATATCGTGCATCATCTGGTGGTGGTGGCGACGCTGGAGATGGCGATTGCGATATTGCTGGAGGCGGCGCTGTCGTTCCTCGGGCTGGGCGTGCCGCCGCCCTTGCCGTCCTGGGGGCTGATGATATCGGAGGCCAAGGACTACATGTTCTTTTCGCCCTGGGTGATCATGGTGCCTGGTATTTCGTTGTTTGTGCTGGTGCTGGGCATCAATTTCATGGGCGATGCGCTGCGCGACCGGCTTGGCGCGAGCCGCGAGGCATGAGCGCGCTGTTGGAGGTCGAGGGGCTGCGGGTGCGGTTCAACAGCCGGGCCGAGGCGGTGCGCGGCGTGTCGATCGCGGTCAACAAGGGGGAGACGCATTGTCTGGTGGGCGAATCGGGCTGCGGCAAGTCGGTCTCCTCGCTGGCCATCATGGGGCTGCTGGCCAAGGGGGGGCAGCGCACGGCGGATCGTCTGGCGTTCGGCGGGCAGGATTTGCGCGGCTTGTCGGAGCGCGCGATGTCGCGGCTGCGCGGCGACCGGATGGCGATGATTTTCCAGGAGCCGATGACCTCGCTCAACCCGGCCTACACGATCGGCTCGCAAATGGCCGAGGTGCTGACCCGCCATCGCGGCGGGAGCCGGCGCGCGGCGCTCGACCGGGCGGCGTCCCTGCTCGGGCGCGTCGGCATCACCGCGCCCGGCATGCGGCTTGCGCAATATCCGCACCAGCTTTCGGGCGGGCTGCGCCAGCGCGTGATGATCGCCATGGCGCTGATGTGCGACCCCGAATTGTTGATCGCCGACGAGCCGACCACGGCGCTCGATGTCACGGTGCAGGCGCAGATCCTGCGGCTGCTGATGGAATTGCAGCGCGAACTCGGCCTCGCCATCCTGCTGATCACCCATGATCTCGGCATCGTGGCGCGCATGGCGGATCGGGTGAGTGTGATGTACGCGGGCGAGGTGGTGGAGAGTGCGACCGCCGGGGCGCTGTTTGCAGCACCCTCGCACCCCTATACGCGGGGCCTGCTGGCGTGCGTGCCGATCCCCGGCACGATCGCGCGCGGCGCGGCACTGGGCTCGATCCCCGGCACGGTGCCGCGGATTGCGCTGGGTTTTCAGGGCTGCGGCTTTCGCGACCGCTGCGCCCTGGCCGATGCGTCCTGCGCCGGTGCGGTGCCGGTGCAGCGCCGGGCGGCGGGGCATGAGTATGCCTGCCGTCTGGAGCCGGGATGGGGAGAGCGGGCCTTGGGAGAGCGGGCCTTGGGAGAGCAGGCATGAGCGCGCCGATCGAAATCCGGGGCGTGACCAAGCATTTCCGGCAATCGACCGGGGTGTTTTCGCCGCCGCGCCTGGTGCGCGCGGTGGATGGCGTGTCGCTGTCGATGAAGGCGGGCGGGTGTTTCGGCATCGTGGGCGAGTCCGGCTGCGGCAAATCCACCCTCGCGCGGCTCATCCTCGGGCTGCATCCGGTGACGGACGGGGATATCGCGGTCGATGGCAAATCCCTCGCCACGATGAACCGGCGGGAGCGGGCGCGGCTGATCCAGCCGGTGTTTCAGGACCCGTTCTCCTCGCTCAATCCGCGGCGCAGCATTCGCGATATCGTGGGCCTGCCGCTCGCAGCGCAAGGCGCCTCGGGCGGCGAGATCGACCGCAAGGTGGCGGCGATGCTGGAGCGCGTGGGGTTGCGCCCCGACATGGCGCCGCGCCAGCCCGCGCAGCTCTCGGGCGGGCAGCGCCAGCGCGTGGCCATCGCGCGCGCTTTGGTGCTGGGCCCGCGGATCGTGGTGTGCGACGAGCCGACATCGGCGCTCGATGTGTCCGTGCAGGCGCAGATCATCAATCTGCTCAACGAATTGCGCCGCGATCTCGGGCTGACTTTGGTGTTCATCAGCCATAATCTCGCGGTGGTCGAGCATATCTGCGACGAGGTGGCGGTGATGTATCTCGGCCGCGTGGTCGAACATGCCGCAACCGATGCGCTGTTTCGCGCGCCCGCCCACCCCTATACGCGCGCGCTGCTCGCCTCGGTGCTGACGCCCGAGCCCGGGCTGGGCATTCCCGATGTGGGGCTGGGCGATCATTATCCGGACCCCGCCAATGTGCCGCCGGGCTGCCGGTTTCATCCGCGCTGCCCGATCGCCGCGGCGCGCTGCGCGGTCGAGACGCCGGCGCCGCGGATGATCGGGGAGCGGCGCGTGGAGTGTCTGCTGGCCTGAGGCGGGGGGGCTTTGTTGCCGTCCTTTTGTTGCCCCCCTCTTGTTGCCCCCCTCTTGTTGCAGTGCGGCATCGGGCGTAGAGAGGCGCCCGTTCTGTTCCCCTTGTGGAGGCTTTCCGACCATGCGTGCCCTGCTCGCCGCCCCTCTTTTCGCGCTCCTCGCCCTCCAGCCCGCGCTGGCCGCCGATCCCGAAGCCGGGGCGAAAATCGTGAAGACGCAATGCGGCGCGTGCCATGCGGTCGTGGCCGGCAAGAACCTGGTGGGCCCCAGCCTCGCCGGCATCGTGGGGCGGCATTCCGGTTCGGTCGAAGGCTTCCGCTACTCGGAGGCCAATAAAAAGGCCAATTTGACCTGGGACGCCAAGACGCTCGACACCTATCTCACCAACCCAAAGGCCCTGGTGCCCGGCACGACGATGACCTATGCCGGGCTGAAAAGCGAAACCCAGCGCGCCGATGTGATCGCCTATCTCGCCACGCTGAAATAGCGTGGGGGGCGTTGCGCGCAATACAGCCTTCCTCATTGGATGCATTGACGAATTCCCGATGGAACTGCGCATAACCGGCCCATGATCGATCGCCGCCTCCTCATCGCCGGGCTTGCCTCCGGACTCGTTTCCACCACCGTCGCGCTGCCGGCCCAGGCGCAGATGACCGGGGGCGGCGCCGCGCCAAGCCCGTCGCCTTCGTTAATCCCGCCGCCCTCGTCAATCCCCCCGCTTTCGTCAAGACCTGGGCTTGCGCCGAAACGCCCGGGCGCGCCGCGCTGGGTGCGCAATGCTGTCGTGCCGCCGCGGCGCGACGGCAGGCCGATCATCACCATCGTCATCGACGATCTCGGCGTGGTGCATCCCGGCACCGAGCGCATCATGGCGCTGGCCGCGCCGCTCACGCTCGCGTGGTTTCCGTTCGCGCGCAATCTCCCGGCCCAGGTGGCCGAAGGGCGCGCGCGCGGGCATGAGGCGATCCTGCATATGCCGATGCAGGCCACCGGCAAAACCACCGCCTGGACCGGGCCCGACCCGCTCACCACCGATGTCAGCCCCGCCGAAAACCTGCGCCGCCTGCAGGCAGCCCTCGATGCCGTGCCGGATACGGTCGGGCTCAACAACCATATGGGCTCGGTCGCCACCCTCAGCGCGCCGCTGATGGATATCGTGGCCGCCGAAGCCAAGCTGCGCGGCATGCTGGTGCTGGACAGCGTGACCATCCCGCATTCCCGCGTGGCCAGCCAGGCCGCGCTGATCGGCGTGCCCAGCGCCTCGCGCGACCTGTTCATCGACTGGCAGGCGGACCCCGCGGTGATCAAAACCCAACTCGCCCTGATCGAAGCCAGCGCCCTGCGCCACGGCAGCGTCATCGCCATCGGACACCCCTGGCCCAACACGCTCGACGCGCTCGAAGCCTGGGTGCCGACACTGGCACGCAAAGGCTTCGCGCTGTGGCCGCTCTCGGCCACCGTGGCGCTGCGCAACGAAATCACCATCTCGGTCTGACCCGCAGCGGCGTTGCGCATCGGGCGCGGCCGCCCTACATCGGTTCCGACCCAAGGGAGGCCATGATGACCGAGGATGCACCCAACCCAGACAGCATCGCCCGCACCGACGAGGAATGGCGCGCCCTGCTCTCGCCCGACGCCTACAAGGTGCTGCGCAAACACGCCACCGAACGCGCCGGCACCAGCCCCCTCAACTACGAAAAACGCCCCGGCCGGTTCGACTGCGCGGGCTGCGGACAGGCGCTGTTCGACGCCGCGACCAAATTCGAAAGCGGCACCGGCTGGCCCTCCTTCTTCCTGCCGCTCGACGGCGCGGTGGAAACCAAAACCGACCGCTCCTGGTTCATGAGCCGCACCGAAGTGCATTGCGCCCGCTGCGAAGGACATCTCGGACACGTGTTTCCGGATGGGCCGAAGCCCACGGGGCTGCGCTATTGCCTCAATGGGGTGGCGCTCGAATTCAAGGCTGAGGAAGAGTAGGAAGCGCTTCTTTTTTTGAAAAAAAAGAAGCAAAAAAACTTCCCCCCCGCTTCTTTTGCCCCCGCTTCTTTTGCCCCCGCTTCTTTTGCCCCCGCTTCTTTTGCCCCCGCTTCTTTTGGTGGAGAGCAGGTGCGTCAGGCATGGCGACGGCGGCGAACCATCCACAGAGTGCCGAGCCCGAACGCCAAAATCCCGAGCGGCATCGGTTCTGGAACAGCATCCCCCTGGCTGTTGGACATCCCATCGCCGGGGGAGACCACAGCGATGGGGGTCACCACAGTGCTGTTGGACACCAGCAGATTGTCCACATAACCGTATTGTCCACCGCGCGTCCCGCCGGCGAAGACCGACAGGTTGTTCGCGCCGGCGAAATAATTCTGCCTGTTCGACGCGGCGACGATGCTGGAATAATCCGCGCTGACGCCGCTGATGGCGATGGCGCTGAGCGCGCCGGTGTCGACATCCACATCATAGCTCAGCCCGTAGACCCCGCCGGCCGCAATCCCGGACAGCGCAATCGTCGCCTCGTCGGCGCCGAAATGCTCGAACTGCAGCTTTCCGTCAGGCGTAAGCCGCAGCCCGGTGAAAAAATTCCACTGGGCGACGGATTGGGTGTTGAACCCCACGCCGACGCCGCGGTTTCCACTACTGACCGAGCCGACGAGATTGCCGAGCGAAATATCGGCCGACACATGCAGCAAGCCAGTGAAATAAGCGCCCAGCGGCGCGTTGAGGGAGACATCGGCACCGAATTGCAGGCGGTTTGCCAAGGTCCTGGTTGTCCACGACGGCTGCGAGGCGCGAAAAACGCCGCCAGGCAGGTTGGCGACATCCGGCGTCGCGGAGTCCATGTTGAATCCGTCCGTCCGGTTGAAATCCTCCGCGACGATCACCGCTGCGGCGGCCTGCGGCACCAGTGCCCCGTAAATTGCCGCGTGCGTCGCCCAGTGAACCGTCATGTGAACCGTCATGATCATCAGGACGGCATAAAATCGAGTGGTGCGCATAGATCCTCCTTCGAACCGACATGTTCGGTATGCCCGATCCGTTCGTGCCCGATCCGTTCGTGCCCGATCCGTTCGTGCCCGATCCGTTCGTGTATTGAGCGTTCTCCGTAACAGAAACCGAGCCTGCGCTGCAAGAGCGGCGCAGAATTCCGCCGCGATGATCGAGCCAACTGGACTATGCATGCACCCGCATGCTGGATTGGCTTTGGCGGGCATTGATGGGGTTTGTTGCAATAGGCGTGAAGGAAAGGAAGCGCTTCTTTTTTTGAAAAAAAAGAAGCAAAAAAACTTCCCCCCCGCTTCTTCGGGTGGACAGGGCGCAGCCCCCAACGGATAAAAGTTTTTTGCTTCTTTTTTTCAAAAAAGAAGCCCTTCCTTCCCCTTCCTTCCCTTCTCTTGCCTTCCTTCCCCTTCCTTCCCTTCCCCCAAGCCAACGAACTTCCGCTTTGCGCGGCGCGCATGGGTTGCTAGACATCGTCTGTACCGAACCGGGAGACCTGCCATGCTCAGCCGCCGCGCGTTGATGTTCACTGCCACTGCCACTCCGTTTTTTTCGCTGGCCGGCGAGGGGTGGGCTGATACGCCGAAGGACATGATCGTCATCGGCAAGGCGATTGACGACATCATCAGCCTTGACCCTGCCGAGGCGTTCGAGTTTTCGGGCGGCGAGGTGACGGGCAATTGCTATGAGCGCCTGGTGGTGCCGAACCCGGCCAATCCCGACGAGATCAAGGGCGAGTTGGCGGAGAGCTGGACGATCGCGCCTGATGGGCTGTCGATCACCTTCGTGCTGAGGGCGGGCCGCAAATTCGCTTCCGGCAATCCGGTGACGGCGGAGGATGCGGTGTTTTCGCTCGTGCGGACGATCAAGCTCAACAAAGCCCCCGCCTTCATTCTCAACCAGTTCGGCGCGACGAAGGACAATGTCGAGACGATGATCGTGGCGACGGGGCCGCTCAGCCTCAAATTCGCCATCGCCGAGAAATTCGCGCCCACGTTCGTGCTCTATTGCCTGTCCGCCAATTGCGGCTCGGTGGTGGAGAAGGCGCTGGTGCTGAAAAACGAGGTCAACGGCGATCTCGGCAATGGCTGGATGAAGACCAATTCGGCCGGCACCGGGCCGTTCAGCGTGCGTTCGTGGAAGGCCTCCGAGAGCGTGGTGCTGGATGCCAACCCGCATTCCCCGCTCAAGACCAAGCCGAAGCGCGTGTTCTACAAGCACATCATCGACCCCTCGGCGCAGCAATTGCAGTTGCAGCAGGGCGATATCGACATCGCGCGCGATCTGCTGCCGGACCAGTTGAAGGCGGCCCAGGGCAATCCCGCGTTCAAGCTGAGTTCCTCGCCGCGCAGCTACATCATGTATCTCTGCATGAACCAGAATGTGCCGGTTCTGGCCAAGCCCGGCGTGCGCCAGGCGATCAAATGGGCGATCGACTACAACGGCATCCAAAAGAACATCGTGCCGACGACCTATGCGGTGCAGCAATCCTTCGTGCCGGCCGGCGTGATGGGGGCGATCGCCGATCAGCCCTTCAGCAAGGATTCCGCCAAGGCCAAGGCGATGATGGCGGCCGAGGGGGTGAGCGGGTTCGAGATCACCATCGACCATTACAACGGCCAGCCCGGCTCGGACATCGCCCAGGCGATTCAGGCCAATCTCGCCGAGATCGGCATCAAGGCGACCCTGATGGCGGCCGAGCAGCGCCAGGTCATCACCCGCTACCGCGCGCGGCAGCACCAGATGGCGATCCTGTCCTGGGGCATCGACTATATGGACCCGCATTCCAACGCCGAGACCTTCTGCGTCAATGTCGACAATACCGACACGGCGCGCTCCAAGACCTTGTCGTGGCGCAATTCCTGGCAGGATGCGGACCTGACGCAGCGCGCGCTGGCGGCCGTCAAGGAGCCGGACAGCGCGGTGCGCGCCACCATGTATGCCGCAATGCAGCGCGACCATCACCAGCGCAGCCCCTTTGCCCTGCTGTTGCAGAGCACGGAATGGGCGGTGATGCGCAAGAACCTCGACGGCTTCAAGCTCGCGCCGCTGAGCGCGCGGACGATGTTCGATCAGGCGGTGAAGGTTTGAGCGGAGAAGTTCAGAGCGGAGTTTTGTCTTGAAACGCCTCAAGGCGCTGGCGGCCACCGCCGCCAGCGTGCCGATCACCTTGTTCGGCCTCGTGCTGGTCACGTTCCTGATCGGGCGGGTGATGCCGATCGACCCGGTGCTGGCCATCGTGGGCGATCGGGCGCCGGCCGATGTGGTGGCGGCGGTGCGGCTCGAACTCGGGCTGGACGAGCCGTTGTATGTCCAGTTCTGGATCTATCTCGGCAAGCTCGCCATCGGCGATCTCGGGCGCTCCGTGATGACGAGCCATACGGTGTGGGAGGATATCAAGCGCTTCTTTCCCGCCACGATGGAGCTTGCCACGGTGGCGATCCTGTTTGCGTCGTGCATCGGCGTGCCGCTCGGCGTGCTGGCCGCGGTCAGGCAGGGCACCAAGGTGGATCACACGATCCGCGTGGTGTGTCTGGCCGGGCATTCGCTGCCGATTTTCGTGCTGGCGCTGCTGAGCCTGCTGGTGTTCTACGCCACGCTGCACTGGGCGCCGGGGCCGGGGCGGCAGGATATCATGTTCGACGAGCAGGTGCCGGCGGTGACCAATTTCCTCACCGTCGATGCGCTGCTGGCGCGCGACTGGGATGTGCTGCGCGATGCGGTGGCCCATCTGATCCAGCCCGCCGCCGTGCTCGCCTATTTCGCCATGGCCTTCATCGCGCGGATGACGCGGGCGTTCATGCTCGATGCGCTCGCGGGCGAATATGTCATCACCGCGCGGGCCAAGGGGCTGTCGGCTGCGCGGGTGATCTGGAAACACGCGTTCGGCAACATCGCGGTGCGGCTGATCACCATCATGGCGCTCACCTATGCCGGGCTGCTCGAAGGCGCGGTGGTGACGGAGACGGTGTTTTCCTGGCCGGGGCTGGGCCAGTATCTCACGGTGTCGCTGCTCAATGCCGACATGAACGCCGTGCTGGGCGCGACGCTGGTGGTGGGTGTCACCTATCTGGCGTTCAACATGCTGGCCGATCTGCTCTACAAACTCCTGGATCCCCGCGTATCATGAGCGCCACCTCCCCCACCGGAGCCGGGGCCGACCCCTCCTTGCGCGACCCCTCCTTGCGCGACCCGTCATGGCGCGACTGGCTGCTGAGCGACACGCCCGCCTCGCGCAGCCAGGCGGCCTGGGGCGCGCGCTATCGGCTGTGGTGCGATTTCCGCGCCAACACGCTGGCGATGGGCGGGCTGATCGTCATTGTGCTGATGGTCTCGGCCGCGCTGATCGCGCCGCTTGTCGTGCCGTACGACCCCGCCATGCAGGACCTCACCAACCGCCTCGCCCGGCCCTCGGCGCTGCATTGGTTCGGCACGGACGAGCTGGGGCGGGATCTGTTCAGCCGCATCCTGATGGGCGGGCGGGTGACGCTGGGCATGGTGGTGGCGGTGGTGGTGCTGGTGGCGCCGCTCGGCCTCGCGGTGGGCTGTATCGCGGGGTATTACGGCGGGGTGGCGGATCGGGTGCTGATGCGGGTGACGGATGTGTTTCTCGCCTTTCCGCGCCTGATCCTGGCGCTGGCCTTCGTGGCTGCGATCAAGCCCGGCATCACCTCGGCCATCTTCGCCATCGTGCTGACGGCCTGGCCGCCTTATGCGCGCCTGGCGCGGGCGGAGACGCTGAGCCTGCGCAACACCGATTTCATCGCCGCCGTGCGCCTGACCGGGGCCTCCTCGGCGCGCATCGTGCTGCGCCATATCGTGCCGCTGTGTCTCGGCAGCCTCGTGGTGCGCGTGACGCTCGACATGTCGTCCATCATCCTCACCGCCGCCTCGCTCGGCTTCCTCGGCATGGGGGCGCAGCCGCCCTCGCCGGAATGGGGCGCGATGATCGCCACCGCGCGGCGCTTCATCCTCGATCAATGGTGGGTGCCGACCATTCCGGGCATCGCGATCTTCCTGGTCTCGCTCGCCTTCAACCTGCTGGGCGACGGGTTGCGCGATGTGCTGGACCCGAAGCAACGCTGATGCACGTCGATATCCAGAACCTCTGCATCGCCTTCCCCGGCGCGACCGGCATCAGCCATGCGGTGCGCAATGTCAGCCTCAGCATCGGCAACGAGAAGCTCGGCATCGTGGGCGAATCGGGCTCCGGCAAGTCCCTCACCGCGCGCTCCATCCTGCGGCTGCTGCCGCGCAGTGCCCGGCTTTCGGCGGACCGGCTGGCATTCGACGGGATCGATGTGCTCAAAGCCAGCGAATCGGCCATGCGCGGCATTCGCGGCAAGCGCGCCGGGCTGATCCTGCAGGACCCGAAATATTCGCTCAACCCGGTGATGACCGCCGGCGCGCAAATCGCCGAGGCGTGGCGGATGCATCGCAAGGGCGGCGCGCGGGAGGCCCGCGACGGCGCGATGGACCTGCTGGACCAGGTCCGCATCAACGACCCCGCCCGCGTGTTTGCCGCCTATCCGCATGAGCTTTCGGGCGGCATGGGCCAGCGCGTGATGATCGCCATGATGCTGGCCCCCGACCCCGAATTGCTGATCGCGGACGAGCCGACCTCCGCCCTCGATGCCACCGTGCAGGCCGAAATCCTGCGCCTGCTGGACGACCTCGTGTCCCGCCGCGGCATGGCGCTGATCCTGATCAGCCATGATCTGCCGCTGGTCTCGCATTTCTGCGATCGCGTGGCGGTGATGTATGCGGGGCGCATCGTCGAGCAACTCGGCGCCGGCGAACTGGCCCGCGCGCGGCACCCCTATACCACCGGGCTGCTCGAATGCCTGCCCGCCTTGTCCCATCCGCGGCCGCGGCTTGCGGTGATGAAGCGCGATCCGGAATGGCTGAAATGATCGATATCAAGGACCTCCATGTCCGCTTCGGGGCGGTTCATGCCGTGCGCGGCATCAGCCTCCAGGTGCCGCGGGGCGGCAGTTTCGGCATCGTGGGGGAAAGCGGCTCCGGCAAATCGACCGTGCTGCGCGCCCTCTCCGGCCTCAACCCGGACTGGACCGGCAGCATGGCGATCAACGGCCAAAGCCTCGGCCGGGTGCGCGGCAAGGATTTCTTCCGCCGCGTGCAAATGGTCTTCCAGGACCCCTACGGCTCGCTCCATCCGCGCCAGACCGTGGATCGCGCCTTGTCCGAACCCCTGATCGTGCACGGCATGGACGACCACGAAACCCGCATCCTGCGCGCGCTCGCCGAAGTCGCCCTGCCGCCCGCCACCCGCTTTCGCTTTCCCCACCAGCTCAGCGGCGGCCAACGCCAGCGCGTCGCCATCGCCCGCGCCCTGATGGCCGAACCCGACGTGCTGCTGCTCGACGAACCAACCTCCGCACTCGACGTGTCCGTGCAGGCCGAAGTGCTCAATCTGCTGGCCGACCTGCAGGACCGCCGCGGCCTCACCTATATCCTCGTCAGCCACAACCTCGCCGTCGTGGCCCATCTCTGCCCCAGGCTCGGCGTCATGCAAGGCGGGCTGATGGTGGAGCAGATCTCGGCTTCCGACCTGCGCGCGGGGCGGACTGCGCATCCGCATACCACCGCATTGCGCAGGCTGAGTGTGGAGTTGGAGGAGGCGTAAGCGAGGCACGCCAGGGCTGTTGTTTTGACACAAAAGCAGCAAACGATTTCACTG
This sequence comes from Rhodospirillales bacterium, assembly GCA_947447625.1. Lineage (GTDB taxonomy): Bacteria > Pseudomonadota > Alphaproteobacteria > Acetobacterales > Acetobacteraceae > CAIYPH01. Next base: position 20,562 of record CANFKS010000039.1, on the reverse strand, counting down.
TTGTTCTGACCGAGGAGAAACGACGATGCGGGAGATCAGGGTTGGGGATGTGACGATCACATCCATCGTTGAGCGCGAAGGGGCCTGGCGGGCGCCCAAGGACATGTTCCCGGACTACACCGCCGAGATCGGGGAACGCCATATCGCCGAGATGGACCCCGTCTCGTTCGACGCCGCCACCGGCAAGATGTTCATCACCTACCAAACCTTCGTCGTGCGCACCCCGCACCACACGATCCTGGTCGATACCTGCACCGGCGACGACAAAGGCTACCCCGCGCCGATGGATTTCGACAAATCGCCCTGGATCAACGGGCTCAAAGCCGCCGGCCTCACCGTGGCCGACATCGACTACGTGTTCTGCACCCATCTGCATATCGACCATTGCGGCTGGAACACCATCCTGCGCGACGGGCGCTGGGTGCCAACCTTCCCCAACGCCAAATACGTCTTCGCGCGCAAGGAATACGAAGTCTGGGAAGCCGCCGCCCGCAGCGCCGACCCGGCAAACGACGCGGTGAATTCGCAAAACAACGTCTTCCGCATGAACTGCCTGCCCATCGTCCAAGCCGGCCAGGCCCTGCTCGTCGATGACGACTACATGCTGGACGACCTCGTCTCCCTCATCCCCACACCAGGCCACTCGCCCCACCATTGCTGCGTCAACATCTTCTCCAAAGGCCAACGCGCCGTCGTCACCGGAGACATGATGCACCACGCCCTGCAATGCCGCGAACCCTCCTGGTCCACCATCTTCTGCACCGACCCCGCCCAGGCCGCCACATCGCGCCGCAATTTCCTGGCCTCCGTCGCCGATACCGGCACCATCATCCTGCCCATCCACTTCCCCGCCCCCACCGCCGGACTCATCGAAGCCGACGGCGAACGCTTCCATTACCGCTACCGCCACACGTGAACACCACCCACAACCCAGGCACCAAACCCATCGCCTATCCCCCAGGCGTGGTGGCGCGCGCCGTCTACGGCGGACCCAACGACTGCTACCGCTACAGCCTCGAACTGACCTGGGACACCACCCGGCCAGCCATGATGGCACTGATGATGAACCCCTCGGCCGCCGGCCACGAAGGCAGCGACCGAACCGTCAACCGCACCATCGGCTTCGCCCGAACCTGGGGCTACGGCACACTCTGGATCGCCAACTCCGCCGCCTACCGCGCCACCTTCCAGGAAACCCTGGATACAGTGGACGACCCGATCGGCCCCGACAACGACGCCGCCCTGCGCAGCATGGCAGCCCGCGCCGCCTTCATCCTGGTGGGCTACGGCAGCCCGAAAGCCAAATCCATCGCCGGCGCCGGCCTGCACGCCGCCCGCATGCTGGCCACCGCCGGATACCGCCTGCACGCACTGCGCCTGAGCAAAGACGGCGCCCCCGGACACCCACTCTATATCGCAGCCGATACAGTGCCGTTCGAATGGAAGCCGTGACGAAGGGACGGGCGGGACGAAAAGGGAAGGGGTAGCGCTTCTTTTTTGAAAAAAAGAAGCAAAAAACTTTTGTCCGTTTGGCTTGGGGGGGAAAAGGAGAGCGTGCAGCGATCGGCTTCGCCCCTCCACCCTGGCCACTTCCCGCGATGCAAAGCGGATGAAAGTTTTTTGCTTCTTTTTTTCAAAAAAGAAGTGCTACCCCTTAACCTTTACTGCCTGTTAACCCTTAAGCCCCTACGATCTCTTCCAGCCGATACCCTTGTGCGAACAGCACGGCGCGCAGGGTGCCGAATCGCACTTGGGCGCGGGCTTCGGCGGCGACGATGGGTTTGGCGTGGTATGCGATGCCGAGGCCGGCTTCGCGGAGCATGGCGAGGTCGTTGGCTCCGTCGCCGACGGCGAGGGTTGCGTTGAGTTGGATGCCGCGGGTTTTGGCGAGTTCGATGAGGATGGTTCGTTTGGCGTCGCGGTCGAGGATGGGTTCGCCGATTTCGCCGGTGAGGGTGGTGTTGTTGTGGAGGAGTTCGTTGGCGCGGTGGGTATCGAAGCCGAGTGTTTCGGCCACGCGTTGGGTGAACCAGGTGAAGCCGCCTGAGACCAGGGCGGTGGTGGCGCGGTTGGCGCGCATGGTGGCGACGAGTTCGCGGGCGCCTGGGGTGAGTTCGGTTTTGGCCCAGGTTTTTTCGAGTGCGTCGAGCGGCAGGTTTTTGAGCATGGCGACGCGTTGGCGCAGGGCGTCGGCGAAGTCGATTTCGCCGTTCATGCTTTGGCGGGTGATGGCGGCGATTTGGGCGCCGATGCCGGCGTGGGCGGCGAGTGCGTCGAGGGTTTCGGAGGTGATGATGGTGCTGTCCATATCGGCCACCAGCAGGGCTTTGCGGCGGTTGCGCGGGCGGGTGCTGATGGTGTCGATGGGCGCGCCTTCGAGGGCTGCGTCGAGGGCGGCGGCCAGCGGGATGGTGCGGCAGGGGATGTCGGCGGCTTCGCCGGGCGAGAGGATGCGTGGGGGGCCGCCGTCGATGGCCTCGCGCACGCGATCGATCACCGCCTGGCTCAAAGTGGTTTGGGTGCGGTCGGCGATCAGGGTAAGGATGTGGCTCATGGGTGCCGTATGGGGCGCCATCAGCCGGGCTGCAAGTATTATGGATGAACGACCACAGGCTTTGATTGTCGCGGGCCCCACCTGCAGCGGAAAATCGGCGCTTGCGCTGGGTTTGGCGCAGGCATTGGGCGGGGTGGTGATCAATGCGGATTCCATGCAGGTCTATCGCGAGTTGCGCATCGTGACGGCGCGGCCGAGCGTGGCGGAGGAGGCGATGGCGCCGCATCGCCTGTATGGCGTGCGCCCGGCGGGGGAGGCGGGGTCGGTCGCGTGGTGGCGGGAGGCGGCGTTGGCCGAGATGGCGGCGGCGCGGGAGGCGGGGTTGTTGCCGATCCTCTGCGGCGGGAGCGGGCTGTATTTCGCAGCCCTGCGCGAGGGGATCGCGTCCATTCCGCCGATCCCCGAGACGGCGCGGGCGGAGGCGCGGTGGTTGTTGGCGGAGCTGGGGCCGAAGGGGCTGCATGATGCGTTGGCCAAGGTCGATCAGGCGACCGCGGCGCGGTTGCGCCCCCAGGACAGCCAGCGCGTGGCGCGGGCGTGGGAGGTGTGGCGCGGCACGGGGCGGGGCCTGGTGGCGTGGCAAAACCAAGGGGGGCAAAACCAAGGGGGGCAGAGCCAAGGGTCGCAGAACGAAGGGTCGCAGAGTGGGGGGGCGGGTCCGGCGCCGTGGCGGTTTTCGGCGGTTTTGATCGATCCGCCGCGGGAGGATTTGCGGGCGGCGATTGCGGTTCGGTTTGCTGCGATGGTGGCGCAGGGGGCGGTGGCGGAGGTGGCGGGGCTGCTGGCGCTCGGGCTTGATCCGGATTTGCCGGCGATGCGGGCGTTGGGGGTGCCGCAACTGGCGGCTTATCTGGCGGGGACGATGACGCTGGAGGCTGCCTGCCGGCGCGCGGAGATCGTCACGGGGCAGTACACCAAGCGCCAGACCACCTGGTTTCGCCATCGCGAATTGGCGCCGAATGGGCGGGCGCATACGATCCATGCGCGAGTTGCGGGTCTGGCGCAACTTTCGGAAAGGGAATCAGGCGAAATCTTTCGTTTAATTCAGAGTGCGGGTTGACCCTTGCTGCGTTGCGGCGTATTGCAGCGCCCCATGAGCCAGACACAGACCGCCCCCGCCACCGCAGCCCAACCCGAGATGCAGGCCGAGCTGCAATCGGGCTCCGAAGTTTTGCTCCGCGCGCTCAAGGAGCAGGGTGTGGAGGTGATTTTCGGCTATCCCGGCGGCGCGGTGCTGCCGATCTACGATGCGATTTTTCAGCAGAACGCGATCCGCCACATCCTGGTGCGCCACGAGCAGGCCGCGGTCCATGCGGCGGAGGGCTATGCGCGCTCGACCGGGCGTGTCGGCTGCGTGCTCGTCACCTCCGGCCCCGGCGCCACCAATGCGGTGACGGGCCTGGTCGATGCGCTGATGGACAGCATTCCCCTGGTGTGCCTGACCGGCCAGGTGGCGACCCATCTGATCGGCAACGACGCCTTCCAGGAGGCCGACACCACCGGCATCACCCGCCCCGCGACCAAGCACAACTACCTCGTCAAGCGCTCCGAGGACCTCGCGCGCGTGGTGCATGAGGCGTTCTATGTCGCGCGCTCCGGCCGGCCCGGCCCGGTGGTGATCGATCTGCCCAAGGACATCCTGATCAACAAGGCGCCCTATGCGAGCGCCCCCGTGGCCCCCCATCGCTCCTACCGGCCGCAAACCGCGCCCGACATGGGGCAGATCGGCAAGGCCGTCGCCGCCCTGAAATCCGCCAAGCGCCCGATCATCTACACCGGCGGCGGCGTCATCAATTCCGGCCAGGGCGCGAGCGATGCGCTCATCAAATTCGTCCGCAAAACCGGCTTCCCCATCACCAGCACGCTGATGGGCCTGGGCGCCTACCCGTCCAACGACACGCAGTTTCTCGGCATGCTCGGCATGCACGGCACCTACGAAGCCAACCTCGCCATGCATGGTTGCGACGTCATGCTCAACATCGGCGCCCGCTTCGATGACCGGGTGACCGGGCGGCTCAACGCGTTCAGCCCCGGTTCGCGCAAAATCCACATCGATATCGACCGCTCCTCGATCAACAAAAACGTCGCCGTCGAAATTCCCGTCGTGGGCGATGCCGGCCTGTCGATCGAGGCGCTGCTGGAGGCCTGGGACAACGAGCCCCGCCAGGTCGATACCGCAGCCCTCAGCACCTGGTGGAGCCAGATCGAGGCGTGGCGCGGCATCGATTGCCTCAAATACACCCAAATCCAGACCAAGGGCGGCATCATCAAGCCGCAATACGCGGTGCAGCGCCTGTATGACATCACCCGCGAATCCGGCCGCGAGACCTTCATCTCCACCGAGGTGGGCCAGCATCAGATGTGGGCGGCGCAGTATTTCCGCTTCGACCAGCCCAAGCGCTGGATGACCTCGGGCGGACTCGGCACCATGGGCTACGGCCTGCCGGCCGCCATGGGCGTGCAGGTGGCGCATCCCGCGGCGCTGTGCATCGATATCGCGGGCGAAGCCTCGATCCTGATGAACATTCAGGAAATGTCCACCCTCGCGCAGTATCGCCTGCCCGTGAAAGTGTTCATCCTCAACAACCAATACATGGGCATGGTGCGCCAGTGGCAGGAATTGCTGCATGGCTCGCGCTATTCCGAGAGCTATACCGAGGCGCTGCCCGATTTCGTCAAACTCGCGGAGAGCTTCCACGGCGTGGGCCTGCGCGCCACATCGGTCGACCAGCTCGACGACGTGATCCGCGAAATGATCGCCTCCGACCGCCCGGTGATTGCCGATATCTGCGTCGATCAGAAGGAAAACTGCTTCCCGATGATCCCCTCGGGCGCGGCTCACAACGACATGATCCTCGGCGCCGAACACGCCGCCCGCGCCCCCGGCGTCACCGATGCCGGGATGGCGCTGGTCTGAACCCCGGCCCCCCGCAGCACAGAATCGAAACACCCATGCCCATCGACCCCAGCCTGCGCTCGGCCACGATCTCCGTGCTCGTCGAAAACGAGCCCGGCATCCTCGCCCGCGTGGTCGGCCTGTTCGCCGGCCGCGGCTACAATATCGACAGCCTCACGGTGGCCCCGGTCGAAGACGGGCGCAACCGCAGCCGGATCAATATCGTCACCTCCGGCACCGATATGATCATCCAGCAGATCAAGGCCCAGCTCGACCGGCTCGTGCCGGTGCATCGCGTGGCCGATCTGTCGACCGAAGGGCCGCATATCGCGCGCGAAATGGCGCTCATCAAAGTGATCGGCAGCGGCGAACAGCGCATCGAGGCGCTGCGCCTGGCCGAAGCCTTCCGCGCCCGGGTGGTGGATGCCACCACCGGGAGCTTCATTTTCGAAATGACCGGGGCGACCGAAAAACTCGACGCCTTCCTCGACCTGATGCGCCCGCTCGGCCTCGCCGAAGTCTCGCGCACCGGGGTCGCGGCGATCGCACGCGGCGTGCGGATCATCTAGAACACCTCCCCTTCCCCGAGCCCAGCAGAGACAAGGAACCGCCCTCATGCGCGTCTATTACGACAGCGATGCCGATGTTAACCTCATCAAATCCAAAAAAGTCGCCATCATCGGCTACGGCAGCCAGGGCCACGCCCATGCCAACAACCTCAAGGACAGCGGCTGCACGCAGCTCGTCGTCGGCCTGCGCCCCGGCTCGACCGCCATCGCCAAGGCCGAAGCCGCGGGCCTGACCGTGATGACCGCGGCCGAAGCCGCCAAATGGGCCGATTTCATCATGGTGCTGACGCCCGACGAAGGCCAGGGCGACCTCTATCGCGACGACCTCGGACCCAACATGAAGCCGGGCGCCGCCATGGCCTTCGCGCATGGGCTGAACATCCACTTCAACCTCATCGAAGCCCGCCCCGATATCGATGTGCTGATGATCGCCCCCAAAGGCCCCGGGCACACCGTGCGCTCCGAATACCAGCGCGGCGGCGGCGTGCCGTGCCTGATCGCGATCGCCCAAAACCCCTCGGGCAACGCCCAGGAAGTGGGCCTGTCCTACGCCTCGGCGATCGGCGGCGGCCGCGCCGGCGTGATCGAAACCACCTTCAAGGAAGAATGCGAAACCGACCTGTTCGGCGAACAAGTCGTGCTCTGCGGCGGCCTGGTGGAACTGATCCGCGCGGGCTACGAAACCCTGGTCGAAGCCGGCTACGCCCCGGAAATGGCCTATTTCGAATGCCTCCACGAAGTCAAACTCATCGTTGACCTGATCTACGAAGGCGGCATCGCCAACATGAACTACTCGGTGTCCAACACCGCAGAATACGGCGAATACGTCACCGGCCCGCGCATCATCACCGACGCCACCAAAGCGGAAATGAAAAAAGTGCTGGAAGACATCCAAACCGGCAAATTCGCGCGCGACTGGATGCTGGAAAACAAAGTCAACCAAGCCAGCTTCAAAGCCATCCGCCGCCGCAACGCAGCCCACCCGATCGAAGAAGTGGGCGAAAAACTGCGCGCCATGATGCCGTGGATCGCGAAGAACAAACTGGTGGACAAGACCAAGAACTGATCGCCCGGCCGCGCTTATACCAAGGCTCGCAAAGCGCGACCCTTGGTATGCGCTTTTTTTGCGCGCCGCCGCCCACCAACCCGGCGCGCAGACCGAAACCCTGTGATCGCGGAAGGGTCGCAATCACAGGGTTTCGGTATTACTGCGCGATGAAAACCCGCTCGGGGGACCGGGCGGGTTTTTTCTTGGTTTGGGGAAGGAAGCGCTTCTTTTTTTGGAAAAAAAGAAGCAAAAAAACTTCCCATTTTTTGGGGGGGAAGGGGCAGGCACGCGATATGGGGCTTCGCCACTCCCCTTGCCGATGATCGCCCACACCAACCAGATCGGCGTTTCCGGCCATGAGGCGCGATCTAGGGTTTGGCGGGTGGGCTCGCGGTCTGCGGCGGCGAGACGGGCACGATATGGATTTGCGGGGCAGGGGAGGCGGATTGGTTTGCGCCCACCACCGTTTGAACGGCTGACAGCCCGGTTTGAAACGCGGAATGTTGCACCGCGATGAGCGCCAGAATCAGTGCGGCCAGGGTGCCTGCCGCGCTCCAAACAATGCCCTGCATCTTGCCGGTGGAGGGTATGTTGGCGATGAGTATTTTGATCTCCGTCAACGTGCCGTCCATATGGTCGAGCCGGCCGTCCAGCCGGTCCATCCGCTTCTCGACCTGATCCATCCGATAGTCCATGACTTCCATGCTCGGATTATGGGGGCCGCCCCCGCCTCCGGCAAGCCCCGGAGAACTGGTGTTCAAGGGGATATGCAAGACGTTGTTTATGGCGCTGCTCATGCTGGTTCTGTTGCCGGCGAGGGGTTGTCCGTCAACCATTGGTCGACCATGGTCTTATGGAAAAACATGGAGTTTCCGCACTTCGTGCAACTGCATGAATAAAATATGTGCCCGCGACCGATCTGTACTCCATTATTATTGTGCAAATTTAAGATAAGAGAAGCCACTTCTCCGGATTCTCCTGCGTTAACTGCGCTTTGTTGGTTTCCACAAATGAGGCATGCGCGAGGGGTGGGAGCACTCGCAACGCCGTCGAAAAAACGTGCAAATTCCTCAGGCGACAAAGAGTGCTGTTTCGTCTCGTCGTTCATGGTGCCGAACTCCGTTTTGGAATGGTTTGCATCACATGCGCAAGCCTGGCGAACTCCTGGATCATTGCCGCGTCCTGCTAAGATTCCCCTTCTGTTGAATTTTTCGCATTTACGCATGGAATTGTAAAGAGTTTTTTGCTCTGTTCCCACGAAAGATGCGCGTGCCTTGCCTTCATACCACGAGCGACGTGCTTCTTTTTTTGAGGAAAAGAAGCAAAAAACTTTATCCGTTGGTGTTCGGTGGGGAGGACTGATACCGAAACCCTGTGATTGCGACCCTTCCGCGATCACAGGGTTTCGGTCTGCGCGCCGGGTTGGTGGGCGCTCGCGCGCAAAAAAAGCTAATACCAAGGGTCGCGCTTTGCGAGCCTTGGTATGAAACGTCAGGGCGGCCTTGCGCACCGCATGCAGGAATGATACGCAATGATACCGAAAGCCGGATGGGTTGGCCATCCGGGGTATTTCGGCTGTGCCGGGAGTCAAGCATGCCAATCCATCTCTCCGTGATCGGGATTTTTTTTGGAGCAGATCTCGATATCCACAAGGAAACTTCGGTCCGCGATGTGCTGAACACGGCACGGGAGGCTGCAGAAGCCGGATTGATCATGAATGTATCCAAATTCGATTATCATGACGATGGCAAGGCTGTATTTGCGTTCGGTGCGACCTACAAAAATAAATTTCAAAGCAAGGTTCTGAAAAACGAATATGATCCGGGGGAATACTACCTTGCGGACGACAGCGATGCAAAGCCGGTGCGTCGCGTTTGGCAATATTACGTATCGGATAAAAACGGCAAGCCGCGCATCAACCGTCCGATCGCGTTTTTGAATGACACGCGGGCGGTGGTTCCGGCAGGCGGAACGCTGACGTGGCGGATGGTTTCGATCCTGGCGGGGCCGCATGCCGCCCCCACGGCGGGGTCCGCCAGCTAGAGCGGGATGATTTTTGGCGGAGTCGCTGGGATTTCGCCAAAGATCGTCAGGCTCTAGGGCTTGGAGGGCGGGTTCGCGTTCGGGGGAGGCGGGGCGGATTGGTTTGTGGCGGCGATGGTTTGCACGGCCGACAGCCCGGTTTGAAACGCGGCAAGTTGGTTGCCTGACGCCTGAAGGAGAACGCCTCCGAGGGCAACCACGGATCCCACCACGATTCCCACCACGGCAACCGTCATGCTCAGAATGTATCCTTTGGAGGGCAAGTTGGCTTTCATCTCGGTCAACGTGATTTTAATCTCCGTCAACGTGCCGTCCATGCGGTCAAGGCGGCCGTCGATGCGGTCCAGCCGGCCATCCAGCCTGTCCATCCGCTTCTCGGCTTGATCGATCCGATAGTGCATAACGTCCATGGGCGGATTATGGGGTCCGTCTCCTCCTCCTGCAACCCCTTTCAGGACGGGTCGCAGTGGGGGGCGGGGGGTGTTTTCGTCGCGCGTCATGTGTCCTCCGCCCGCTTTATCCCATTGATGCCTGTAAACGTCAATATTTTTCGTTTTATGTGTTGAAAAGAAGCGGCAAACCGGATTTCATCCGTTGGTTGTCGGCGGGGGAGGGGCGAAGCCGATCGGCCTTGGTCAGCCCCACGAATTTTTCGCGCGTTCCCTCCCAAGCCAAGCGGATAAAAGTTTTTTGCTTCTTTTTTTCAAAAAAGAAGCGCTACCCCTTCGCCTTTGTCTTCGCCTTTGTCTTCGCCCTTGTCTTCGCCCTTGTCTTCGCCGTCGCCTGTGCCTTCCCCGTCAAACCACCCACTGAAATCCGTCGATGATAAAATCCTGTCCTGTGATGAAATTCGGTTCCACGGTGGCGAGGAAGGTCACGAGTTCGGCCACGTCTTGTGGGGTTCCGAGGCGTCCGAGGGCGATGCCTTTGGTCAGTTCGGGGCCGCGGGCTTTGGTGAGTGTGTTGCCCAGTTCGGTTTCGATCACGCCGGGGCAGATGCAGTTGATGGCGATGGTGGGGCCGAGTTCTTTGGCCAGGGCTCGGGTCATGCCGATGATGCCGGCTTTGGCTGCGGCGTAGGAGAATTTGGAGACGGCCGAGGTGACGCCGCCGGAGTGTGCGTTGAGGGAGGACATTGAGATGATCCGTCCGCCGCCGTTGGCTTGCATGATGGGTACGGTGGGTTGGATATAGTTGAAGCAGGATTTGAGGTTGACGGCGATGGTGCGGTCGAATTCGGTTTCGGTGATGTCCAGGATGCCTTTGGGGTTGCCGCGTCCGGCGTTGTTGACCAGCACGTCGATCCGCCCGAAATCGGCGGCGATTTGTTTGATCACGGTGGCGGCGCGGGGGTGGTCGGACACGTCGGCCTGGTAGATGCGGGCGGTGCGGCCGAGGGCTTGGAGTTCGGCCATGGTGCGTTGCATTTCGGGTTGCAGCAGGTCGATGATGGCGATGTCGAGCCCTTTTGCGGCCAGTGCGAGGGCGCAGGCGCGGCCGATGCCGCGGGCGCCGCCGGTGATGATGGCGAGTTTGGTCATGGCGGTGTCTCCCTGGATGACGGGATGCATAGTGGCCATCGCTGCTGCTGTCTTGTCCAGTCCGCCGCCGCGTGGAACCTTGTGGGGGAATCCGGAGAGATGATCCATGACCGAGCCCGCCGCCATCGACCTCAGCGTTCCCGGATTGGAGGCGCCGGCCAGCATTGTGATGGATCGCTGGGGCATTCCGCATATTCGTGCCGCCACGCGCCATGACGTGTTTTTCGTGCAGGGGTTTGCCGCGGCGCGGGAGCGGTTGTGGCAGTTGGACATGTGGCGCAAGCGCGGGCTGGGCCGGTTGGCGGCGGATTTCGGGCCGGGGTTTCTGGCGCAGGACCGGGCGTCGCGGTTGTTTTTGTATCGCGGCGACATGGCGGCGGAATGGGCGTCCTATGGCACGGCGGAGGCGCGCGCCATCACGGAGGCGTTTGTGGCCGGGATCAATGCCTGGATCGATCGCTGCGCGGCGCAGCCGGCGCTGTTGGCGCCGGAATTCGCGGCCATGGGCACGGCGCCGGAGCGCTGGTCGGCCGGCGATGCGGTGCGCATTCGCAGCCATGGCCTGGTGCGCAATGTGCTGTCCGAGGTTACGCGCGCGCGGGTGATGGCCAAATCCGGGCTTGCGGCCGAAACGGCGCGCCGTGCGCTGGAGCCTGAATGGACGCCCGAAATTCCCGAAGGTGTCGATCTCGGGGCGATTCCGGCTGGTGTGCTCGATGTGTTCAAACTCGCCGCCGCCCGGCTCGATTTCAGCCATGGCCGCATGACCGCGACGCTCGACAGCGCCTGGGACTGGACGCGGGTGGATGATCTGGGCGATGTGTATATCCAGGGTTCCAACAACTGGGCCGTGGCCCCCGCGCGCACCGAAACCGGGCGCGCGATCCTGGCGTCGGACCCGCATCGCGCCCATGCGCTGCCTTCGCTGCGCTGGCTGGTGCATCTCACCGGCCCCGGCATCGATGCGATCGGCGCGGGGGAGCCTGCGATGCCCGGCATTTCGATCGGCCACAACCAGACCTGCGCCTTTTCGCTCACCATTTTTCCGATGGATCAGGAGGATCTCTACGTCTACGAGACCAACCCGGAAAACCCCGACGAATACCGCTATGGCGCGGGCTGGGAGGCGATGACCACGGCTTGCGAGACCATCGCCGTGCGCGGTGCGGACAGCCAGAGCGTCACCCTGAAATTCACCCGCCATGGCCCCGTGGTGTTCGAGGATGCGGGGCTGCATCGCGCCTATGCCGTGCGCTCGGTGTGGTTCGAGCCGGGGGCGTCGGCCTATTTGTCGAGCCTCGGCTATATGGATGCGCCCGATCTCGCCACCTATGAAAAGGCGCTGCATGCCTGGGCCACGCCCTCGGTCAATCACGTCTATGCGGACGTCTCGGGCACCATCGCCTGGTATGCCGCCGGGCGCGTGCCGATCCGCCCGAACTGGGACGGGCTGCTGCCGGTGCCGGGCGATGGGCGCTACGAATGGGCGGGGTTTCATGATTTTGCCGTGCTGCCGCGCAGCATCAACCCCGCGCGCGGCTTCGTTGCCACCGCCAACGAGATGAACCTGCCGGCGGATTACGATTATGCGGCGATCAAGCTCGGCTTCGAATGGGCCGAACGCTCCCGCGCCACGCGCATCCATGAGGTGCTGGACAGCCAAAGCGCGCACAGCCTGGCCGATTCGGTGGCGCTGCAGACCGACGATGTGTCGATCCCGGCCCGGCGCATCCGCCCGATGCTCGAGGGCCTCGCGGGCGAGGGCGATGCGGCCGATGCGCTGGCGCTCCTGGCGGCGTGGGACGGGCGTCTTGCGCGCGACAGCGCGGCGGCGGCCGTGTTCGAGGTGTGGTGGACCAAGTGTCTGCGCCCCACTTTGCTCGATCTCGTGACGATGGACCCCGAGATCCGGCCGCTGCTGGCGCCGGGCGATATCGAGACGCTGCTGGCGATGCTGGAATCGCAGGATCCGCGCATCCCCGATCGCGGCGCGCTGCTGCTGGCCACGCTGGGCAAGGCGATGGTGGAGCTGCGCCTGCGGCTGGGCCAGGAGCCGTCGGCATGGACCTGGGGGGCGCTGCATCACGGGTATTTCGAGCATCCGCTGGCCGATATCCTGCCGGAGATGAAATCGGTGGGCCGGCTGGCCAAGGGCGGTTCGGGCTCGACACCGATGGCCGCGAGCTATCGCGCGACCGATTTCCGCGTCACCTCGGGGGCGTCGTTCCGCATGGTGGCCGATGTCGGCAACTGGGATGCCTCGCTGTGCATCAACGCGCCCGGCCAGTCCGGCGATCCGCGCTCGGCGCATTACGACGATCTCGCGGCGCGCTGGGCGGCGGGGGCGTATGTGCCGCTGCTGTATTCGGCCGCGGCGGTGGATGGGGCGGCCGAGCTTGTGATCCGCCTGAGCCCGGCGCCTGGACGCGGCGCCGCGGAAGGGGGCGCCGCGGAAGGGGGGGCTGCATGAGCATGCTGGGGATGACCACGCCGCGCGCGCTGGTGCGCCTGCAAGCGGGGGCGGCGGAGCTGGTGCTGGCGCCGGCGCTGGGCGGGGCCGTGGTGTCGTGGCGGCGGGGGGGCACGGCGCTGTTCCGCCCGCCCTTGGCCGATGCGCTGCAGGCGGACAGCCCGCGCGATCTGGGGTCCTATCCGCTGTTTCCCTATTCCAACCGGGTTGGCGGGCGGCGGTTCAGCTTTGCGGGCGTGGCCTATGATTTGCCGGATTTGATGAACGGCTGGGCCATTCATGGCGCGGGGTGGCGCCTGCCATGGACGGCGCATCCGCATGAGGGCGGCGGCGTGACGCTGCGCCTCGCTTATCCCGGCGGCGCGCTGTGGCCGTTTGCGTTCGAGGCCGAGCAGCATTTCGACCTCACGGAGGATGGGCTGCGGATCGGCTGCGCCATCACCAACCGCCACAACGGGCCGGCGCCGCTGGGCTTCGGGCTGCATCCGTATTTTCCGCGCAGCCCCGATTGTACGCTGCGCTTTGCCGCGAGCGGCGTGCAGATGCCGGGGCCGGATAAAATTCCGGTCTCCCATCAGGCGGTGCCGCCGGCGTGGAACCATGAGGCGGGGCTGCCGGTGGGGAGCGTGGCGCTCGATCATTGCTTTACCGGATGGTCCGGCTTCGCCCGGCTGGCCTATCCCGACCTGGCCTATCCCGACCTGGCCTATCCCGACCGGGGCTTTGCGATCGACATCACGGCCGATCCGGTTTTTGCCAATGCGGTGGTGTTTGTGCCGCCGGGGCAGGATTTTTTTGCCTTCGAGCCGGTGAGCAACATCACCGACGCGATCAACCGGATGGATGGACCGCTGCCGCCCGGCCTGTTTGTCATCGAGCCTGGCGCGCAGATGCGGGGTAGCATCCGCTTTGCGGTGACGCCGCTGCGCGCCGAATAGGGAGAATTCCATGCCGATCAATCCTGCGGACAGCCCGGTTTTCGGCACGCTCTACGGCTCGGACGCCGCCCGCGCGGTGTTCGACGAGGGGGCCTGGTTTGGCCATATGCTGGACGTCGAGGTGGCGCTGGCGCGGGTGCAGGGCCGGCTCGGGATCATTCCCGCCGAGGCGGCGGCGGCGATTGCGCAGGCGGTGACGGTGCTGGATGCGGCCGAACTCGCGGCCTCCGTGCGCAATGTGGGCTATCCCGTGGTGGGCGTGGTCAAGGCGCTGTCGCGCGCGGCGGGGCCGGCAGGGGCCTGGACGCATTGGGGGGCTACGACGCAGGACATCATGGACAGCGCCACCGTGCTGCAGATGCGCGCCGGCTTCGATCTGATCGCAGCCGAACTCGATGCCGTGATCGCAGGGCTGGCGCACCAGGCGCGCGCGCATCGCGCCACCGCGATGGCGGGGCGGACGCATTTGCAGCACGCCTTGCCCGTCACCTTCGGGCTCAAATGCGCGACCTGGCTGATGCCGCTGCTGGCGCATCGCGCGCGGCTGGCGCAGCTGCGCCCGCGGGTGGAAATGGTGCAATTCGGCGGCGCCGCGGGGACACTGGCCTCGCTCGGCGATCGGGGCCTGGCGGTGATGCTGGGCCTGGCGGAGGAGCTGGGGCTGGGGGCGCCGCTTGCGCCGTGGCATGTCTGCCGCGACGGGCTGGCCGAGGCGGTGTCGTATCTCGGGCTGGTGTGCGGCTCGCTCGCCAAGATCGCGACCGATATCGTGTTGCTCTGCCAGAACGAGGTGGCCGAAGTGTTCGAGCCCTATGTGCCCGGGCGCGGCCAGTCCTCGACCATGCCGCAGAAGCGCAACCCGATCGCCTCCGAATATATCCTGGCCGCATCGCGCGGGGTGCAGGCGCTGGTGCCGCTGATGCAGGGCGCCATGGCGCATGACCATGAGCGCGCGACAGGGCCGTGGCAGGCGGAATACCTGGCGCTGCCGCAGGCGTTTGTGCTGACGCACGGGGCGCTTGCGCATGCGCGCACGATCGCGGAGGGGATGGTGGTGGATGCGGCACGGATGCGGCGCAACCTGGATCTCACCGGGGGGCTGATCGTGGCGGAGGCGGTGATGATGGGGCTGGCGCCGCATCTCGGGCGGGAGGCGGCGCATCACGTGGTGAAGCACGCCTGCGATCGGGTAATCGAAGGGGGGGCACTCGAAGGGGGCATGACCCTCACCGACGCCCTGATGCAGGAGCCCGAGGTGGCGCGCCGGCTCGATCGCGAAGCGGTGGCGGCGATGACGGATCCGGCGGCCTATCTGGGCGCGGCCGGGGTGTTTGTGGATCGGGTTTTGGCGGCGGTGTAGCGCGGGATGCATGGTGGGGGGGGTCTCGCTCAGGAGCCGGGCCGGTGGGGGCAGCCGGCCCGCAAGGCGCGCACGAGCAGGGCGATGGCCTCGCCGTGCCAGCGGCGCACGGCGTTGTGATCGGCGCCGATCAGGGTGGCGAGTTTGCGCCAGGAGTGGATGTGCCGCCCGGTGAGGGGGTGGACCAGTGCGCGCGCGCCGAGGATGCGGCGCAGGACGAAGCGGTCGTCCGGGATGAGGCGGAACCAGGCGAAGGCCTCGTCCATGCGGGTGATGGCGGCGGTGGAGGGCATGGGGGCGCGCGCCCGGGTTTTGCTGCAGGCCGGCGGTTCGGCGCCGGGGTTGATGGTGTCGAGGCGGGTGAGGCGCAGGGACGTGGTGTAGCCGGTGTGGGGCAGGGCCAGCAGCGTGGCGCCGGCCTCCTCGAGGCGGGCTGTGACTGAATGCGCCGGATCCGCGCCGTGCGGCCAGGGCAGAGGCGCGGGGCGGCGTGGGGGTGCGCCGGGCCCCATGGTATAACCATGGTGCTCCGGCGCGCCCCCCCGCGGCGCGTCCGCCGTGCGCCGGGGTGCGCCGGGATTTGCGCCCGGATATGAGCCCGGATATGAGCGGGGCAGGGGGGGGCGTTCGGGGGTCGCGCGCGCGCGCGTGAGAACCATGGGAGCGGGGGTTGGATGGGTCATGCCTGGTCTCCGGGGCCGGGGGTTACGGTGGGGCGTTTGCTGTCGTCGACGGACACGCCGCGGCGGGTTTTGCGTTGCGGGCGGTCGAAATACTCGCCTTCGACGAGCAGGCCGGTTTTGAGCCAGAGTGCGATGATCTGGCTGGCTTCGCGGTCCTGCAGGTCGAAGCACTGGGTCAGCACATGGCCGACCCAGCGGGTGAGGAAGCGGGGGTTGCGGGTGAGGCCGTAGCGGGCGCCGGGTTCGGGGCCGGAGGCGATCAGATCGAGGGCGATGTTGCACTCGCCGGGCGAGATGGCGGCGAGGGGGGAGGTTTGGCGCCAGGCCATGACGGCGCCGACGCGATCGCCCTCGGGGTAGTCGGCACTGGCATTGCCGAGCGGGATGGTCTCCAGGCGCAGCCATTGGGCGCGGGTGGCGCGCGGCGCGAGATTGGCCTTGGCGTCGCAGCGCTTCAGGAAGCGCCAGGCCTCGGCGGCGGGGATGCCGAGCAGGCGGGCGTCGTCGTCGGTCATGGGTTCGAGCAGGGCCGCGGCGCGGGCGGCGTCGGTGAGGGATTTGGCGCCGCGGGCGGCATCGATGTCGGCGTTGACGGCGCCTTTGCGGACGTGATGGACGAGCAGGATGGCAGCGCCGGTGGCGTCGGCAACTTCGGACCAGGCGGTGGCGAGGGCATCCATGTGGCGGTTGTCGTTTTCGTCGAGCATGTGGGATTTGACGAGCGGATCGACGATGACGAGGCCGATCCCGGCGCGGGTGATGGCGGCGATGATGCGGTCGCGGTCGGGGTAGAGGAAGCGGCTGGTCTGGCGGTCGAAGGCGGCCATCACCAGGGGGCGGGTGCGGCCGGAATGCAGATGCAGGCCGGCGAGGGCGGCGGGGTCGATGTCATGGGCGAGGCAGAGGGCGGCGACGCGGCGGTCGAGCTCGTCCATCGGGTCTTCCAGGTTGAGCACCCAGGTGGGGGCGGCGCGGTGGACGCGATCGCCGAGCAGGGGCCGCCCGGTGGCGACGGCGAGTGCGATGGCGAGCGCATAGGCCGATTTGCCGACACCGCCGGGGGCGGCGAGGACGGAGACGAAGCCGCGCACCAGGAAGGCGCCGTAGAGCCAGGCGCGCGGCGGGATCGCCTGCGGCGGCGGGAGGGCGGCCGGGATGGCGTCGAGCGCCATTTCGGGTTGGGGGGCGAGCAAGGGGGGGAGATGGGCGTGGCCGGTATGGTCGTGCAGCGTGTGCAGCAGGCGGGCTTGCAGGCCGGCGCGGTCGGCACCTTTGGCCTCGTGGGCGGCGGCGGCGAGGGCGATTTCGGCCTCCTGGGGCGCGATCAGGCCGGCGGCGGCGAGTTTGCCGAGGAAATGCGCGGCGCGATGCGGCTGGGGCGGGTCGGTCGGGTGGCGCATGCTCATGCCTCCGGCACAAGATCGTCGAAGCTGTGAAGCGGCTCGAAGGGCGCGCCGTCGAGGAGGGTGCCGGCGGTGAGCACGGCCCAGGCGGTGGGGTGGCCGGTGGGCAGCGGCTCGCGGTTGGGGTCCTCGATGGTTTCGGGCGGGATGGGTTCGAGGCGGGGGATGCCGAGCAGGCGGGCGCGGTCGATGAGGGCGCTGCGCGAGACCGAGAGGTCGGTGGCGATGCGATCCCAGGAGCGGCGCAGGATGCGCGAGGCTGCGATGCGGCGGTCTTCGAGAGGGGTCCATTGGCGTTTGGCGGGCATGGGTTCCGTCCGGTTGGTGACACCGGTAGTTAGGCGGAATGACGTTTTCGCGTCAAGAAAAAATAACATTGTTGGTTAGACGGCGGCGCGTTATAAAAGTGTTAATTTATGGGGTTTGGATCATGGGCGGACCGGAACGGACGGCGGCGCGGATCGCGGCGGACCATCTGATGATGGATGGAGGACATGGGGGCGCGGGCGGGCGGATCAAGGCCGCGCGGCAGGCGGCGGGGCTGACGCAGGCGATGCTGGCGACGGCGATCGGGGTGTCGCGCAGTGCTGTGGCGCAATGGGAGACGGACCGGTCGGGCCAGGTGGGTGCCAATTTGGCGCGGGTGGCGGCGACGCTGGGGGTTTCGGCGCAGCATCTGCTGACCGGGGAGCATGGTCCGGATGGCGGGCGGGCGGCGGAAAGCGGGGACGAGATGGCGCTGCTGCGGCTGTATCGGGCGCTGGGGGAGCTGGACCGGCAGGTGTTGCTGCGCCTGGCCGTCCGGTTTTCGCGCGGCGGGTCAAGCGCTGTGGAGTAAAGCGCTGGGGAGTAAAGCGCTGGGGAGTAAAGCGCTGGGGAGTGATCGGTTTCGCCCTGATGTCAGGGTGGGCCTGATTTTTGGGTGGGCCTGATTTTTGGGTGGAACAGGATGGGATTCGCGCTCCGGCATTGTTCGGGGCGCGATTTTTTTTGTGGAAAGTTTTTGTGATGCGGTGCTGCGGCGGCGGCGCATGCAGGGGGGCTTGGTGTTGCGGCGCGGGTTGGGCGGGGGGGAAAGCGCGTGGAATCAAGGGTTTGGGGCGGGGTGACGGCGCGGCCCGGCGTGTCTCAATAATGGTGTTGTTTCTCGAATCCTTAACGAGGTTTCAAAATATCTTGAATTTTGACGTGAAATTTATTGATTTTTTGTCGTGGTACCGCCTAGAAGGGGTTATCGAACGTTAACGCGACGGAGACGGCGACCCCATGGCGACGTATGTGACGGTGAATACGAGTACGCATGACTCGGTGCTGGTGCCCTTCACCAGTGCGGCCAATGCCGCGATTGCGCAGGCCGCGCTGGACGCGACGACCAACCGGCTGATGGCCAGGGCGCCCGATTTCATCAGCTACTACACCCCGGCCTCGACCGTGACGGGCAGCGTGACGGTGCCGGCGACCGTGTTTTTCGGCGGGGTGGCCAAAACGAGCAGCGCCACGCTCGATTTCGGCGCCTGGGATTCGCTCTACAATACAATGGTGACCGGGGCGGTGGAGTCTGTCGGCTCGGGACGTGTGGGGGGCCAGGGGGCGGGCAAAACAATTCTGGTCGGCTCGGGCTCCACCTCGGTGTGGTCGGGCGCGAGCGAGGCGATGGTGTATCTCAACACCAACACCAGGGGGGCCGTGTTCCTCGGCGGCAACAGCACCACCGGCGATGCGGTGACCAATTCCGATGCGACGGACCGGGTGAACATCTGGACCGGCAATGACAGCGTGCAATCCCTGTTGACGGTGGTGGATACGATCGGCGGGGGGGCCACGGTGCATACCGCGGGCAAGGCCTTGACCCGGTTCTATCAGGGCGGCGCGGATATGCTGGTGGCCGATGGCGGGGAGTCCGCGGTTGAAATCGCGACGCTTGCGGGCGGGGCCGGTGGGGCGCTCACCATCAAGGCGGCGTCGGCCGGCACCGCGCTCACGGTGCATCTCGGCACCGGGCCGGTCAGCACCACGCCGGGGGCGAACAACGACAGCGGGCGCGTGTTCATCACGCCCGGGGCCGGCAGCGTGATGATCGCGCCCAGCTTCAGCGGGCATGAACTCTCCGCCACGCTGTTCGGCGGCACCCGCGTGATCGGCGGGCAGACCCTGACTTCTGCCGCCTTCACCGGGCGGGCCACCGTGCTGGAAGGCAAGGGCTATTTCGAAGGCGGGGCGGCCGGCGGCAATGTGCTCTCGACCGGCACCAGCACGGAAGCGGCCACCATGGTGGCGGGCGGGGCCGGGGATGTGATCTTCCTGCACGGCATCGGCGACACCGCCATTCTGGGCAATGGGCGCGGCGTGCAGGCCTCGGCCAATTTCGACCATGCCGCGGATACGCTCGGCGGCGCCGTGGTGCGCGGCGGGCGCTTCGTGATGGGCTCGGGCAGCGGCTCCGCGCTCGGCTCGGGCTACGGCTACGAGGATTTCGTGTTCACCGGGTCCGGCAGCTACACCGTGGTCGGCGGGCACGACACCAGTGTGGCGCCCACCAACCCGGGGTTTCTGCACGGCTCGGTCTATCACGAAGCCTCGACCGCAGGGGGCGGCAGCATCACCATCCTGGATTTCTCGCCCAGCCTCGGCGGCAACGGCATCCATGATGTGTTCGACCTCGGCGTGGCCTCGGTTTCCAGCCTGACATCGACGGTCATCGGCACGGCCGGCGGAACCAATCTCTACAACAGCACCGCCGTGCTGTCGGACGGCACCACCATCAATTTCCGCAACACGCTGGGCGAAATCCACCAATCCGGCACGACATTGCTCTGATACCTTGTATGCGCGCCGGGTTGGTGGGCGGCGGCGCGCGCAAAAAGTATCCGCGCCGGGTTGGTGGGCGGCGGCGCGCGCAAAAAGTATCCGCGCCGGGTTGGTGGGCGCTCGCGCGCGCAAAAAGACTCATACCGAGGGTCGCGCTTTGTGAGGCTTGGTATGAGTCTTCAACGCGAACGCACCGCATGGGACGGCACGACAGCGCAGTTCGGGACAAAAAAATCGCAGAACACGGGA
>CANFKS010000038.1 GCA_947447625.1 Rhodospirillales bacterium | reverse complement strand
GAAGTCACACCGCTGGCCAGCACTTCGGTCGCGCCGGCCGCGAAGGTCAAACTCGAGACCGAGCCGCCGGACGAGAGGACGAGCGTGGCACCGCTGCTGATCACGGCCGCGCTCACGACGCCCCCGGCGGACACCATCTGGGTGCCCCCAGAATTGATCTTCGCCGACCGATCCACGCCGCCCGATGCAAGCACCATCAAGCCACCATTGCCAATCGTCGCGGCGCTGGTCACGCCAGACACCATCAAAATCGCACCACTCCCGATCGCCTGGGGGCTCGTCAAAGTAATGCCGGCTGCGACGATTTCGACGCCGCCACCATTCAAGACAAGGCTGCTGATGACACCTCCAGCGGCCATGATCGTACCGCCGCTGCTCACGGTAACGGCCTTTGCTGTGGCCCCGGCACTGACAATATCGACCACCCCAGCGCCCACGACAGCAGCACTCTGAACCGCGCCGCTGCTGAGGATTTCGGTAGACCCGCTGAGCAGAACGGCGAGGGTCACGGCGCCGCGGGCAAACTGGACCGTTCCCCCGCTACTCACGGTTGGTGCAGTGGCAGTGCCGCCGGAGGACACAACGAGCACGCCACCCGA
This sequence comes from Rhodospirillales bacterium, assembly GCA_947447625.1. Classification (GTDB taxonomy): domain Bacteria; phylum Pseudomonadota; class Alphaproteobacteria; order Acetobacterales; family Acetobacteraceae; genus CAIYPH01. The sequence continues at coordinate 35,934 of CANFKS010000038.1, read as the reverse complement.
CAAGATCGAAGCCGAAACATCCTTGCCGCCGGAATTGATCCGCAGTGTCCCGCCACTGCTGATCACTGCATTGCTGGTTGTTCCGTTGACCGCGAGGGTCTGGCCGCCGGAGAAGACCGCCGCTCTGGCCACATACCCGGCACCGATCAACTCGGTGGCGCCGCTCGAGAGCGTCATCCCCGAGATGGTCCCGCCAAACTGCGCGAAAACGCCACCGCTCAGCACGATGACGCCGCTGGCGTAGCCTCCCGCGGACAGGACCTCCGAACCACCAGAACTCACCACCCCCGCAAGATCAACACCGCCGGCGCCGATGGTCAGGGATCCAGCGGAGCTGACGGTGCCGCTGACGGTGGTGGCGCCATATGTCAGAGCCACTTTTGCGCCGCTGGAGACCACCAATCCGCTTGAAACGAAGGTGCCGGCCATCCCGTAGATGGCGCCGCTGGCCATCACGAGCCCGACCAGCGAGCCACCCGCGGCCACCACCGAGCCCCCGGCCGAGACAACCAGGCCACTGGCCAGTGCCCCGGATAAAACCACCTCGGTCCCGCCGGACAGGACGGCGCCGGAAATACTTGTGCCACCGGAGGAAACCAGCAAGGCGCCGCCAGCACTCAGCAACGTCGCCGAAGCGGTCGCGCCGGAGGCTGCGACCAGAATGCCACCCGACCTGATACCCGCGCCCAGCAAGGTCGTGCCGGCCAGGATAACCTCCGAGCCGCCGCTGTTCAGCGTGACGCCGGATTGGTTGGAGGCCGCCGTCTTGAGTGTGCCCCCGCTGAGCACGATGAGAATGGCGGCAGGATCGCCGCTCGCCGGACGGATCGCGGTGCTGCCGCTGCCGATGAACTCTGTTCCGCCAGCAGCAACCGTCAAGCCAACGAAAGATGCGCCATTATTCCACAGCGTGCCACCGGCCGCGACGGTCAAATTGACGAACAAAGCGCCAGAAGTGCCGCCGAAAGCACTGAGGTTTCCAATGGTTGCCCCGCTCACAACCACACCGCCACCGAATCTTTCGCCGGCTCCAGCGTAATATCTTGTTGTATACTGATAGATACCGAGCGAAGCGTTATAAGCGCTTGTGACAAGATAGTAAGTTAACGATAAATTGCTGACAGACCCTCCATTGTTGACGAAAATACCGCCGGATGTGGCGATGGTGTTCGCGGTCCCTCCCGAATTGACCGTTATCGTCCCGGCACTCGTCAGGGGAAGAACCAGGCTTGAGCCGGTGCCTCCCGCATTGATGATCAATTGTCCGCCTGAAACCACGGCGCCAGACGTGTAACCGCCCGAGGAGACAATTTCGGTCCCGCCGGAACTCAGCACATGGCTCGACGCGGTCCCTCCGGAGCTGATCAGCGAGGTGGCACCAGCACCGATCGCGCCATAGGTCACGCCTCTCGAAAGCACGATCTGCACAGCACCAGCCGAAACAACAACCCCCGCAGTCGCACCGGAACTGATCACCAGACGGCCGCCGCTCGCGACAAAGCCAGTGATACTGCCCCCGGATGCGAGCGCCACAGTCACGCCCGAAGCCACGTTGATATAGCTCGCGCCCGCGTTGAGCAGGACACTGGCACCGCTCGACAGAACCAGCCCGCTTGCAGTGCCCGTCTTGCCGATCACCCCCCCACTCAGGACAGTCGTGCTCGTGGCAAAAGCGCCAGCCGAAACATATTCGATGCCCCCGCTCGATATCACCGCAGAAACTGTGGTGCCGCCCGAACTCACAATCAGCACGCCGCCGGAGGCGATGAGGGGCGCAAGCACCGTCGCCCCAGAAGCCACCACCAGCCTCGCGCCCGAAGACACCACGGCGCCGCTGGATGTCAGGCCCGAGGCGATGATGGCGGAGGCACCGCTGGAGAGCACCAGAGCGGCAACGACACCACCGGAGGCAAACAGGGTCCCGCCGCTCTTGACCGACGTCGCGCTGGCGATACCACCGGAGGACACCACTTCGCTGCCGCCGCTCAAGATCACCGCCGACAGCGACGAAGCGCCGGACATCACCATAAACATCGCGCCCGCAGGAATAGTCGCACCGCTCGATACGATACCACTCGCCAGTATCTCACGCCCACCGGCGGCGATCACAAGTCCAGAAATTACGCCGCCCGATGCGATGATACTACCACCACTGGCCACAGTGATCGTATTCGCGGTCGCCCCCGAACTCACCACCAGCACCGCACCGGATACAACAGTAAAACTATTGAGCACCGCCCCACTGGCCAGGACCTCTGTTGCCCCGCTCGCCAATACGAGGCCACTGACGATAGCTCCAGCACTATACTTTAGGGTTCCACCCGCCTGCACCGTGGTTGCGCTGGCTGCTCCGCCGGAGGAAACAATCTCCACTCCCCCACTTGAAACGACCGCAGCACTCGTCGTGCCGCCCGCGAGCAGCGTCAGCGTCGCGCCAGCACTCACCTTTGTCGCGCTCGCAAGCCCTCCGGACGACACCAACGCCAGCCCGCTGCTCAAAACGATGGCTGCATTGGCGCTGCCGCCCGAACTCACCACGAGCACACCGCCACCACTGACCGACAGCGCGCTCACTGTGCCGCCCGCACGGGCGATGAAGCTGCCACCGCTGAGCGCGTTGCCGCTCAGGATGCTACCGCCGCTACTCACCATCAGCGTGCCGCCTGCGGACGCCACTGCCGAGACGGCCGTCCCGCCGGATGAAACAGTTTCAACACCGCCTGACATGATGGTGTCGCTCAGGGCCGTACCAGCCGCACTGATAACAACCGCGCCACCCGAGACAGTGCCGCCGCTGCCAGTGCCGCCGGCACTGATGGTCTGCGCCCCGCCCACGGCGATGACCGCAGCGCTCACGGTCCCGCCGGTGCTGATCACCAGCGCAGCACCGAGCTGTACGAGCGTGCCGCTGGCAAAGCCCGAGGACAGTACGGTTTGCGAACCCCGTATCAGCGTCGTTGCGCTGGTCGTGCCCCCCGAAGACAGCACCAAAGCGCCCCCGCTGCTCACGGTCGCACTGATCAGTTGGCCACCATCAACCAGGCTGCCCCCGCTGGAGACCGTGATTTGAGACCCCGTGGCGCCGGCAGAAATCACCAGAGACCCGCCATTGGACACCAGCCCGCCCGACGCGGTGCCGCTCAGCATAACAGTGCCGGCAGAGGTGACATTCAGGGCCGTCACGATGCCGCCGGCCGCGACCGTCATCGTGCCGGCAGAGGCAATGCCGATGGACGCAGCCGACCCGCCCGAGACAATCGTGACGGAGCCCCCCGAACCAATACTGGCTGCCGAGACAACCGCACCGGAGGAAACCACCAAACCAACGCCGCCCGCGACCGAAGCCCCGCTGGACACGACCCCAGAGAAAAAGACCTCTTTCGCCCCCGACAACAGCACCAGGCCGCTGATGCTCGCAACCGAGGAGAGCACCAGCGACCCACCGCTGGACACCACCGCGCCACCGATCGTCCCCCCGGCCGAGGCGATCAGGGACCCACCACTGGCGACAGCGACGCTCGTGATCAGACCACCCGAGAGCACAATCGCCGAGCCGCCCAATGACACAGTATTCGAATTGGCCGTCCCGCCGAAATTCACCAGCAGCGTACCGCCGGCGCTCACCATGGCGCCGGTTTCAAACCCGCCAGAACTCACGAGTTCCCGCCCGAGGTTTCGGACAAGCGCGTTGAAGCTGGAGCCACCAGCAGAGAGTTGAACGGTCCCACCGGTGCTCAGGATCGAGCCGCTGACGATTGCGCCCGACCCAATCGTTCCGGTGCCGAGGAAGGTCACGTTGCTCAGCGTCACGCCGGAGTTGACCGCAAGCATCGCACCAGCGCTGATCGTGCCGCCCTGATAAATCGCTCCCGCCGCCGCCACGATCGTGCCGCCGCTGGACAAAAGAAGCCCACTCGCGGTTGCCCCGGAACTGACACTCACCGTTCCGCCGACCCTGATCACGCCATTGGTCAGCACAGCACCGGACGCGATGGTCTCGACACCACCGGACGAGACTGTCCCGCCGAAGACACTGCCGCCCGCAACGATGCTGACGGTGGCGCCGCTGGAGATGACAAGATAGGTCGAATCCAAAGCGCTCATCGTCAAGCCGCTCACCGTGCCCCCGGCGAGGACGCCCAGACCGCCGCCGCTGATCACGGTGGCGCTGCTCATCAGCCCCCCGGACATGACAAATGCCCGACCGCCGGACGAAATCACACCGGCAAGGCTTGAGCCCCCCGAGCTCACCGTCAGGGTCCCTGCTGAGCTCACCACCGTGCCGGTCTCAACGCCGCCGGAGAGGACAAGCTGCTGCCCCAGCGACAAGACCACCGCACTGATGCTGGAGCCCCCAGCGGAGAGTTGCACGGTGCCACCACTGCTCAAAATTGAGCCACTCGCGGTTCCGCCGGACAGAACGGTCTCCGTGCTGCCGCCGAGATGGGTGACACCGCTGATCACCACCCCGGAACTGACTGCGAATGTCGCAGCACTGCCAATCGTCCCGCCTTGGTAAATCGCCCCCGCCGCCACCGCCACAGTGCCGCCGCTGTAAAGCAGCAGCCCACTTGCCGTCGCACCTGAACTGACCGCTACCGTCGCCCCGGCACTGATCGCCGCGCCACTCACCATGGCGCCCGCGGCGATGGTCTCTACACCGCCAGACACGGTGCCGCCGATGAGACTGCCCCCCGAGACGACGTTCACCGTGCCACCGCTCAAAACCGTCAGCACCCCGCCGGCGCCCATCGTCAAGCCACTGACCGTCCCCCCGGAGGACACCAGCATGGTGCCAGCGCTGACGATACCGGCACTGCCGATCAGCCCGCCAGCAAGGGCGATCGCGGTGCCGCCCGAGGAAATCGTATTCCCGCTCGCCATCCCACCGGAACTCACCAGCAGCGTCCCGCCGGAACTCACAGTCCCACCGCTGTCCAGGCCGCCGGGCAGCACGCTCTCCACGCCAAGGCCCAGGATTTTGGCACCAACAGCGGAACCGCCGGAGGAGACCACCATCGTGCCTGCGGTCAAGATGGAGCCGCTGGCGGTCCCGCCGGAAAGCAGGGTCTGCGTGCCGGACGCCAGCATCGTGACACCACTGATTGTCACACCAGAGCTGACCGCCAACGTGGTTGCGACACTGCCAGCCAATAACGTGGCGCCGGCTACAACGGTGAGCGTTGCTGCGCTTGCAATCGTTACACCACTCGCCGTTGCCCCTGAGTTCACGGTCAAAGTTGCGCCGGATAGGACACTACCAGCGACAACTGATCCACCGGACGCCACACTCATCTGCCCACCGCTGGAGACGGTGACGGCCGAGACGGTTGCGCCCGAACTGACGGTCAATGCCAAGCCACTCGTCGCGAATCCCGAGGCGATCGCGCCGGCGGACAAAACGAGGTTCCCGCCAGAGGCCATCGTGCCGCCGCGGATCGTTCCACCGCTCAGCACCAGCACGGTCGCGCCGCTGGCGACCGTCAGGGCACTCATCGTGCCGCCGCTTAAGACCTGCACCAACGCCCCGTTGGACACCGTCATCCCGCTGGCGGTTCCGCCGCTGATGATCATCTGGCCGCCCGACTGCAGCGAGCCCAAAAGTGCCGAACCACCGGATTGGACAATGAGGAGGCCACCACTGGAAACAATGGCCGTAGTGATGCCAGCGCCGGCGCCCGCGACATAAGTCAACCCCGCCGCCACAGCAATCGCCGCGGAGGCAATACCGGCCAGGATTTCCGTCGCGCCGCTGCTCAGGATCAAGCCGGTGAGCGTTCCACCCGCAGCAATCATCGTCCCGCCGCTGCTGACAACGGCATTGCTGAGGTTGGCCGATATCATCGCCGCAAAGGCATAGCCCGATTGTACCGTCGCACCGCTGGAGACGACGCCGCTGGTAAATGCCTCAACACTGCCGGGCAGGAAGGTCACACCGCTCAGCACCGGCGAGGAATTGACCAACAACGTGCCACCGCTGGACACCGTCGAACCGCTCACCGTTGCGCCGGAGATCGCCGTCAGCGTGCCCCCGCTCGACACCCCGGCACTCAATGCCATGCCCCCGCTGCTGACGAACAGGACGCCCCCCCGATAGACCGTCGTGGCATTGGCGGTGCCAGCCGATGAAACCAGCGCGGTCCCGCCGCTCGACAGCAGAGCCGCCGATGCCGTGACCCCGGACCCCACCACCAGGCTGCCACCAGACAAGACCGTCAGGCTGTTGAAAGCCGCGCCGACCAGGGGCGTAAAAGTCAAACCTGCCATCGTTCCCGCCGAGAACACGGCGCCGCTCGACACGACCAGCGCACCCCCGGAAATCGATGTGTTGGCGACGCTCGCCCCGGAATTGACCACCAGCGAGGCCCCGGATACCAAGGTGGCACCGCTGGCCACGGCTCCGCTGAGGACATTCAGGATAGCCCCGGAACTCACGGAAAGACCGCTATAGCTTGTGCCCGAAGCGAGGCTCTCGATCGCCCCCGAGGACAGCACGACTCCGCTGAGCACGCCACCCGACAACAGGATCGTCCCGCCGCTGAGGGATGTTCCACCGCTCAATACCGCGCTCGACGAGACGATAACCACACCGCCACTCGAAACGGTTCCGCCGCTTGCCGATGCGCCCTGCAACAGCGCAATCGTCCCGCCACTGCTTTCGGTCAGTCCGCTGACCACCGCGCCGGACGAAACCGCCACAAGCCCGGTTGAAATCACGGATCCGCCCAGCAGCGTTGCGCCGGATTGAACGGTGATGGTCCCCTGGCTGCTCACCACGGCAGCACTCATCGTGGCGCCGGCGCTGACGACCAGAGTGCCGCTCGCACTGATCATTGTGGCTGAGGCCACGCCGCCGGACAGGATGCTGGCAATTCCCCCTGCCAGCACTGTTCCACCACTGGCAATACCGGCCGAACCGATCACCACCGCCCCACCCGTGCTGACCACAAGCCCCACGCCACTGCCGCCGGCGAGGATGCTGGCCGTGCCGGCGGACGACACCATGATCCCGCTGGCCACCCCCCCTGAACTTATTGCCAGCAACCCACCACTGCTGATGACCTGCCCACTGCCGGTGCCACCGGCGAGGACAAATGCCGTCCCGCCCGACAACACCGTGCCGCCGCTGGCAAAACCGCCCGAACTCATCAGCAGCGATCCGCCGCTGCTGACGACGAGGCCATTGCCGGTGCCTCCCGCCGAGAGCGTCGCCGTGCCGCCCGACAGCACGGCCGCAACGGCGCTGCCCCCGGAACTGACCAGGATCCGCCCAGAGGCGCTCACAGTCAGGCCGCTCACGATGCCAGCGGAGCTGATCACAACAAGACCAGCGCTGAGGCTACCACCGCTCAACAAGCCGCCAGAAAGCACCGTCGCACTGCCACCGGAGAAAATCGGGGCAGTCGCGGAACCACCCGAACTCACGCGCATCGACCCGCCGGACAACACAGTTGCCGCGATTGCAACCCCATTCGCGCTAGTATTATTGACCCATAAAGTAACACCACTATTGACGATAGCTGAAGTCACAGCAGAGGTCTGCGCGATAAGTGTCGCACCGCTGGACACGATCGTATCGCTCGTGACGATGCCCGTCGGATAATAGATTGCCCCGCTCGAAACAACGAGAGAACCGCCGGCACTGACGATCGTCCAAAAGCCCGTAGCGCCTGAAACGATCATCTCAGTGCCGCCGGACAACACCGTGCCACCCGCATTTCCGGTGCCGCTCAGAAGGTAGGTCCCTCCGCTGCTCACAATCAGCGCGCTGCCGGTGCCGCCGGGCAGAACCCGGACCACACCGCCGGACCCAATGGACCCACTGAGTGCCAGGCCACCGGAACTCACTTGGATTTGTCCGAGCAAAGCCACAGTCACCGCGCTGGCGGTGCCTGCCGAATTCACCACCAGGCTGCCCCCGCTCACGGTCCCGCCGCTCGCGATGCCGCCTGCGCTGACAATCTCAAGCCCACCGGCCAACCCCAAAGCCGCAGCAGTCCCGCCGGAGCTGACCAAAACCGTACCGCCAGAGCCCAGCGTGGCAGACGCAGCGACACCGGCGGTGGTGACCACCATCGTGCCCCCCGACGAGACGGCGGCCGATGTCGCCGTTCCGGTCGCGCTGACAAGCAGAGCGGCACCGCTCGCGACGGTCAATGTTGAAATCGTCGCGCCAGCAGACAAAACGATGGTCTGGGCAGCGCTGATCGTGCCGCCAGTACCCAAATTTGCGCCGCGGCCAATCTGTGTCGCACCGCTCATCAACGACAATCCGGTGGCGAGCGACGCTGCGCTCATCACCACAGTGCCGCCGCTCGAAACGGTCGCAGAAACCAGCGTCGAACCGCTTGAAACCGCAAACACTGCCCCGACACCAACCGTAGCCCCTGTGGACACCACACTGCCGGAGGAGAGGATTTCTGTGCCGCCGCTGAGGATCGAAACGTTGGAGAAGGTCTGTCCGGTGCTGACGGTCACGGTCGCGCCGCTGCTGACGGTGAGTCCGCTCACCACAGCACCGCTCAACCCAATATAGGAGGCGCCCGACGACATCATCGCTGCAATCACCGTGCCGGCGCTGCGCACATCCAACTTGCCGCCCGAGAGAATGAGGCCCGAGACGAGCCCCGAAACGACCAAGCTGCCGCCCGAAAGGACACCACTGACCAGGGACCCACCCGCAAGAACGGTGTTGCTCACGCCGAACAGCGTGTCGTTCTGGGCCACGCCGCCGCTCGAGATCGTCAGCACGCCCAGCGAATTCAGCGCCCCGTTGAAGGTGGCGCCCGAACTCACGAACACGGAGCCACCGGCAATGATCGTGGCGCCGCTCGCCACCGCGCCGGCCAATAAAGTCAACGTCGCGCCGCTCGAGATGAGGGTGCTGAGCATCGAACCACCGGAACTCACGGTGAGCACCCCGGCGGAACTCACCGTGGCGGCGCTGATCACAGCACCCGAGAGCACAATTTCAGTGCCGCCCGAACTGATCACTGTCGAAATGACCACCGCACCCGACGAGACCGTCTGGATGCCGCCCGCACTGACCACGGTCGACAAAGCCGAAGCACCCGATGACAGCGTCTGGCTCGCGCCGCTCGACAGCAGATCACCGATCTCGGTTCCACCTGCTCCAACCGACAACAAGCCGCCCGAGAGGTGCGTGGCTCCACTCACGACACCGCCGGAGAGAACCGTGACGGTGCCACCACTGCTCAGCGCCAAGGTGCTGAGCACGGCACCGGAGACAACCGCATAGACCCCGCCGCTCGAGACGGCCAGCGCGATTGTCGTGCCGCCGCCGCTGACCAGGAGCGCGCCACCGGAGCTCAAGGTCGCGCCGTTCTGCGTCCCGCCGGATTCAATGACAACCGAACCGCCGGCGATCATCACCGCAGCCGACATCGTGCCGCCCGACATCAAATCCAGCACGCCGCCCGACGCCGCTGTGGCGCCGCTGAGCAAACCCTGCGCGCGCACGCTCACCAGCGCGCCGCTCGACACCACGACGGCCACAGCGGTGCCGCCGCCACTCACCAGGGCCGTCCCACCGGAAGTCGCCATGGTGGCGCTGCTCAGCAACCCCGACGAAGCGATAAACAGCGTGCCGCCCGACCCCAGCGCCGAAAGCAGGCTGGCGCCCGAACCGACCACCATCGTGCCGCCAGCCGATACAATGCCCTGGATCACCCTCACACCGGAGGTGAGGGACTGCACGGCGCCGCTGGAAATGGTCAAGGCGCTGATGACCGCACCGGCGCTGATGGTGAGGTTAGCGCCAGAAGAAACGCTCAAGCCACTCAAAATGCCACCCGAAGAGACGATGACGTTCCCTCCGGCGATGGCGGTGGGGGCCAGTTCGGAGCCTCCGTACAGCACAATCAGACTGCCGCCGCTGTAGATGTTTTGCGCCGTTCCAATGCCGCTGCTGGACGTAAAGACCGTTCCACCCAAATATATCTGCGTGGCACTCCCGGTGCCGGCGCTGCTGATGATAAGGGAGCCACCAGAACTCACATTGACCGATTTGGTCGATGCGCCACTGCTGATAATTTCCGTCGATCCGCTTGATAGGTTGGTGTTGCTTGCCCAGCCTCCAACCAAAATCTTCTCGACGCTTCCGGCATAGTTCACGCCGCCGCGCTGAAACCCCCCGCTGCTGACCAGGATCGTCGCGCCGGACGATGCGATCTGGCCACTGATCGCACCACCAGAATAGGCAACCGCCGTCGCGCCACTGCTGATGGTGAAGGCTGAGGCCGTTGCGCCCGAACTGACTGCCAGAACCCCGCCCGCAACCACGCCGCCACTGGATTGGAACGTCGCTCCAAGGATGATCTCCGTGCCGCCTTTGGCGACCACCAGACCAGCAACCGTGACACCCGAACTGAGCACCAAGGATCCACCGGCCAGCACCGTCGCACCCGACAATGTCGCGCCGGGATTTGCGGAAATCACGCCACCGAGAGACACCAGCGGTGCCAGCTCGGTGCCGCCCGAGGCAATGATTGCAGTGCCAGACGCTTGAATCCCCAGCGCAGAATCAATGCCCCCCGAATTGATCGTGAGGACCGCGGCAGAGCTCAACACGGCAGAAACAAGGCTGCCCCCCGAGGAGACAACTCCGACAGCGCCCGAAGCAAAGGTGATTGCGGAGCCGCCACCTGCAGCATACACGACGAGCGATCCGCCCGAGAGTACCGCGGTGCCCGAGTCATATCCCGCGGAGGAGATCCGTTCTACGCCAGCGGAGTTGACCGTGTTCGACAGCGCCGTGCCACCCGAGCCAACCACAAGACTGCCGCCGCTGCTGAGCACATTGCCAGAAACCATACCGCCTGCCGTCACCGTGACGGTCGCCGCACTGAGTTGAATCAAGGCTCGTGCAGTGACGCCCGCGCCCACCGCAAGCGTCTCGCCGATTGCCAGGGTTGCGCCTGAGACGACCGCACCGGAGGACAGGGTTATCGCCGCGCCGGACGCCAGCGTACCCGAAATCAACACGCCGCCATTGCTGAGCGTGACGCTCGCACCGGTCGAGATGGTGTTGGAAACCAGCGATCCGCCGCTGCTGACGGTGACGATCCCGCCGCTCTGCACGCTGCCCGAAATCAGCGTGCCACCAGACCACACGAACAGGCTCCCACCGCTGCTGATGATGGTCGTGCTGGCAATGGCTCCACCGGCCAGCGCCAAGCCCTGGCCACCCGAATAGGCTGCAGCAAACGTGAAGGCCGAGTGAACCAGCGTCCCACCGCTCGAATAGACGAAGCCAGCAAAGCTGGCGCCTCTGTTGATGACTGTGCCGCCGCTGCTGACCGTCAGAGCGGACAGGGTGGCTCCGGTCATGCCGATGACCACTGCCCCGGAGGACACGACGATGCCGCTCGATACGACGCCGGTATTGAACACCTCGACGGCGCCAGGCAGCAGGGTCAGCGCGGTCAGGACCGAAGAGGCGGTCGAGCTTTGATTGAGAAAGATCGTGCCGCCGCTCGAAATCGTCGCACTCGTCGCGGTTCCGCCATAGCCCACATTCAGGCTTCCGCCGCTCGCCACAGTCGCGGAGAGGGTCGTGCCGCCCGTACTCGTCACGATCGTGGCGCCGCTGGATACGATCGCACTCGTTGCCACGCCGGCGCTGTTGATCAACATGGTCGCGCCGCTCGACATCTCCGTCGCATTGGCGATGGAACCGGAACTCAGCGCCTCCACACCCCCGCCAACCAGGAGCACGTTACTCGTCACCCCCGCCGAAAGTGCCGTGATCCGCGCGCCACTCGCCACCGTGCCGCCGCTGACCAAGGCGCCGCTGGAGACGGTTGCGAGCACACCGCTTGAAAGCACCGCGGCGATGACCGACCCGCCCGAGGAGATCGTCACCGTCGCGCCGGCCAGCGCGGTGCCCCCTTGCCACAGCCCGCCCGAAGCAATCGTCCAGTTGCCGCCGCTCGAGGCTAGGCCAGCAGAGGCCGCGCCTCCCGCACTGACCCGCAGCACGCCCCCTGACAGCACCGTCGCGCCGCTCGCCACCGCGCCGCTGGACAGGATGAGCGACACGCCTGACGCGACCGTGGCACCGCTCGACGTGACACCGGACGCCAAAACCTCAGAGGCACCCGCAGACAGGACCAGCCCGGTGATCGCCCCTCCCGCAGCGAAGAGGGTGCCGCCACTGCTCACAATTGTCGTGCTGGCAAAGGCGCCTGACGCGACGGATTGCGTGCCACCAAGCGAAATGTTCGTCGCGACTGCGCGACCACCGGAGGACACAACCAAGCTTGCCGCGCTGCTCACCACCACGCCGCTCGCCACGCCGCCCGAGGACACGAAAAGGCTTCCCGCGCTGCTCACAACCACGCTGCTTGCCACGCCGGCCGCGGAGACAACCAGGCCTCCCGCGCTGCTCACCACCACGCCGCTCGCCACGCCGCCCGAGGTGACCGCCACGGCACCACCGCTCGACACAACGATGGTGGTCGCGATGCCCGCAATCTGCACACTCGCGCCCGCGCTGATGGTCAGTGCGGTGGCGGATCCACCAGCCAGCAGCGCGGCGATACCCGCAGACATGATCGTGGCACTCAGGGCAGTCCCGCCGGCGTTGATCTGAATCGTGCCGCCTGCGCTCACCACGGTGGCACTTGCAGTGCCGCCTGACAGGACCAGCGCCGTGCCGCCGGACAGCACCGCACTCGCCGCACGGCCACCGGAGCCGATGGACAACTGGCCGAAGGCGTTGATGGTTCCGTTGCTGGCGATCGCTCCAGAGAGCACAATCGCAGTGCCACCCGATGAGACAACGCCGTTGCTCGTCGTGCCGCCCGCGCTCACCAGGACCGTGCCGCCGCCCGAAATCATCGCTGAGACCGCCGAGCCAGCCGAACTGACAACCAGCAATCCGGCAGACAAAACGCTCATCGAGTTCACGACTGCAAGTGCTTTTGCTACCGCCGTCACGCCCGCACTGATCGTGCCGCCAGTCCAGACAATGCCTGAGGAGACGATCTCCGTAGCGCCACTCTGGAGCGTAGTCCCCGAGGCATAACCGCCCCCAACTATGTCCAATGTGCCCCCACTGGACACTGTCGCAGACGTGGCACTGCCCCCCGAGGAGACCCGCAACGTCACCCCGGCGTTGACCATGGCGCCATTTGAGGCAACGCCGCTGCCAATGACCTCCATTGCGCCGGAGGCCAGCGTCAGCCCAGCGACACTGCCGCCGCCTGCAAAGAGGGTTCCGCCACTGCTGACCGACAATGCACTGGCAATGCCGCCGGATTGCACCTGCGCCGTGCCACCCGCAAAAACCGTCGTGGCGGCATCACTGCCGCCGCTGCTCACCACAAAGATGCCGCCGCCGCTCACCACCGTGGCACTGGTCGAACCGCCGGAATAGACAGTCAAAATACCGCCCGAGGAGACCCGCGCGCCAACATCCAAATTGCCTGGCGTCACCGCCAAAACAACGCCAGCACCGACCAGAGAACCGCTCGTGTTGCTTTGGACGATCGTGATGGTCACGCCGCGGCCACCTCGCCTGCGTCTTGACCCTCAACAAGGGTGCGAAAACCCGGCACGGCCGCAATCGCAGCACAGACTTGTTCTGCCGTTATCAGCCGCGTGCATTCAAATTGGCGCGGCGTGTTGGCATGGCGGGGGCACCAGAAGAAGTCATGGTGATCGAAACGCTCGGTCGGGTCGTTCCAGCAGGAATTGCAGGTGTGCCAGTTGATGACCCGGTGCGGCGTGTCGAACTCGTTGGAGGGGTGGGTAAAGCCGCTGATCAGCACGACCGGGCAACCGGCAGCCCAGGCAAGCCAGGCGAGGCCGCTGGAGAGGCCAATGAAGAAATCGGCATGTTGGAGCCAGCGGGCCCGCTCCGCGAGGGGGCGGTCGCCGGTTTCATCCTCGCAGCCATGGGGAATATGGGTCCACATCATCCCGGTGCCGTGGACGGGCTTTTGATCGATACAGACGACCCGGTATCCATGAGTACGCAGCAGGGCGATCACCGCCCGCCAGCCGTCGGGGTTGTTCCAGTATTTGGCGCCGCTGCTGCTCTGGACCGCGATCACGACATAGGGCTCGGCGATTGGCCGTGTCGCCTCGCTGGGTACAAGTCGCGGGGCCTCTTCCGTTGGATCGACACCTAAAATATAGCCGGCCGTCCGGTGTAAGCCGACAAACCGGAAGTCGGTCGGTTGCCAGTTCAGGGCCGCGTCATCGAAGAACAAACCGAGATAGTAAGTGGCGTATGCGGTTTCCGCGAGGCTGCGCGTCGCGATGTCGTCATGGGTGACCAGTTCGAGTTCAGGGTAATTGGCCGCCAGGAGGGGGATCATGCGATCAGCCAAGGCGCAGATCACCTTGGCGCCCGCGTGTTTGCGGGCGAAGCGGGCAACGTAAGAGAACCAGGCGATGGTGTCGCCCAAGGTCCCGATCGGGAACATCACGAGCAGGACGTGGCCTGTGGGGTCAAACTGATGTGACAGGACCAGCGATTTTGTAGCCCCATCGATCTCCCAAACATCGAGTGCGAAGCGCACGAACCAGCGCTTGGTCGAGTTCACCTCGGCACCTTGCGTCTCGTGATCAAAAAGGATGTTGTTGGTATCGAGGTCCCGCATGACCACGCGCCACACACCGCTCTCTCTGATGGGGAGGGTGACCCGGCAACCCGTGTTGAAGTCGTATCGCACACCGGAAGGGCCGACCTGGGTCGGCAGCATTGCGACGGGGGGATAGCTCGACGGCAAGCCAAGACCCATCGAGGGCTTCGTCTCGGCCATCGTCATGGGTGCAACATCAAGCGGCCAGACCAACCGTGTCGTTCGCTCGCGCTTCCCCGCCCTCGACGATGGAGGGCTGACATGGCTGGTGGTTCATCAACGCGCCAAAATAACACATACCATCAACGACCAAAACGTATTAATAAAAAAATCTTACGATCAAAAAATAATTGACTCTAATATCGAAGCCGTCAACGCATAATTTTTTCTTATGGCATGATATTAATATAAAAAGATGAATTAATGCAATTTTCCCCGATTGTCTTTTTTACTTTTTTTTTAATAACTATGAACAATTACTTATGTATCACGCGTAAGAACTGCCAATTTCCGAGATCGAACAGCCACAACGGCCGCAGGAGAAGTGCCTTTTTAGCCCCGGCTGATCAGGCGGGGCGCATAGCGGACCACGAATAGCGCGAACCCGGCGCACCAAGCCGCCGCCGCGAGGGGAAACAGCCCCGTGCTGTCAGGCCGCAGCGTCATGGCGATGCGGGCAGCGAGCGCGAGCAGCAGAAAGAGATAGGCCGCCGTCGTAGCCCGGTCCGCCAGCAGCAACCCTCCGGTATGGCCAAGCGTCGCGCGCGTCATCATCGCCAGCGTCATCACCCCGATCGCGCCGATCGCCCAGACATGCACCGTCATCGCCGCCGGCACCGCAGCGGGGAAGGCGGCATGACCGGCGGCGGCGAGGAAGCCGCAACCCGCCATCAGCGTGCCGAGATGAAGGATGCCGAGCAGCGCATCGCGCCGGATCGTCCAGCCTTGCCAGCGCGATACCCGCCACAGCACGCCGATCCCGGCAGCAAAATCCAGGCCCGCCAGGAACGCCCGGTCCGGCCACCCGACCCAGCCCACCAGGGCAGCGATGGCGAGGCCCATGGCCACCCTGTCGCCCTGCCCAAATTCTGGGATTGTCCTGGCGATCATGTGGCGGTTCAGCCAGTTGCTGGTGAATGCCGGCGTCACCCGGCCACCGATCAGCAGGATCAGCATCACCAGCACGGCGATCCCGCCGCGCGCGGCGAAGCGGCTGTCCCAGCCGAACCACACCGACAGATGAAACACGACATCCACCAGCGCGAACACCGCCAGCAGCGCCGCCACCTTGCGGTTGCGCACAGTGCCGGAGGCCTCGATCTCGTGACCCACGAACACCGCGAGCAGCGCCGGAAACCCGAGCGCGACAAAGCCGATCCCCACCAGCAGGTCCGAGCCCGCGACCGCCAGCCGTCCCGCCAGCCACAACAGCACCAGCACCAGCAACCGTCCGCCCGCAACCGGCGGCCGTCCGGTCCAGTTCGCCACCGCGGTCAACACGAAGCCGGCCATGGCGGCACCGGTGTAGCCAAAAATCAGCTCGTGCGCATGCCATTCCACCGGCGCGAAGCCGCTGGGCAGCAGCAGCCTGCCGCCCAGCACCAACGGCCACAGCGCAACCGCGGCAACCGCCCACAGCCCCGCCAGCACGAAGAACGGCCGCGCACCCAAGCTCAGCAGCACGGGCCTCGGCAGCACCGGTCCTGCTTTTCCCGCACGGCTCATTTGGGACGGAATGCCACGATGACGGACGGGTCGGTTTCGATCCGTCCGGCGCCCGCAAGATCCAGGCAATACGGCACCGCGGCGAAAATCGCATTCAGGCAGGTCGCCACCGCCGCGGGCTTGCCCGGCATGTTGACGATGAGGCACCTGCCGCGCAGCCCCGCGACCTGGCGCGACAGGATCGCCGTCGGCACACAGCACAGGCTGGCACGGCGCATTTCCTCGCCGAATCCGGGCATCAGCCGCTCGACCACCGCCTCCGTCGCCTCCGGCGTGCAGTCGCGCGGCGAGGGGCCGGTGCCGCCTGTGGTGAGCAGCAGGTCGACCTTGTCCTCGTCACACAGCGCGAGCAGCGCGGCGCGCACGTTCTGTACGCCATCGGGGACGATCCGCCGCACCGGCTCCCACGGCGAGATGATGGCGCGCCCGAGCCAGTCGGCGATGGCGGGTCCGCCAAGATCGGCATAGTCGCCGCGTGCGGCACGGTCGGAGACGGTGAGGATACCGATGCGAACCATCTTCAGTGCCCGTGAGAATGCGGATGTGAATGGGCGTGCACGTGTTCGGCAGGCTCCGCCAGCATGACCGCAACGGCCGCGGCTGACGGATCTGCTGCTCGGTTCATCGCCCCGATCACCTTGAGCCAGCGTTGCTCGTCCGCGCCCTCGATGAATGCCTTGATCCGCGGTGCCTCCGGCGTCTCCACCAGCGGCGGCGCCGGGCTAACCTCTGCCGCGGCCATAACCTGCTGGAGATAGGCCGCAGTCGCCGTGCGGGCGGCACGGGCGGACAGCCGGCGCACGATAGCGGTGCGCGCCAGCACGAGCGGCAGCACCGCGCCCGTCACGCGCCGCGACAACGCGATCACGTGCACGCCGAACCGGGTTTCCACCGGCGCCGAAATTTCGCCCGGCGCCATCAGGTGCAGCGCCGCATCGAATTCCGGCGCCGTCTCGCCGCTGCTGATCTGGCCGAGCGCGCCGCCCTGCGGGGCCGAGGTGCAGGCCGACAGCACAATGGCCAGCGCTGCAAACCGGTCCGGCTCGCGCGCGAGCAATGCCACCGCCGCCGCCGCCTTGCGCCGGGCCTCGCCACGGCGGGCCTCGTCATCGGCCGGAGCCGCGAACAGGATGTGGCTGGCATCGAACAAATCGGGTGCCTTGAACAGGTCCGGATGCGCCGCGTGGTATGCCGCGATTTCGGCCTCCACCGGCACGGCAACCGGCACCTCCCGATCGAGCAGCGCCCGCAATGTTGCGTCCTCGTCGGTCTCCAGCCGCCCGTCGGCATCGGCCAGTGGCGCCGCAACAATCCCGAGCCGCGCCGCACGCTGGCGCAGCGCAAGGCGCAGGATCATCGCTCGCTCCGCCGCCTTCCAGCTTTCCGCCACGGTGGCAGCAGGAAAGTTCGCCACTTCGGCCGCGATGTCCTGGCGCGTCAGCCGCGCGCCATTGACCAGCAAATCGGTGCTGACCGGCGCGTACCCGCGCCGGTCGATGGTGATGCGGCTCATGGTGCCGCCCCCCGCGCCGGGGGCGTGCGCGGTCGTGCCCGCACCACCTGGTAGCCGCGCCGGCCGAGATACCAAACCGGCGCGCTCCACACATGCACCAGCCGGGTGAAGGGGAACACCAGAACCATCGTCAGCCCGACGAACACATGCAGCTTGAACACCAGGGCCACATCCTCCAGCAGGGCTGCGGCCGATGGATCGAGGGTGATGATCCCCTGCGCCCAGGCCATGAACTTGAGCATCTCCCCACCATCCATGTGGTGCAGGGAAACCGGGATGGTGAACAGCCCGAGCGTCAACTGCACCCACAGCAACAGCAGGATCGCCGTGTCGCCGAAGCTCGACGTCGCGCGGACCCGGGCATCGAACAACCGCCGGTGCGCCAACAACGCGATGCCGATGAAGCACGCCACCCCGGCCACACCGCCGGCCACGATTGCCAGCCCCTGCTTGAACCCATGCGAAACGCC
This sequence comes from Rhodospirillales bacterium, assembly GCA_947447625.1. Taxonomy (GTDB): domain Bacteria; phylum Pseudomonadota; class Alphaproteobacteria; order Acetobacterales; family Acetobacteraceae; genus CAIYPH01. The sequence continues at coordinate 17,614 of CANFKS010000038.1, read as the reverse complement.
GAGCGCATCGAACAGCCAGATCGGCGTCAGCAGCCCGACGCAATGGCCGGCAAAGATCACGAGAATGCCGACATGGAACAAATTCGAACCCCAACTCAGTTGCGTGCGACGCAACAACTGCGAGGAGCCGCTTTTCCAGGTGTATTGCTCGCGGTCAAACCGGATCAGCGACCCCAGCAAAAACACAGCGAATGCGATGTACGGATACCAGCCGAACAAAACGCTACCGAGCGAACGGATCATGTGATGCTCCTCCCTTAAACCGCGACCCGCGCGTCCCGTCCGGCGGCCCGCAGACGGTGACGCAGACGATCAGGGCCACAGCCCGCAATATCTTCGCCCGGCCCGAACTGCACCGTGGTCTCCTCCCAGGCCGCATCGAGAGAAGCGAGATCGTCAACCGGCGCTTGCAGCGGCACAAAAGCCGCTGTGTGGCCGGCGATCAGCAGGATGGCGGCGAACACTGCGGCATAAGTGGGCGCACGGGCAGCGGTGCCCTCGTGCATCGCGGTCAGGATCGGCACGATCTCACCAAGCAGCCCCAGCGCCTCGCCATCCGGACGGGTCGAGGCGAATTCAAGGAATGTCGGCAGATAGTCCGGCAATTCTCCGGCCTGCAGAAGCAGCCCGCCGCGCTCATAGACCTGCGCAAGATCGACCATTGCCTGACCCCGGTCGCGGCTTTCGCCATGCACATGCTCGAACAGATGCAGCGACAGCCGCCGTCCGCGGTCGAACAGATCGACATAGGCGGCCTGGAGATCGAACGGGTCCTGTATCGCCAGCGCCGTCGTCAGCGGCTCGAGCGCGGCGATGCTGGCCGCATTGAGGCCGGGGCCCGTCGTCAGCAGCAGGGTGATCTCGCCCATGGCATCGCGCAGGTCCTGGCTCGGATAGCAGAGCAGGGCCGAAAGCGCCTTGAGAACGCGCATCACATCACCTCCATCGGGGTCTTCGCCTTGCCCGCGGTGCGGGTGGCGAACAGGTTGGTGGTTTCGCCGCCGGCGCAGCCATTGCCGAAGGTGAAGCCACATCCACCGCGCATGGCCTGCGTATCCTCGCTCCATTCGCGATGGGCGGTCGGGATCACGAAGCGATCCTCGTAGTTGGCAAGAGCGAGATATTTGTACATGTCCTCGATCGTCGCGCCCTGCAGGCCGACCTCGGTGGCGATCGCCGTGTCGATGCGGCCCTCGATTGACTTGGCCCGCATATAGGCCCGCATTGCCAGCATCCGCTCCAGCGCCAGCTGCACCGGCGCCTCGTCACCCGCGGTGAGCAGATTGGCGAGATACTTCAGCGGGATCCGCAGCGAGGACACATCGGGCATGCCGTTCTTCATCGACACCGCGCCGGCAGCCGCCGCGTTCTGGATCGGCGACAGCGGCGGCACATACCAAACCATCGGCAACGTGCGGTATTCCGGATGGAGCGGAAAGGCGATCTTCCACTCCATCGCCATCTTCCACACCGGTGAATTCCGCGCTGCATCGAGCCAGGCGTCGGACACGCCATCGGCGCGGGCCTGAGCGATCACGGCGGGGTCGTTTGGATTCAAGAACAGATCGAGCTGGGCCTGATACAGATCCTTCTCGTCCGCACCGGCGGCGGCGGCGACGCGATCGGCGTCATACAGCAGCACGCCAAGATAGCGGATGCGGCCGACGCAGGTTTCCGAGCACACCGTCGGCTGCCCGCTTTCGATGCGCGGATAGCAGAAGATGCATTTCTCCGATTTCCCTGACGACCAGTTGTAGTAGATCTTTTTGTATGGGCAGCCCGACACGCACATCCGCCAGCCGCGGCACTTGTCCTGGTCGATCAGGACAATGCCATCCTCCTCGCGCTTGTAGATTGCGCCCGACGGGCACACCGCGGCACAGGTCGGGTTGAGGCAGTGTTCGCACAGGCGCGGCAGATACATCATGAAGGTGTTCTCGAACTCGCCGTACATCTGCTTCTGTATTTTCTCGAAATTCGCGTCCTTGGAGCGCTTGGCGAATTCGCCGCCGAGGATTTCCTCCCAGTTCGGCCCCCACTCGATTTTCTCCATCCGCTCCCCGGTGATGGCCGAGCGCGGGCGCGCGGTGGGGAAGGCGCGGCTTTCGGGTGCCGTCTGCAAATGGGGATGATCGAAGGTGAAGGGCTCGTAGTAGTCGTCGATCTCGGGCAGGTCGGGGTTGGCGAAGATATTGGCCAGGACCCGCCATTTCGCCCCGATACGGGGTTCGAGCGCGCCTTTGGAATTGCGCTTCCAGCCGCCGTTCCACTTGCGCTGGTTCTCCCACTCCTTGGGATAGCCGACGCCGGGCTTGGTCTCGACGTTGTTGAACCAGGCGTATTCAACGCCCTCGCGCGTCGTCCAGACATTCTTGCAGGTGACGGAGCAGGTGTGGCAGCCGATGCACTTGTCGAGATTGAGTACCATGGCGATCTGCGCACGGATTTTCATGCCACGACACTCCCTTTGACGGGTTCGAGGGGTCCTTCAAGCCAATCCACTTTCGCCATCTTGCGCAGCACCACGAACTCGTCGCGGTTGGAGCCGACGGTGCCGTAGTAGTTGAACCCGTAGGATTGCTGCGCGTAGCCACCGATCATGTGGGTCGGTTTCAGCACCGTGCGGGTGACGGAGTTGTGGATGCCGCCGCGGTGCCCGGTGATCTCGGAGCCCGGCGTGTTCACGATCTTCTCCTGAGCGTGATACATCATCATCATTCCGGGATTGACGCGCTGGGAGACCACCACGCGCGCGGTGAGCGCCCCGTTGGTGTTGAAGACTTCCACCCAGTCATTGTCGACCAGGCCGGCCCGTCGCGCGTCGGTTTCAGACACCCAGACCACGGGGCCGCCGCGATTGAGGGTCAGCATCAGCAGGTTGTCGGAATAGGTGGAGTGGATGCCCCATTTCTGATGCGGGGTGATGAAGTTCAGCACGATCTCGGCATTGCCGTTGGGTGCCGAGCCGAGGGCGGCCCCGATCGTCTTGAGATCGACCGGCGGCTTCCAGGTGACCAGCGCCTCGCCGAAGGCGCGCATCCACAGATGGTCCTGGTAGAGTTGCTGGCGCCCGGTGAGGGTCCGCCACGGGATCAATTCGTGCACGTTGGTCCAGCCGGCGGTGTAGCAGACCTTTTCGCTCTCGATCCCCGACCAGGTCGGCGAGGAGATGATTTTGCGGGGTTGGGCCTGGATGTCGCGGAAGCGGATCTTCTCGTCCTCCTTCGAGCGCGCCAGATGGGCGTGCTCGCGCCCGGTGGCCTTGGACAGCGCCTCCCACGCCTTTACCGCAACCTCGCCATTGGTTTCGGGTGCGAGCATGAGGATGACCTCGGTGGCATCGATGTCGGTTTCGATCCTGGGCCGCCCGTCCGCCACACCGCCGGTGCGGGTGCCGTTGAGATCAGCCAGCGCCTTGACCTCGTGCTGGGTGTTCCATGCGATGCCCTTGCCGCCGTTGCCGAGCGTATCGAGCAGCGGGCCGAGGGCGGTGAATTTGGCGTAGAGGTTGGGGTAGTCGCGCGTCACAACCGCCACCGAGGGCATGGTCTTGCCCGGGATCGCGGCGGTCTCGCCGCGCTTCCAGTCCTTCACATCCAGCGCCTGGGCGATCTCGCCGGGGGTGTCGTGCAGGATCGGCGTCAGCACGACGTCCTCTTCGATCCCCAGCACCTCGGGCGCGATCTCAGAGAATGTCTTGGCCAGGCCCTTGTAGATATCCCAGTCCGACCGCGCCTCCCACGCCGGGTCTACCGCGGCACTCAGGGGGTGGATGAACGGGTGCATGTCCGAGGTATTGAGGTCGTTCTTTTCGTACCACGTCGCGGTGGGCAGCACGATGTCGGAGTAGACACAGGTGGTGGACATGCGGAAATCGAGGGTCACGAGCAGGTCGAGTTTCCCCTGCGGCGCCTCCTCATGCCACTTGACCTCCTTGCTGCGCCGCGCCCCCTCGGCGCCAAGGTCCTTGCCCTTCAGACCATGGGTCGTGCCGAGCAGGTGCTTCAGGAAATATTCGTGTCCTTTACCCGACGAGCCCAGCAGGTTCGAGCGCCAGACAAAGAGATTGCGCGGCCAGTTCTCGGGGGCGTCGGGGTCGTGGCAAGACATGTCGAGTGTCCCGTCGGTGAGGCCCTGGGCGACATAATCCTTGGGCTCCATCCCGGCCTTGCGCGCGGCGGCGGCGATGCCGAGCGGGTTCTGCTTCAATTGCGGGGCCGAGGGCAGCCAGCCCATGCGCTCGGCGCGGGCGTTGTAGTCGATCATCGACTGGTCCCAGTCCCCCTCGGGCGCCAGCGGCGAGAGGATTTCGCTGGCGGTCAGGGTTTCGTAGCGCCACTGGTCGGAATGGGCATACCAGAACGAGGTGCCGTTCACCTGGCGCGGCGGGCGCGACCAGTCGAGCCCGAAGGCAAGCGGCTGCCAGCCGGTTTGCGGCCGCAGCTTCTCCTGACCCACATAATGCGCCCAGCCGCCGCCGGACTGGCCGATGGCGCCGCAGAACACCAGCAGGTTGATCACCCCGCGGTAGTTCATGTCCATGTGATACCAATGGTTCATCGCCGCCCCGATGATGATCATCGAGCGCCCGTTGGTGGCCTCGGCGTTGGCGGCGAATTCGCGGGCGACCTGGATGATGGCGCCGCGCTTGACGCCCGTGACCCGCTCCGCCCAGGCCGGGGTGAACGGCGTGTCGTCGTCATAGGATTGTGCGACATGCGCGCCGCCGAAGCCGCGATCGAGCCCGTAATTCGCCATCATCAGGTCATACACCGTCGCCACCGTCACGCTGGCGCCGCCTGCCAGGGCAATCCGCCGCACCGGCAGCGTGCGGGTCAACACCTCGCCATGCTGAGTTGCCACGAAATGTTCGGACGCACGCCCGCCGAAATAGGGGAAATCGACATCGGCATAGTCCGCTCCCTCGCCGGCCAGGCTGAGCCGCAGATCGACGTCCGCCCCCTGGCCATCCTTGGTTTCAAGGTTCCACTTGCCCTGCTCGCCCCAGCGATAGCCGACCGAGCCCAGCGGCGCGACCAGCGCGCCCGAGGTCTCGTCGAATGCCACCGTCTTCCATTCGGTGTTGTTTGTCTCGCCCAGCGCGCCCGGCAGTTCGGACGCGCGCAGCAGCCGCTCCGGCACCAGCCGCCCATCGCGCTCCACCAGCCGCACCAGGAACGGCATGTCGGAGTAGCGCTTGGCGTAGTCCTTGAAATACGGCACCTCGCGCGCAAGATGAAATTCGCGCAGGATGACATGACCCATCGCCATCGCCAGCGCGGCATCCGTGCCCTGCTGCGGCGCGAGCCAGATGTCGGCGAACTTGGTGGCCTCGGCGTAGTCGGGGCTCACGACAGCCGACTTGGTGCCCTTGTAACGGGCCTCGGTGTAGAAATGCGCATCCGGGGTGCGGGTTTGCGGCACATTGGAGCCCCAGATGATGATGTAGCCGGCATTGTACCAATCCGCACTTTCCGGCACATCGGTCTGCTCACCCCATGTCTGCGGGCTCGCCGGCGGCAGATCGCAGTACCAGTCATAGAACGACATGCAGACGCCGCCCATCAGACTGAGATAGCGCGAACCGGCGGCGTAGGAGACCATCGACATCGCGGGGATCGGCGAGAACCCGATCACCCGGTCCGGCCCCCAGGTTTTCGCGGTGTAGGCGTTGGCGGCGGCGATGATTTCGTTCACCTCGTCCCATTGCGCCCTCACGAAGCCGCCATGGCCGCGAATGGTGGTGTAGGAATCGCGCTTGGCCTTGTCCTGAACGATGGAAGCCCAGGCCGCCACCGGCGTCATCACCACGCGCGCCGCGCGCCATAGCTTCAGCAGCCGTGCCCGGATGAGCGGATACTTCACCCGCGCCCCGGAATAGAGATACCACGAATACGAGGCGCCGCGCGCACAGCCGCGCGGCTCATGGTTGGGCAGGTCGGGCCGGGTCCGCGGGTAGTCGGTCTGCTGCGTCTCCCACGTGACAATGCCGCCTTTGACGTAGATCTTCCACGAGCACGAACCGGTGCAGTTCACGCCATGGGTGGAGCGCACGATCTTGTCGTGCTGCCAGCGCTGGCGGTAGCCATCTTCCCAGGCGCGGCTCTCCTCGGTGGTGATGCCGTGGCCATCCGAGAAGGGTTCGGCCTTGCGGCGAAAGAAGGTCAGTCGGTCCAGGAAATGTGACATGTCGATTTTCCCTCAGCGCGCCTGGCGCTCGATGGCATGCAGCATCCCGCCGCGGCGGCTGTAGACCGCCCAGGTGATGGCAATGCAGGTGACGTAGAAGATCCCAAAGGCCCACAGCGCCGCCTCCGGTCCGTCGGTGAGATGGATCGAGGTGCCGTAGCCCTTGGGGATGAAGAAGGCGCCGAACGCTGCGATCGCCGAGGTAAAGCCGGTGATGGCCGCACTCTCCCGCTCTGCCTGGAGCCGCGCCTGGTCAGGCGAGGCACCCGGCATCAGTCGCGCGATTTCGATGCGCATGATCGCAGGGATCATCTGGAAGGTGGAGGCGTTGCCCACGCCGGTGGCAAAGAACAGCACCAGGAAGGCGCCAAAAAAGGCCCCGAACGCCCAGGGCTGCGCGTGCATCGAGATCGACCACAAAACGCCGCCGACGCCGAGCAGCATCAGCCAGAACACCCAGAACGTCACGCGCGCACCGCCGAACCTGTCCGACACCCAGCCGGTGCCGGAACGCGAGAGGGCGCCCACCAGCGGCCCGATGAAGGCGAGTTGCAACGCATCCACATCCGGGAACAAAATTTTTGCCAACAGCGGAAAGCCGGCGGAGTAGCCGATGAAGGAGCCGAACGTGCCGGTGTAGAGCCAGCACATGATCCAATTGTGCTTGCGCTTGAAAATCACCGATTGTTCCGCGAACGAAGCCTTGGCCGAGGCGATGTCATGCATCCCGAACCAGTTGGCAAAGGCGGCGATGACGATGAAGGGAACAAACACGAAGCCCGCATTCTGCAGCCACAGCGGAGCCATCCCCGCCTTCACCACCTCTGGCGGCCCGCCGATCCAGCCGAACACGCCCGCCGTGATCGCCAGCGGCACCACGAACTGCACCACGCTCACGCCGAGATTGCCGAGCCCGGCATTCAGGGCCAGCGCATTGCCCTTCTCCGCCCTGGGGAAGAAGAACGAGATATTCGCCATCGAAGAGGCGAAATTGCCGCCGCCGAAGCCGCACAGCAGCGCCAGGATGAGCAGTACCACATAAGGGGTCGACGGGTTCTGCACCGCATAGCCGATGCCGACCGCAGGGATCAGCAACGACCAGGTCGTCACCGTCGTCCACAGCCGGCCGCCGAAAATCGGCACCATGAAGGAGTAGAAGATCCGCAAAGACGCCCCGGTCAGCCCAGGCAGCGCCGCGAGCCAGAACAACGCGTCATTCGTGAACGTAAACCCCACCAGCGGCAGCTTCGCCACCACCACCGACCACACCTGCCAGATCGCGAATGACAGCAGCAGCGACGGGATCGAGAGCCACAGGTTGCGCCGCGCAACGACCTTGCCGGTGCTTGCCCAGAACCCGGCATCCTCGGGCCGCCAATCCGTCAGCACCGCGCCGCTCTTGGAGGTCGCGTCGGCGCCGCCCGTCGCGGTTGCACCAGCGCCGGACCGGCCGGCTGCGGCCTTGGGAATCGGCATCCCCTGCATTTCCGGCAACTGCGGCAGCGTGGCGAGCATCTCGCCCACCGCCGCGCGCTCCATCTGGCGGATCGAGACCGACATCCAGACCATCGAGACGAAAACGACCAGGAAGAGCGCCATGAAGCACGACGTCCACAGCCCCGTCAGGTCATTCAGCGCGCCGAACAGGATCGGCAACACGAAGCCGCCCAGCCCGCCGATCATGCCGACGAGCCCCCCGACCGAGCCGACATTGCCGGGATAGTAGACCGGGATGTGTTTGTAGACTGCCGCCTTGCCCAGGGCCATGAAGAAGCCGAGCACGAACAGGGTCACGACGAAGCCCACCACCCCCATCTCCATGTGGAAGGCGTATGTCCCGGTGATCCCGGTGACGATGTAGTCCGTCGGCGGATACGACAGCAGAAAGGTCGCCACGATGGACACCGCGAACGTCCACCACAGCACCCGGCGCGCGCCGTACACATCGGAGAGATGCCCGCCATAGGCGCGCAGCAGGCTCGCCGGCACCGAAAAGAACGCCGCGATCATTCCGGCCGAGCGAACGTCGAGCCCGTAGACCGACATCATGTACTGCGGCAACCACAGCGACAGCGCGACGAAGGCGCCGAACACGAAGAAGTAGTAAAGCGCGAACCGCCAAACCTGCACATTGGCCAGCGGCTCCAGTTCTAGCCAGGCCGATTTCGGCTTCTCGCCCGACGAGCGCCGTGCCGCCAGCACCGGATCGTCCTTAGTGGTGATGAAGAACACCACCGCCATGACCACCAGGGCGCCGGCCCATACCTGCGCCACCGCCTGCCAGCCGAGCGCCACCATGACCAACGGCGCAAAGAACTTCGTCACCGCCGCGCCAACATTGCCGGCTCCGAATATGCCCAGCGCCGTACCCTGCTTTTCAGCCGGATACCAGCGCGAGACATAGGCCACGCCAACCGCGAACGAGCCGCCCGCAATGCCCACGCCGAGTGCTGCGACCAGCGTCATCAGATAGGTGTGGGCATAGGCCAGCAGGAATGTTGCCACGGCCGCGGCCAGCATCGTGATCGTGAAGACCCGCCGTCCGCCGTACTGGTCCGTCCATATCCCCAGCGCCACACGGATGATCGAACCCGTCAGGATCGGTGTGCCGACCAGCAACCCGAATTCGGTTTGCGTCAGTCCGAGTTCCTGGCGAATGCGAATGCCGATGATCGAAAAAATCGTCCATACCGCGAAGCAGACGGTGAACGCGGTGGTGCTCATGCCGAGCGCCATGCGCTGGCCTTCGGGTCTGTCCACGGATCGAATGGCGGCGACGTCGCTCATGACTTGGCTCCAGCGAGATGCAACGGGCACGGCCGCGCACGGCACCGCCCGGGCCGGAAACTAGGCGTCGCCAAGATTGGGTATTTGATCCAGATCAATATAATACTGCAAATCATCCAGATATTTTTACGGCTATATTATTAATATCGTCGATTTAAAATTTTAATTTACGTTATTACTATAATTCAATCGCGTGTTTGACATTTGTCAATTACTCCGCGAGCATCGCCCAATCCAAAGGGAGAGCGCCGATTCGTGCCGAAGACACTGCCGCGCTGCGCGGCCTGCGCCTGTTTGACGGCATTGCCGAAGCCACCTTCGCCGACCTCATTGCCGCCGGCTATCTTCAGTTCTTCCCCCCCGGCGTCACCCTGATCCGCGAACGCGATCCGGCTGACTTCCTGCACGTGGTGATCGAAGGCACCGTCGAACTCTACGCCGGCAGCGGCGGACGCGAGACCACGATGGAGTTCATCCGCCCCGTCGGCGCTTTCATTCTTGCTGCCGTGCTGTCCGACCAGATCTATCTGCAATCCGCCCGCACACTGACCCGCGCCCGCATCCTGATGATCCCGGCCGAACGCGTCCGCCACTGGATGGCACAGGATGCCGGCTTCATGCGCATGATCGTCGCCGAACTCGCGCGCGGCTACCGCCAGGCGATCAAGGCTCTGAAAAACCAGAAACTCCGCACCGGCGCCGAGCGTCTGGCCAATTGGCTCATCACCCAGTCCGCGCTACAGGGCACGCCCGGCTATGTCGATCTCGATATAGAGAAGCGCGTCCTGGCCGCCCGCCTCGGCATGACCCCGGAAAACCTCTCCCGCGCGCTCGCCAGCCTGGCCATCCATGGTGTCCACTCGCGCGGGGCGCTTATCGAAATCAAGGACCCTGCCGCGTTGGCAGGCTTTGCCAAACCCGATCCTTTGGTCGACGCCCCGGAATAGTCTCCCGCCGTATTGCGCGCCTCACTCGACAAGCCGCGCGCGCCCGGCGACATCTGAGCAAGCAAGAAGAACCGAGAAGCGTCCCACGGCGACACTCGATCATACCGGCGTGGGCGGTTTCATCCCCGCGATCGTCACCCCCTTTTTGCCGGCCGGCGAGATCATGGAGGACGCGTTTGCGAGCATGATCGATTGGCTGATCGGTCTTGGCGCCCGCGGGATTGGCGCCCGCGGGATTGGCGTTGCTGAAGACAACGGCGCCATCCCGCCCTATCCGCTTTGCAGAACACCCGGTTTGTTGGCTATCCTCCGTCCGTGACAGCAAGGGTGGCCGTTTGTCGGAGGACTCCCAGGATAGTTGCGCCGCACCGGCGCAATGCTGCCGGGAGGAGATCAACCATCATGGCTCACACCCATCTCAGGCAGGGCCTGGTGATCGTGGCCACGCTCGCCACCGCCTATGTCGCCAGCCACTTCTTCCGCGCCGCCAATGTCACCATCGGCCTCGATCTGATGCGCGACCTCAAGATCGGGCCAGAGGCGCTGGGGGCGCTGACGGGCGCGTTCTTTTTCGGCTTCGCGGCGATGCAAATTCCCTGCGGCTTTCTCTTCGATCGATATGGACCCCGCAAGACCGTGACCGGCATGCTGGTACTTGCCACGCTTGGCGGTGCGGTGTTCACCCTCGCCCCGGACTGGCCAACTCTGCTTGCCGGGCGGGTGCTGCTGGGTGCCGGGTTCGGCGTGATGCTGATCGGGAGCATGGTGGTGATTTCACGCTGGTTCCCAGCGGACCGCTTCGCCACCTTGACCTCGATGGTTCTGTCAGTCGGCCTGCTCGGCAATTTGGCGGCAACCACACCGCTGGCCTGGGGCACCGAGCACATCGGCTGGCGCGCTATTTTTGGGGGCGTGGTAGCCTTTACCGCCGCGGCAACCGTCGCGGTCTGGCTGGTCGTGCGCGACGCGCCGCCGGGTCATCCCTTTCTGGCACGCAAGGCCGAGTCACCGCGCGACATGCTGCGCGGCCTGGGTCAGGCGCTGGCCAGCCCCTCCTTGCCCTATATCCTCGTGTTGAATTTCTGCAACTATGCCTGCACCTTTACCGTCCAGGGCCTCTGGGGCGGGCCCTATCTGCGCGAGGTGCATGGGCTCTCCGCGGTCGCCTCCGGCACGGTTCTGTTGGCCGCGGTTGTCGCCTATCAATGCGGCATGCTGGTGATCGGGCCGCTCGATCGGGTGCTGGATACGCGCAAATGGATCGCCGTCGCCGGCACTGTCGCGGTCGCCACGGTGCTTGCCACGCTCGCTGTGCTGGATGCTCCGCCGCTGTGGCTCGCGATCGGCGCCATGCTCGCCATCGGCTTCGTCAGCCCCTCCAGCACCATGATCATGGCGCACGGGCGGACGATTTTTCCGGACCACCTGATCGGGCGGGGGATGTCGACCTTGAACACCAGCGTCATGCTCGGCGTGGCCTGTATGCAGAGCGTCTCGGGCCTCATCCTTGGCGCCTTCAGCCCGCTGGCCGATGGCAGCCGCCCGGAGATGGCGTATCGAACCCTGTTCGGCGTGATGTGCGTCGTTCTGGTGGTGGCGGTCTCCATCTACGCCCAGGTTGCCGACAGCAGGCCCAGCGACGAGATGCGGGCGCAAAAACAGACCGGCTAACCCGCCTGCACCCGCCTGACGGATAGCCAACCCCATCGCATCGCCTGTTCTCGGTTGGCTACCCGCGACCGCCCCAGAGGTTTGGATCAGCAGGTTGGATCAGGCCGCCCTCGAAGCGAAGACCCGCATTGCGGTCGATCGCCAGATGCAGCGGCCCGTCGAGATCGGCGAGATCGGCCTGCTCTGCCACCAGCAGCGCCGGCGCAATCCCGAGGGACGTGCCGATCACGCCGCCGATCATGACCCGAAAACCGCGCCGCTTCGCCTCCGCCGCCAAGGCGAGCGCCGCTGTCAGCCCGCCCACCTTGTCGAGCTTGATCGTGATCGCCTCGTATTTTCCGCCGAGCCGGTCGAGATCCGCAAGCGCGCGGCACGATTCATCGGCGCAGAGCGGGATCAGATGCTCCAGCCCCGCCAGCGCGTCATCGGCATCCGCAGGCAGCGGCTGCTCGATCAGTTCGACCCGTAAATCGGCAAGAACCGGCATGAACGCGCGAAGCTGCGCCTCGGTCCAGCTTTCATTGGCATCGACGATCAGTCGCGACACCGGCGCCGCGCTGCGCACCGCACGCACCCGTTCGATATCGCCGGTGCCCCCCAGCTTCACCGTGAGCAGCGGCCAGGCACGATGGGCCGCCGCCTGCGCCGCCATGGCATCCGGCGTGTCGCACGCAATCGTGAACGACGTCGCAACCGGCCGCTGCGCGCCAAGCCCAGCCAATTCCGCGACGCTGCAATAGGTGCGCTTGGCATCGATATCCCAAAACGCGCAGTCGAGTGCGCTGCGCGCCGCACCGGGCGGCATCGCGTCCTGCAATGTATCGCGGCTGAGGCCCGAGAAGACTGCGCCTTTCATGGCCTCCAGCGCTGCGACAACACTGTCTGCGCTCTCGCCGAACCGCCGCAGCGGCACGCATTCGCCCCGCCCCCGCGCATTGCCGTCGAACACTTCGGCGAGAATGACATCAGCCGTCGTCCGCTCTCCATCCGGCATCGGAAACGGCTGCCCAAGCGGCCATGCCCGGCGGGTCACTGTGAGTCTTTGAGGCTGTGGTGCCATGTCAGTTCCAATCCTTTGGCAATGTCCAACACAAACCGACCGGCCCCGACAGTCACGCCCGGTCCCTGGTCTCGCCCCCGAAGAAGCACGCGACGGCGCCACGCACAACATCCAACCGCGCCCCCATCGCGCACGCGGGCCTCACCCCCGACACCCGATTGCCTTTGGCGGGACTGTCAAGACAAATCATGGGCTGCGCCACACCGCCAATGTGCGATACTGCGCCGCCGACGCGCCCGCCGCCGCCGGTTGGTCGAACACCGATTGGTCGAACGGGCGCTGGAGCTAACGTGAGAGGAAACGAGGTCATATGAACGCCTTCAAAAACGCCATCAAGTCAGGCAAAACCGTCGTCGGAACGGCAGGCACACCAAACGCCGATGTCACGTTCCTGGCTGATGCCGGGTTCGATTTCCTGCTGTTCGACACCCAGCATTCCCCCTATGAAATCAAGCAACTGCAGCCCGCGATGCAGGCGATGCGCGGCAAGACGACGGTGCCGATGGTGCGCGTCAGCGCCAACCAGGCCGACCAGATCTGCTTCGCCCTCGACGGCGGCGCCCGCGGCATCGTGGTTCCCATGGTCAACACCCGCGCCCAGGCCGAGGCCGTGGTCAGCGCCTGCCGCTACTACCCCGCCGGCACCCGCAGCAACGCCGGCATGCGCGGCGAATGGGGCGAGTTCAAATCATACCGCGACTACATGGACACCGTGAACGACGGCCTCGTCATCGCCCCGATGATCGAGACCAACCAGTCTCTCGACAATCTTGACGCCATCGCCTCGGTTCCCGGCGTCGACGTCCTGCTGATCGGCCCGTCCGACCTGTCGATTGAACTCGGCGTCCCGCTCGACTACAGCTGCGCCATCTACCAGAACGCGCTCGACAAGATCGCCGCAACTGCCGCCAAGCACAATATCGCTGCGGGGATGTATTTCATCCCGCCCGAGATCGAGGCGAACTTCTTCGTCCAGAAGGGCTTCAAGTTCTTCACCATGCCCTGGACCCCCTGGGCGACGACCGGGATGCAGAACGCTCTGGCCGCAATCCAGCGCTAAAGCCTGATAATTTTTGGTGAAATCGCCAAAAATTATCAGGCCCTCAAACAAGGAGTGAGAGCGGGATGCCTTCGCCTATCAGAAGGTATCCCGCTCCAGCCCCCTCGGCGAGCCTCGGCAGGTATGGCGCGCTCTCCGCCTCCTGCTGCGTTTCGACGACAAGCCCGTTCCAGCAACTCGGTCTTGACGCGTGTCCGCCATCTGCAACCCCAAGCATGGCCCTTGTGATCCAACACCACCGATCACACGTAAAAAACCATGAAAACCGAGACCGAACACACATCGCGGCTGTGGATCGCGCATGCCACACCCAACGGACCGCAGCACCGATGATGCAGCACAGCCGCGTTCTGACCCTGCTAGCCCTGCTGCTCGCCGCGGTCCCCGCCAGGGCGCAGCCGAGCGAGATCGTCCGGTCATGGAATTTTGCGGTCAGCCTGGATGGCGACCTGATCGGCACCCACCGGTTCGACCTTCGCCAAGCCGGGCCGTCCCTCGCCATGCGGGGACACGCGGATTTCGCCGTAAAATTCCTCGGTCTGACGCTCTACCGCTATCGCCACGAGGTGACGTCGCGCTGGCAGGATGCCTGCCTCGACAATCTCTCCGCCCAAACCGACGACGACGGCGAGAAGACCTCCGTGTCCGCAACCGCTTCAGCCACCGCAACCCGCGTGATCCGCCGCCGCGACGGATCCGGCGAATCCGAACTGACCGTGTCCGGCTGCATGATGGATTTCGCCTACTGGAACCCCAATTTGCTCACTCAGACCCGTCTGCTCAACCCACAGACCGGCGAGATCGAAGCCGTCCAGATCATCGCCGGCCGCACGGGCGCGGTCCAGGTGCAAGGTGCGGCAGTCAGCGCCCGCTCCTGGCGGATCCTTGGCGCGGCACAGCCGATCGAAGTGTGGTATTCGGCACAAGGCGCTTGGATCGGCCTGGACGCCACAGTGAAAGGGAGCAGGACCTTGTCCTATCGGCTGCAATGACACAGGCGCTGCACTTCGGGCGCACTGCCGCCATCGCACTGGTCTGCCTTTTGGCGCTCGATGTGCCCTGGCTGTTGAGCACCACCGAAGCGCTCTACCGTCCAGCCCTGGCGGCACATCTCGCCCCGAGCCCGGATTTGTCGGCGGCCCTCCTGTTCTACCTGATCTATGCAATCGGCCTCACCGCACTCGCGATCCGTCCCAACGAGACGATGGCATCCTGGCGATCATCCCTCTGGCGCGGCGCCGTGTTCGGCCTGGTTGCTTATGCGACCTACGACCTGACCAACCAGGCCACATTGTCGCACTGGCCGTGGTCACTGACGGTCATCGACATGGTTTGGGGCACGATCCTGAGCGGCCTCTCCGCAGCCGCGGCCGCTGCCGCGTCCGGATGGATCGCAAAACGATAACGCGGCTCCCCCCCCCTCATAAACCAGTCGGATGATACGCTTGAGCCGGATGATTTTTGGTGGAATCACCAAAAATCTGAATCAGGCGATCAAACAAAGAGTTAGAGCGGGATGCCTTCGCCTATCAGAAGGCATCCCGCTCTCATACCAAGGCTCGCAAAGCGCGACCCTTGGTATGAGTCTTTTTTTCCGCGCGCCGCCGCCCACCAACCCGGCGCGCATACCGAAACCCTGTGATCGCGGAAGAGCAGCGATCACAGGGTTTCGGTATAACCCTCGAATCGGAAACGAAAGATGCGGTCTTCCATCGAGCAGCACGTATGGCCTCCCATCCTGACCGGGCGCCCCGCGACGCTGATGGCCCTGCAGCATCACCTCAGCAAAAGCCAGTGGTGGTCTGCCGAGCGGATGCGTGCGAACCAATTGCGGCAATTGGACAGGCTCATCGATTTTGCGATGCGCACCATCCCCTTCTACGCCGAGCGCCTGCGCGCGGCCGGTCTCGAACCGGGCATGCCTCTGACCTGGGACGCATGGGCCCGTATCCCGGTTCTCTCCCGCCATGACGTCCAGTCCGCCGGGGATCACCTCAACGCCGCCACGATACCACGCTCACACGGCCGCTCCGGCGAAAAAGCATCCGGCGGCTCCACCGGCATCCCCGTCCGCATCCATAAATCCGAGTTCACCAACCTGATGTTTGAGGCGATCCAACTCCGCGAGGAGTTGTGGCATCGGGAAGATACAACCGGCACGATGGTCATGATCACGCCACCGTTCAGCGCCATGTCGACAGCCATGCGACAGGCTGCCTCCACTCGCAAGGGCATGAGCATGCCGCACTGGGGCGGAATCCAGAGCCTTATCTGGACAACCGGCCCGCTCCACATGATCGATCTGATCCTGCCGGCCGACGCCCACGTGGATTTCATCCTCCGCCATGCGCCCCGCTACATCTATACGCTCCCCTCGACCCTGCGGCTGATTCTCTGGCACTGCCGGGACCGCGGGATCAGCTTTCCCGGCCTGCGCGCGGTCTGGACGCGCAGCGAAACTGTCGATGACGCTTTGCGCGAGCTTTGCCACGCCACGCTCGGCGTGCGCATCGTCAGCAATTACAGCGCGGCGGAGACCGGCTACATCGCCCTGCAATGCCCCACCTCTGCGGCGCTTCATGTCCAGTCGGAAACCTGCCTCGTGGAAATCCTTGATGCGGACGCAAACCCCGCTGCGCCCGGCGCATGCGGCCGCGTGGTCGTCACGCCGCTGCACAATTTCGCCACCCCTTTGCTACGCTACGCATTGGGCGATGAAGCCGAATGCGCCGAAGCCTGTCCCTGCGGCCGCGGACTGCCCCTGCTGGCGCGCATTGCCGGGCGGACGATCGACACCCTGGTCCATCCCGATGGCCGTCGGCAACGTTTCTTTTTTGATCAAACGGCGGTTGCGAACATCAGGGCAATCAAGGAATTTCAGGTTGTCCAAAAAAGCCTGCACCGCATCGAGGTCCTCCTCGCGGTCGGCCCGTCGTTCAGCAGCGCGGACTCAGCCAAGATCCACGCCGTTATGCGCGCCGCTTTCGGCAGCAACTTCGAGATCGAACTGTCCTCTTGCGACCGCATCCCCCGCACGGAAGCCGGCAAACTCCGCCCGGTCAGATCGGAGTTGCCGCAGTTGGCGCATTGAAGCCCAGGAGCCGGATGTCGCTCGTGGACCGGCAGGTCAGGCAAAATTCTTCTGCTTGAGGATGCCTTCAGATCGGCGCAGGCATCCTGCTCTCACTCTTTGTTTGATCGCCTGACTCAGGCTTTTCGACAATTCGGCCAAAAATCATCCGGCTCTGGCCTGCCGTCGTGGTTGATCAGTGGGCGCTGATCACGTTGACGGCGTTGGTGGCGAGTTGCGCACCGGTGGTTGCGGCATAACCGGCCTGAGACGTCGTGGCGATCTTGTTGCCCGTCGTCTGGTTGGTTGCACCAAAGGTCGCCTGATTCAGAATGCCGTTATTAGCACCGGCCAGCGACAGGGTGTTCAGGCTCTGCGCGGCCGATTGCGCGGTGTTCAGCATGGTGGCGTTGCCGCTCATCACGCTGCCGGACTAGGAAAGACCGTTGGGCGAAACCGAGTTCGGGAAGTTGTCCATGGCAGTAGCAAGCGCCATGTTCGAGATCGTCGAACTGCGGCCGGTCGAGGTCTGGGTCGCGTTGCCGGTGATGCCCGTGCCGGCGGCGGTGCCGCCGGTGATGGCGTTCACGTTCAGAGCCGCAACCTGAGTCAAGCCAGTGCTCGTCGCCGAGCCGCCCGCACCGGCGCTCGACCAGACATCTGCCACGTTCGACGGATTGCTGAACGTGGTGTTGGCACCAATCGCGTTCGCCGCGTTAAAGCCCGAAACCGCCGTGTTCGTCGGACCAGATTGCTGCGAGAAGGCGGCCGGGCTGGTGGCCGAGCCCAGGGCGCCGTTCGAAGCAATCGAGTTCAGGGAAGTGAAGTTG
>CANFKS010000037.1 GCA_947447625.1 Rhodospirillales bacterium | reverse complement strand
TGCACGGCAAAGGCCGCTATGGCCTGCAATGCATGACCAACCTCGACAAGCTGCCGCCGACCGGGGCGCTGATTGTCTCCCCCCCGCTGAAGATCAAGGGCGGCTCGGGCTCGCCGCTGCGCGTCCTGGCGCTTGTCGCGGCCTGATGCCGCATGCGCGCGGCTTGGAGCATGATGATTTTTGGTGGGATCACCAAAAATCATCATGCGGTCGAACAAAGAGGTGGAGCGGGATGCATTCACCTCTCGGAAGGCATCCCGCCCTCGTTCGATATCACCCTGCCGGCTTGAGCCCGCGCAGGCGGATCAGCCCATCCGGCACCTGGCGGAAGCCGGTGAGGGAGGCCTTCATGCCCACGATGTTCTGCGGGTTCCACAAATATACCAGCGGCAGATCCTCCCGCTCCTGCTGCCAGACCTTGGCGTAGATCTCGCGCCGCTTTGCGGCATCGCCGAAGGTGCGGGCCTCGTCGAGCAGGGCATCGACCGTGGGGTGGCTGTAGCGCCCATAGTTGAAGGTTCCGCCGGTGTGCAGCATTTGCCACATGTTGCCGTCCGCGTCCGACCGGCCGGACCAGCCGATCAGGTAGGCCTCGAAATCGCCGCCATAGCCGGCGGTCAGCGAGGCCGCGAATTCCATGGTGCGGATCTTGACGTCGAACCCGGCTTCGCGCGTCATCGACTGGATCACTTCGGCGGCCTGCTGCGAATCCGGTTCGTTCGTCGCGGTCAGGACGATGGTGACGGGCAGGGCGACGCCGGCCTGTTTGAGCAGCGCCTGCGCCCGCGCCACATCGCGGGTGGGCGAGACGATCTCCTTCACATACATCGGCGATGACGGCGGGTTGGCCTGGGCGGTCGGCGAGAATGCGCCGTTGAAGACGACATCGACCAGTGCCTTTTTGTCGATCGCCAGTTCGAACGCCCGGCGCACCAGCGGGTTCTGACCCGCGACGGATTTTGCGGCCGGGCCGTTGCCGGTGTTGAAGGTGATGCCGGTGTAGGCGAGGGAATTGGTCATTGCGATCCGCAGTGCGGGGTCTTTGCGGATCGCCTCGATATCGGTCGGCAGGATGTATTCGACCAGGTCCAGACTGCCGGCCCGCAAATTGGCCACCCGCACGGCGGAGTTGGGGATGGATGAATAGATCACCTGGTCGAAGTGATACTCCGACGGGTTCCAGTAGCCGCCATGGCGCTTGAGGGTGATGTGGTCCTGCGCGACGCGCTCGACGAAGGCATAGGGCCCGGCGCAGACCGGTTTCTGGCCGAACGCGGCGCCGGCGGCCTCGGTCGCCTTGGGCGAGATCATGATCCCGGCCCGATCCGTCAACTGCGCGAGCAGCGGCGAGGCGGGGGCCTTGAGCACGAGGCGGATTGTCAGCGGATCGATGACCTCGATTGCCTGGATCGCATTGATTTCCCCGGCGCGCATGCTGCCTTTGGCCGTGAGGTCGCGGGTGAGTTTGTATTTGACCGCCTCGGCATCGAGTTTTTCGCCGTCATGGAAGGTGACGCCGGGGCGCAGCGTGATGACCAGATGGGTCGGGTCCTCGTAGCGGTAGCCGGTGGCGAGTTGGGGGGTGATGTTGAGATCGGTGTCGAGGTCAAACAGCTTGTCGCACATCGCGGCATAGACGATCCGTCCGACATAGGAGGAGCCGAGCGTGGGATCGAGAATGTCGGGGTCCTGGCGCAGGCCGATCTTCAGGGTTTGGGCCTCGGCCAGGCCGGTCAGGGCGGTGGCGGCAAGAAGGCCGAGCAGCAGGCGGCGCATGACGGGTCTCCGTGTGGGTTCGGCGCAATCGTGGCGCGGCCCATCCGCGGCTGCAAGGCCCATGGACGAACCGGCGGCGCGGCGGCATCGTGGCGGGATGTCGAATCCGATCATCTCCCCCCGCGTTCTCGCCACCGGCGCCCCTCCGATCCCCGCGGCCCGTGCCTGGGCTGCGGCCTATGATGGGCGGGCTGGCGCCGAGATCGACCTGACCCAGGCGGTGCCGGGCTATCCGCCGCATCCCGAAATGCTGGAGCGCCTTGCGGCGGCGGCCGGCACGCGGGCGGCGGCGTCCTATGGGGCGATCGAGGGGGATGCCGGGCTGCGCGAGGCGTTGGCGGCGGATATGTCGGGGTTCTACGGGGCTGCGATCGATGCGGCGCAGGTGTCGATCACGGCGGGGTGCAATCTCGCTTTCACCATGGCGGCGACGGTGGCGGCAGCGCCGGGGGAGGCGGTGATGCTGCCGGCGCCGTGGTATTTCAATCACCATATGGGGCTCACGATGCATGGGATCGGCACGGTGGCGCTGCCGTGCCGGGCGGAGGATGGGTTTGTGCCGGACCCTGATCTGGCGGAGCGTCTGCTGACGCCGCAGGTGCGGGCGATTGTGCTGGTCAGCCCGAACAATCCGACGGGGGCGATCTATCCGGATGCGGTGATTGCGCGGTTTGCGGCGCTGTGCCGCAGGCGCGGGTTGTGGCTGATCCTTGATGAGACGTATCGCGATTTTCTGCCGGCGCAGTCGGTGCCGCCGCACAGGTTGTTCGCCGATCCGGACTGGGCGGATGTGCTGGTGCATCTGTATTCGTTTTCGAAGAGCTACTGCATCCCGGGCCATCGCGTTGGGGCCATCGCGGCGGGGGGGGTGTTCAGGGGCGAGTTGATGAAGGTGCTGGATACGTTGCAGATCTGTCCGCAGCGCGCGGCGCAGAGTGCGCTGACCTGGGCGATCGAGGGGTTGCGGGATTGGCGGGCGGGGAACCGGACGATCATGGCGGGCCGGGCGGCGGCGTTTTTGGCGGCGTCGCGGCGGTTCGAGGGCTGGAAGCTTGATGCGCTCGGGGCCTATTTCGCTTATCTCAGGCTGCCCGATGGTGCGCCCGAGGCGGTGGCGACGGCGGAGCGGCTGGCGTCCACGCGGGGGCTTGCGTCATTGCCGGGGCCGTTTTTTGGGCCGGGGCAGGAGCGGCATTTGCGGCTGGCGTTTGCCAATGTCGATCTATCAGCGATTGCCGAGGTGGCGGATCGGCTGGATTGAGATGCCTGTGCGATCGATGACACTGTTTGATTGACGCGACCGCGGCGGGCAGCGCAGGAACATCCGTCGCATCATCGGCCGGGAGACTCGACCATGACCCATCCCCTGCGCGGACGGCCGCACGCGTGATTGCCGAGGCCTCGCCCGATAGCGATTTCGACCGTACGCCGCGCGCCATCCTGCGCCGGGTGTTCGGCTATTCCGCGTTCCGTGGCCTGCAGGAGCCGGCGATCGAGCATATCCTGGGGGGGAATGACGCGCTGGTGCTGATGCCGACCGGGGGGGGCAAGTCGATCTGCTACCAGTTGCCGGCGCTGGCGCGGCAGGGCACGGCGATCATCATATCGCCGCTTATCGCGCTGATGGACGACCAGGTGGCGGCGCTGCGGCAGTTGGGGATTTCTGCGGGGGCGTTGCATTCCGATCTGGAGCCCGACGTGGCGCGGGCGACGGGGCGGGCGCTCGATCAGGGCGCGCTTGATCTGCTCTATGTTTCGCCCGAGCGGCTGTTGCTGTCGGGTACGCTGGAGCGGTTGCAGCGGCAGAGCATTGCGCTGATCGCCATCGACGAGGCGCATTGCGTGAGCCAATGGGGGCATGAGTTCCGGCCGGAATATCGGGAACTGGCCTGCTTGCCGCAGCATTTTCCGGGCGTGCCGCGCGTTGCGCTCACGGCGACGGCGGACCCGCGGACGCGGGAGGATATTTTGCGCGCGCTCGGCATGGATGGGGCGCGGGTGTTCGCGGCCTCGTTCCATCGGCCCAATCTGATGATTGCCGCCGAGCCCAAGGCCGGCGAGACCGCGCAGGTCGATGCGCTGCTCAAGCGGCATCCTGGCGAGGCCGGAATCATCTATTGCGGCAGCCGGGCCAAGACGGAACGGATGGCGCTGTGGCTCAATGGGCATGGCCATCCCGCCGTTGCGTTTCATGCCGGGTTGCCGCCTGACACCAAGCGGGCGGCGGCGGCGCGGTTCCGCTCGGGCGAGGCGATCACGGTGGTGGCGACGATCGCGTTCGGCATGGGGATCGACCGGCCCGATGTGCGCTTTGTCGCCCATCTCGACATGCCCGACAGCCCCGAGGCCTATTACCAGCAGATCGGGCGGGCGGGGCGCGACGGCGATCCGTCCGAGACGCTGCTGCTCTATGGCGGGGAGGATATCGCGCGGGCGCGGTATTTTCTGCAGACCTCCGCAGCCCCCGAGGAGCAGAAGCGCGCGATGCGGGGGCGGCTGGAGGCGATGATATCGCTCACCGAGACCACCGAATGCCGCACCGCCGCGTTGTTGCGCTGTTTCGGCGAGGAGTTGGGCCGGGCGTGCGGGCATTGCGACAGTTGCTCCAATCCGGTCACGACTTTCGATGGAACGGTGGAGGCGCAGAAGGTTCTGTCCGCCGTCTATCGCACCGGGCAGCGCTTCGGGGCGCTGCATGTGGTCAATGTGTTGCTGGGCAAGGAGACGGATGCGACGGTCAAATGGAGCCATGACCGGTTGCCGACCTGGGGGATCGGGGCGGATCGTTCGGCGGATTTCTGGCGTGGGGTGATCCGGCAGTTGATTGCCAAGGGGGCGCTCGATGTCGAAACCGGGGAATACGCGACGGTGTGTCTGGTGCCGGATCGGGCGCGGCCGATCCTGCGCGGGGAAGAGAAGGTGATGCTGCGCGACGATGTGCCCAAGCCGCGCGACCGGCGGCGAACTGCGGATCGCGCGCGGGGGCGGCCGGAAGTGGACGGGCTGTCGGCTGAGGGGACCACGCTGTTCGATGCGCTGCGCGTGTGGCGTTCGGCGGAGGCGAAAGGGCAGGGGGTGCCGCCCTATGTGATATTCCATGACGCGACGCTGCGGGAAATCGCGGCGGTGCGGCCGGGGACGCTCGATGATCTCGGGATGGTGAAGGGGGTGGGGGCTTCGAAGTTGGGGCGGTATGGGGCGGCGGTTTTGGAGGTGATCAGGCAAGGGTAGGTAGCGCTTCTTTTTTTCAAAAAAGAAGCGCTACCCCTTCACTTGAAATTCGGCATGATCTCGGACGCCAGCAATTCCTGCGTCTCGAAATCGTTGCGCCAGCTGCTGCTGATCAGGAGTTGGATGCCGGCGTCCTGGAACTGGCCGATGAGGTCGGTGGCTTGGGCGACGGAGCCGACGAGGCCGCGGAAGACCGGGGCGGCGTCGAGGTGTTGGGCCTTGGCCTGGGCTTCGGCTTGGGTGCGGGCCAGGAGGAAGCTGGTGGTGCAGGTGCGTTCGATGTCGGTGTAGTCGCGGTTGTTTTCGTCGCAGTGGCGTTTGAGGGTGGCGAGTTTGGCGCGGATGGTGGCGGGGTCTCCGAAGAGGTTGCAGGCGTTGGCGTGGCGGGCGACGGCGCGCAGTGTCATGGTTTCGCCGGAGCCGCCGATCATGATGGGGGGGTGGGGGCGTTGGGTGGGCTTGGGTTCGAGGATGGCGTTTTCGGCTTTGAACCACTGGCCGTGGAAGGTGGTGCGCTCCTGGGTCCAGAGGGCTTTGATGAGGCGCAGCGCCTCGACCATCTGGCGGATGCGGGTGGCGGGTTCGGGGGGGAAATCGTAGCCGTATTGTTGGTATTCGCTTTCGAACCAGCCGGCGCCGAAGCCGAAGGTGAGGCGGCCGTTGCTGATGTGATCGACGCCGGCGGCGATTTTGGCGAGGAGGGCGGGGTTGCGGTAGTGCACGGAGGTGACGAGGGTGGCGAGGCGGATGGATTTGGTGACGGCGGCGAGGCCGGTCAGCGCGGTCCAGCCTTCCATGAAGGGTTCATCGGGAGCGCCGGCGATGGGGATTTGCACCAGGTGGTCCATGACGGAATACCAGGTGAAGCCGTTGGCTTCGGCCCATTGGGCGCGGGCGGCGAGGCCGGCGAAAAGGTCGGTGGGGGCGCCGGGGAAGTGCCAGGATGGGTTGTGGATGCCGAAATTCATGCTTGGTCTCCGGTGGAATAGGGGATGCGACCGAGGACGGGGTCGGTCGGGTCGGTGTAGCCGGGGGTGGAGGGGTGGCCGGGGGGGACGAGGCTGTCGACCAGGGCTTCGTCTTCGGCGGTGAAGCGGTAGGTGAGGGCGCCGAGATAATCGCGCAAGTGGTCTTCGGTGCGCGGGCCTGCGATGACGGAGGTGACGAGGCGGTTGTTGAGGACCCAGGCGAAGGCGAATTGGCCCGGCGTGATGCCGCGGGCGGCGGCGTGGGTTTGCAGGGTCTTGGCGATGAGGAGGGATTCGCGGCGGAATTCGGTTTGCATCATGCGCCGATCCTGGCGGGCGGCGCGGCTGTCGTTGGGCGGGGGGGCGTCGGGGTCGTATTTGGCGGTGAGGACGCCGCGGGCGACGGGGGAGTAGGGGACGACGCCGAGGCCGAAATAGGCGCAGGCCGGGAGGTGTTCGATCTCGAGCGTGCGGTTCATGGCGTTGTAGTAGGGTTGGCTGGCGACGGGGCGGTCGATGCCCATGTCGTCGCAGATGTGGCAGATTTCGGCGACGCGCCAGGATTTGTGGTTGGAGAGGGCGAAGTAGCGGATGGCGCCGGCGCGCTGGAGGTCGGCCATGGCGCGGACCGATTCGGCGAGTGGCGTGCGGAGGTCTTCGCGGTGGAGGTAGTAGACGTCGATATAGTCGGTGTTGAGGCGTTTGAGGCTGGCGTGGGCGGCGTCGATGATGGCTTTGCGGGACGAGCCGCGTTCGTTGGGGCCCTCGCCGGTGGCGCCGTTGACCTTGGTGGCCAGCACCCAGCGATGGCGGTCGGCGTGGATGGCGGCGCCGATGATCTCTTCGGAGCGGCCGGCGGTGTAGACGTTGGCGGTGTCGATGAAGGTGATGCCGGCGTCTCGGGCGATGGCGATGAGGCGGGTGGCTTCGGCGGCGTCGGTGGGGCCGCCGAAGTTCATGGCGCCGAGGCAGATCGGGGAGACCTGAAGGCCGCTGCGGCCGAGGTTGCGGTAGATCATGATCGGGGCTCCCTGGGGGGTGGGAGGCCAGTTTAGCACCGGAGTATGACGATAGAACTAGCCGGCGAGGAACCAGATCCAGAAGCCGGCCATTTCGGGGGCGGTCTGGCGGCGCAGGCCGGGCATGAAGAGGGCGGCGAGGCGGCGGAGGAGGCTGCCTTTGAGGGCGCGGTCGATGGTTTCGACCTGGGCGCGGGTGGCGGGCGTGAGGAGGTGTGGCTGGGCGAGGAGGGCTGCGAGGTGTTGGCGCAGGACCTCCATGTAGATGGCGCGGCCGCGGCGCAGGGCGGCGAGGGCGCGGCGTGGCATGGAGTTGACGGCGCCGATCAGGTTGGCGGGGTGTTGGCGGTAGAGGACGGTGGCTTCGTCGTCGGTGATGAGGCGGCCACCGCCGGCGGTGATGACGAGGTAGCACCACCAATCATGCAAGCTGGCTGCTGGCGGGGTGCTGTTGGCGAGCATGGCGACGGCGCGGCGATTGAGCACCAGGGTGCAGCCGGTGGTGACGTTTTGGATGAGGGCGGCGGGGAAGCCGGGGGACGGGGTGATTTTGCGGGAGAGGCCGATAGGGTTCAATGCCTCGTCGACCAGCATCTGGCGGGCGCAATAGAGGGCGGGGACTTCCGTATCGAGGCTGCGCAATGCGGTGACGCCGCGGGCGAGTTTGTTGGGAAGCCAGACATCGTCCTGGTCGGCGAAGGCGACCATGTCGGTGTCGGCGAGCAGGTTTTGCACGGCACCAAGGAGCGTGAGGTAGCTGGCGGCGGGGTGCAGGCGGGTGGAGGTGCATTGCAGCTGGACGCAGCGGCCCTGTCCGGCAATGCGGGCGAAGGCCTCCACGACTGCGACGGTCTTGTCGGTCGAGCCGTCATCGCGCCAGTAGAGGGTCCATTCCTCGAAGGTTTGTGCGAGGAGGCTCTCAAGCTGGGCCGGCAGGAAGCGTTCGCCGTTGAAGGTTGAGAGCAGGATGGCCACTCGGTTTTCGGGCAGGCGCTGGAGCATGTCTGCAGGATATAGGCGATCCTGCGCGGTAAATCATTACATTATTTTACGTTATATACAATTTTAAGTGTTCGTGACAAAGCGTTTCGCCAATCGGGCAGGGCGATGCCGAAGGTCCGGCCGAGTTTGGAGCAGTCGAGGCGGCTGTTGGCGGGGCGGCGGGCCGGGGTGGGCCAGTCGGCGGTGGCGATGGGGATGATGGTGGGCGGGGTGGTGCCGTATTGGGCGGCTTCGGCGAAGGTGGCGGTGGCGAGGCCGTGCCAGGTGGTCGCGCCGCTGCCGGCGGCATGGTAGAGGCCGCGCCATTGGGCGGACCAGCCGGCCGTGGCGATGCGGTCAGCGATGCGGATGATGACGGCGGCGAGGTCGTGGGCGGCGGTGGGGCAGCCGGTCTGGTCGGCCACGACGCGGAGTTCGGTGGTTTTTTTTGCGGCGTTGAGCATGGTGAGCACGAAGTTGCGGCCGGTGGCGGCGTAGACCCAGGCGGTGCGCAGGATGATGGCGGGTGCGCCGGTTGCGAGGATGGCGTCTTCGCCGTCGCGCTTGGTGGTGCCGTAGATGGTGGTGGGGTTGGTGGGGTCGGTTTCGAGGTAGGGGGCGTGTTTTTCGCCATCGAAGACGTAGTCGGTGGAGATATGGATCAGGGGGGTGTTGGTGGCGGCGCAGTATTCGGCAATGAGGCGGGGGCCGTCGGTGTTGGCGCGGCGTGCGGCGTCGGGCTCGGATTCGGCGCGGTCGACGGCGGTGTAGGCGGCGGCGTTGATGATGAGGCTGGGGGCGGCGGCGCGGAGGCAGGCGGAAATGCTGTCGAGGCGGTCAAAGTCGAAATCGGGGCGGCCGGCATGCAGCATCGCGCGGCGGCCACGGGCGGCGAGCAGTGCGGTGGCGAGTTGGCCGGTGCCGCCGGTGACGAGGATGGGGGCGGCGCTCAGTACCACGGGGCGCAGTCTTTGAGGCGGGGGAGTTTGGTGTCTTTGTCGGAGAGATGGACCTCGGCCGGGTCGACCGGCCAGGGCAAAGCGAGGTCGGGGTCGTTCCAGATGACGCCGCGTTCGGCTGCGGGGTCGTAGGAGCCGCCGGTCACTTTGTAATGGACCTCGGTATCGGGTTCGAGGGTGACGAAGCCGTGCAGGAAGCCGCCGGGGACCCAGAGCTGGGACCAGTTATCGGCCGAAAGGATGGCCGCTGCGTGCTGGCCGTAGGTGGGGGAGGCGCGGCGGATGTCGACCGCGACGTCCCAGATGGCGCCCTTGAGCACGCGGACCAGCTTGCCCTGAATGGAGGGGGCGATCTGGCAGTGCAGGCCACGCAAGGTGCCGCGTTTTTCGGAGAGAGAGTGGTTGTCCTGGATGAAGGGGCCGGGGATGCCGGCTGTGGCGAAGCGGGCCTGGTTCCAGGTTTCGGAAAAGAATCCGCGCCTGTCGCCCAAACGGGCCGGGGTGACGAGCAGGAGGTCGGGGATGGCGAGGGGCTCGATCTTCACGGGGGCTACTCGTGTTTGCCGTCGGCCAGGTCGGTCAGGACGCGGCCGAGTTCGGTTTTGCCGAGGGCGCGGGCCTGGGCGCGGAGTTGTTCGGCGTCGATCCAGCCCATGCGGAAGGCGACCTCCTCGGGGCAGCCAACCAGCATGCCTTGGCGGGACTGGATGGTCTGCACGAAGGTTGCGGCCTGGATCAGGCTGTCCGGTGTGCCGGCATCAAGCCAGGCGCAGCCGCGGCCGAGGCGTTCGACGGTGAGTTCACCCATATCCATATAGAGGCGGTTGAGGTCGGTGATCTCAAGTTCGCCGCGGGCGGAGGGTGTTACCCGGGCGGCCAGGTCTGTCACGCGGGTGTCGTAGAAATACAGGCCGATGACGGCCCAGTTGGATTCCGGGAGAGCCGGTTTTTCGACGATGCTGAGGGCGCGGCCGTCCGGGTCCATTTTGACGACGCCGTAGCGTTCCGGGTCGCGCACCTGATAGGCGAAGACGGTGGCGCCGGTCTGACGGGCGGCGGCGGCCTGGAGGATGCGGGAGAGGTGGTCGCCGAAAATCAGGTTGTCGCCGAGGGCCAGGGCGCAGGCTTCGCCGGCGATCCAGTCGCGTCCGATGTGGAAGGCCTGGGCAAGGCCGTCGGGGCTGGGTTGTTCGGCGTAGGTGAATGTGCAGCCGAGGCGGGAGCCGTCACCGAGCAGGCGCTTGAATTGCGGCAGGTCGGTCGGTGTTGAGATGATCATGATGTCGCGGATGCCTGAGAGCATCAGGACGGTGAGCGGATAATAGACCATCGGCTTGTCGTAGACCGGCAGCAACTGCTTGGAGGCGGCCAGGGTCATGGGATGGAGCCGCGTGCCGGAGCCGCCGGCGAGGAGAATGCCCTTCATGCGTCACGCTGCTTTCGTTGTGCCGAGGTGTTGCCCGGCGTGCCGAGGCGTTGCCCGGCGTAGCGGGCGGCGCGGATCGGCTCCCACCAGGGGCGGTTGCCGAGATACCAGTCGATGGTTTTGCCGAGGCCGGTTTCGAAATCGTTGGGCGCGGTCCAGGCGAGGGCCTGTTCGGCGTTGGACGGGTCGATCTCGTAGCGGAAGTCATGGCCGGGACGGTCGGTGACGAAGGTTATGAGGCGGCTGCGCGGGCCCGCAGGGTCGGGCAGGCGGGTGTCGAGGGCGGCGCAGATGGCGTGGACGACGTGCAGATTGGTGCGCGGCTGGCGGGCGCCGATGGCATAGGTGGCGCCGATTGCGCCGTGTTCGACGATTTTGAGGAGGGCTTCGGCATGGTCGTCGACGAACAGCCAGTCCCGCATGTTGGAGCCGTCGCCGTAGACCGGCAGGGGCTTGCCTTCGAGAGCGTTGAGGATGACGAGCGGGATCAGTTTTTCGGGGAATTGCCACGGCCCGTAGTTGTTGACGGTGTTGGAGACCAGGGTGGGCAGCCCGTAGGTGTGATGCCAGGCGCGGACCAGGTGATCGGAGGCGGCTTTGCTGGCGGAATAGGGAGAGCGTGGATCGTAGGCGGTGGTTTCAGTGAAGGGTGGGTCGTTTGCGTGCAGCGCGCCGAAAACTTCGTCGGTCGAGATGTGATGGAAGCGGAAGGCGGCCTTGCGGTCAGCGGGGAGGGCGGACCAGTATTCGCGGGCGGCGTCGAGCAGGGTGTAGGTGCCGACGATGTTGGTCTGGATGAAGGCGCCGGGGCCGTCGATCGAGCGATCGACATGGCTTTCGGCGGCGAGGTGCATCACGGCGTCCGGCTGGTGGGTGGCGAAAGCGGCGCGCAGGGCGGCGGGGTCGCAGATGTCGGCGCGGATCAGGGTGTGGCGCGGGCTGGTGCGGCCGGCCTCGAGCGCATCCTCCGAGGCGGCGTAGGTCATCTTGTCGATGGTGATGATGGTGTGATCGGTTGCGCGCAGGGCGTGGCGGATGACTGCGGAGCCGATGAAGCCGCACCCGCCGGTCAGGAGTATCCGCATGTCATCCTCTTCATCGCTTTTGTGGATGGGCCGTTGGTCCGCTCCGTGGCGGAACGTGACAGCCCGTTTGGCGCAGGGCAATCCCGGCGGGAGAGGAAATGTCGAGAATCGTCAAATTTAAGGGTTAACAAGTGCGTTATTCATCAATTATCAATTGGATGACCGCGGCGGGGTGTGTGCATGTTTTCTCTGATATCTGAACCTATGGCGGCGCAGCTGCGAGGCTGGTTGCGGCCCGAGATCACCGACATCGACGATGCGGTGATGGCAGCGCGCGGTTATATCGCGCTTGATGGGGCTGATCCGCTGTTGCGTCAGCTTGGGATCGAAGTGGTGGGCGGTGCGCCTGGTGTGCTGGTGACGGATCTGGACCGGCCGGTGGGGGAGATCCGGGTGATGGCGGGGGGCGAGGGCAATGTGATCGCGCTCGACAATGCGTCATGGCAGGGCAGTTGTGTCGCCTCGATCCGGATGTTGGGGGACCGCGGGCTGTTCGTGCTGAACGATTGCGGCGCGGAGGGCTTCGTGCGGATCAACGAGATGTTGCTGCGCTCGGACGACCAGTTGGTGTTCTGGGGCGCGGGGGCGACGGCGGTGGGGGTTTCGATCGAACTGGAGGGCAGCGGGCGGAGTTGTGTGATCGGTGATGATGCGTTGATTTCGAATGATGTTTGGATCCGAAACTACGACATGCACGCCATCCATGACCTGCGCAGCGGGGGGCAGATCAATCGCGCGGCGTGCGACACGGTGCTGGAGCGGCATGTCTGGCTCGGGCAGGATGCGCTGCTGCTGAGTTGCGAGCGGGTGGGTCGGGGCAGCATTGTGGGCGCGCGGGCGATGGTGAAGGGTTTCGTGCCCGACCTGTCGGTGGCGGCCGGTGTGCCGGCGCGGGTGTTGCGCCAGGGGATCAGCTGGGGGCGGAGCAGCCTTGGCATGAGTGCCGAGGAGCGGGCGCGGCTTGGGTTGACCGCTTAGAGCCGGATGCCTTCTGATAGCGAAGGCATCCGGCTCTAACTCTTTGTTTGATCGCCTGATTCAGATTTTTGGTGATTCCACCAAAAATCATCAGGCTCTAGGTCGGGATTGGCGGCGGGGGGGGGAGTTTTTGTTTGGGCGCATGACGAAAAATGGCTATTTTTAAGAAATTGTCGTTGCGCTGTGTGGCTTTGCCCATTAAAAACGCAATTGCAATTTTGTGTAAAAATATCTGGGGGTCGGCCGGGGCATGGAGTATCTTCCCCACATCGAAATCTTTCTCCGCGCGCTGCGGATCAATCGTGAGCGGCTGTTGAGCAAGTCGAAGATCGCCGTGGATGCGAAGGTTTTGCGGCATTTTTTGCAGTCGCTGGCTGAGGCCGCGCCGTTTTCATCGGAGTTTTATTTGCGCAACAATCCCGATATCGCCGAGGCTCATGCCAGCGGGCAGATCACGGATCTGCGGGCGCATTTCATTGAGCAGGGTTATTTCGAGGGGCGTAGCGGGGCGGGGCCGACGGTCAACGAGGATTTTTACGCGACCACCTATCCCGATGTGGCCGACGCGGTGAAGCGCGGCGATGTGGCATCGGGCGGTGAGCATTATCTGCGCTCGGGTGCGGCTGAGGGGCGGATTCCCAACGCGCTGGTCAAGGGAGAGATCGAGGGGTGGCTTACGGTGCTGCGTGACGAGGTGGCGCGGTGACCATCACGCTCTGCGCTGCCCGTCGCTAAAGGGGTAGGGCGATGCCGCAGGGCGGACGGAATCCGGTGATGCGGGCGCATCGTTTGCTGTGTTCGGGTTTCATCACCGACGAACAATTCCGTGCGGCACTGGGCAGCCAGCGGGCGGATCTGACGTCGATCGGGCGCTATCTTGCGCTGCCCATCGGCGAGCGGCCCGCGATCACGCCCTATTTCGATCGCGCATTCTATCTGGTGAGCAATCCCGATGTGATGGAGGCGGGGTTTGATCCGCTGTTGCATTTCATCGAGACCGGGGCGGCAGAATTGCGCGCGCCGCATCCGCTGATCGATCTGCGCTTCATTGCCGAGTCCGACCCGCTGGTGCTGGGGGAGCGGCCCGGGCCGGAGGCGATTTTCGAACTGCTGGAATATGACCTGATTGCGCCGAGCCCGTATTTCGATCCGGATGAGTATCGTGAGCGGTTGGGCGGGATGGCGCCGGCGCACGGCATGCTGCGGCATTTTCTCACCAGGGGGGCGGCTGCGGGCATCCCGGTCAATCCGTATTTCGACCCTGTTTGGTATGCCGCGCAGTATGGCGATGTGATCGCCGAACCGTATCTGGCGTTGCGGCATTTCATTGTGCTCGGCGATGTCGAGGGCCGGGCGGCGGGGCCGGGGTTCAATGGCGCGCTGTATCGGGCGCGCTATCCGGATATCGCGGCCGCCGCGGTGCCGCCGTTGTGGCATTTCCTTCTGCAGGGGCGTTTCGAGGGGCGGCAGGTGCCGGCGGATGCGCCGGCCGAGGTCGTGATGCCGGCGATGCGCTCGGTGCCGGTCGGCCTGCCGGCGCCGGTGTTGCCGGATGAGGTGGTATCGGCCTATGCGGCGACGCAGGGGTTGATCGCGCGGGCCAGGCAGGCGCGGATCGAGGCGGTGGCGGACCGGCCGCCGAAGATTTTCAAAACCACCGATGCGGCGGCGGCATTGCGCAAGGTGAAGTTTCCGGCCGCCGCGCGACCGGTGCTTTCGATTTTGATCCCGGTGTATAACGAACTCGACTATACTGCGGATTGTCTGCTGTCGGTGATGCATCACGCGCCGGATGTGGCGTTCGAGGTGGTGCTGGCGGATGATTGCTCGACCGATCCGGCGGCAGCGCTGCTGGGCAAGGTCAAGAACCTCGTGGTGGTGCGCCAGGAGACCAACCAGGGGTTCATCCGCAACTGCAACGCGGCGTTTGCGCGCTGCCGGGGCGCGTATGTGCTGCTGCTCAACAACGATGCGCAGATGATGCATGGCGCGCTGTCGCGGATGGTGGCGGCGCTGGCGGAGGATGCGTCGCTGGCGGCCGTGGGGCCCAAGATCGTCTATCCCAATGGGCGGTTGCAGGAGGCGGGCTGTTTCATCCGGCCGAACGGCGAGAGCGGAATGATCGGGCTGTTCGGCGATCCTCTGGAAGAGGGGTTCTGCTACGATCGGGATGTTCCTTACAGTTCCGGCGCGGCGCTGATGCTGCGGCGGGAGCGGGTGGGGCCGGTGTTGTTCGACGAGCAGTATCGGCCGGCCTATTGCGAGGATGTCGATCTCTGCCTGCGGCTGCGACGCGATGGCGGGCGGGTGCGCTATGTGCACGAGGCTTTGGTGGTGCATCACCTCAGCGTGTCAACCAACCGGCAGTCCAATACGCGCAAACTGCGCAGCATCGTGGCCAATCAGCAGAAGCTGGTTGCGCAATGGGAGGAATCGATCCGCGATCTCGACCGGATCCGGGTGCTGGCGTTCTATCTGCCGCAGTTTCATCCCACACCGGAGAATGATCTTTGGTGGGGGCGTGGGTTTACCGAATGGACCAATGTGGCGAAGGCGCGGCCGAGCTATGAGGGGCATTATCAGCCGCATCTGCCGGCCGATCTCGGGTATTATGATCTGCGATCCGCCGAGGCGCTGCGGGCGCAGGCGGACCTGGCGCGGCGTTATGGGGTGGATGGGTTCTGTGTCTACTACTACAATTTCGGCACGCGGCGGGTGTTGCACCGGCCCCTCGATGTGATCCGCGCCAATCCCGACATCCCGTTCAACTGGTGCCTGTGCTGGGCGAACGAGAACTGGACGCGGCATTGGGATGGCGGGGAGAAATCCATTCTGCTCGAACAGCTCTATGACCAGGCGACACTGGACAGCATCATCGCCGATGCCGTCGATCAGGCGCGCGATCCGCGCTACATCACCGTTGCGGGCAAGCCGTTGCTGCTGGTCTATCGGCCGTTGCTGCTGCCCGATGCCAAGGGGTTTGCCGCCGCCTGTCGCGCTGGCTTTGCTGCGGCGGGCTTCGTTGGCGTGCATCTCGCCTATGTCGAATCGATGGAGGCGGTTGATCGGGCGATCCGGCCCGCCGATCTCGGGTTCGACGCCGCCGTCGAATTCCCGCCGCATGGTCTTGCCACCCCGGCCGAGGACGCTGTCACCATTGTTAAGGATGGCTGGGCCGGATACCGCTACGACTACCCCGCCACCGCGGCCACTTTCGCTGCGCGGCCGTCCGTTGGATATCCGCGCTACCCCGCAGTGTTCCCTTCCTGGGACAACACACCGCGCCAACCTTTGCGTGGCACGAGTTTCGATCGTGCCAGCCCGGACGCTTTCCGTGCTTATGCTGAAGAGAAAATCGAGGAAATCCGACGTTTTCATATGGGGGATGAACGCCTCCTGTTCATCAACGCCTGGAATGAATGGGCCGAAGGCGCCCACCTTGAACCCGACACAGCCTACGGCCACCGCTGGCTCGAATCCTTGCGCGACACCCTGACGGGCAAGAGATGGTCATGAGGGCGCTGGCTTTGCGGAGGGGGAGGCAATGGAGGCAATGCAGGCAACGCGGGGCCGCAGCCCCTCGACCCCGCCTTGCTTGCTTGCTTCCCCCCCCGCAGAGGACATCGGCCGCATGACCCATCCCATGGTGGTGTTGGATGATGTGCCGGTTACGATCATTGGGCATCCGTGGGCGCCGATTGGGATGGGCGAGCAGTTGCGCAGTTATGTTCATGCGTGCAATGCGGTTCACTTGCATCATCGGGTGTTCGATATTTTTCGCTATGCGCAGCGGGTGGATGCGGCGCATGGGCGGTTGTTGGGTGGGTTGGAGATTGCGGTTCCGCCGGATGGGGTGCGGATTTTTCATGTGAATGGCGATGAGGTGGATGCCGTGGTGGCGGCGTTCGAGGCGCGGGGGGGGGATTTCGCGGCGGGATATAATATCATCGTGCCGGCGTGGGAGTTGCCGGCCTATCCGAAGGTGTGGGCGGCCAAACTCAGGCGGTTCGACGAGGTTTGGGCGTTGTCGTCGTTCATCGAGCGGAGTTTGGCGGCGTCGGGGATTGCATCGCATCTGGTGGGGCAGGCGGTGGAGTTCGAGGCGGGGGTGTGTTTGCCGCGGCGGCATTTCGACATTCGGGAAGCCGCGTTCGTGATGCTGCATTTCTTTGATTTGTCGTCGTACCCGTCGCGCAAGAATCCGGCGGCGGTGTTGGCGTTGTTCGATCGGGTGCGGGCGGGCGATCCATATCGGGATGTGCAGTTGGTGTTGAAGGTGAAGAACGGGGAGAAGGCGGCGGAGGCGTGGGCGGCGGGGGTGGCGGATGATCCGCAGATCAAGGTTATTTCGGTGCCGCTGGATACGCTGGGGGTGAAGAGCCTGATCAATGCGTGCGATGTGTTTGTGTCGCTGCATCGTGCGGAGGGGTTTGGGCGCGGGTTGGGGGAGGCGATGGGGCTGGGGCGGATTGGGTTGGGCACGGGGTGGTCGGGCAATGTCGATTTCATGACGCCGGAGAATTCGTTGATGGTACGGCATGACATTGTGAAGTTGAAGAAAGACGACTATCCGCATTGGCGTGGCCAGGAATGGGCGGATGCTGACGTGGCGCATGCGCATGCGGTGTTGGCGCCCTTGCTGGATGATCCGGCGGCGGCGGCGGATTTGGCGCGGCGGGGGCAGGCGGATGTGTTGCGGACCCATGGCAGCCGGGCGGTTGGGCTGCGCATCCTCAACCGGCTCACTGCGATCGTCGCGACTGCGCCGCGTTTCAACGGCTGATCCTTACTGGTTTTTGGAGGGACAGGCAGGCGCGCTCTTCCGGTCCGGGGCAAAGCGAGCGGTTTGTGGCAGTTCGGTCCGCCCTGTCATGCCAGCGACCCTGGGGTCGACAGGAATGGGTCGGCCTGCCATGACGCACCTCTGCATTCATGGGCTTGCAAGGGAGGCAGCGTGGATCTTTCCGCCGCCGGGTTCCTCCGGGCGCTCGATCTGATCGGCACATGCGTCTTTGCAGCCAGCGGCGCGATGTTGGCCGTGCGGGCGCGCATGGACATTTTTGGCGTCCTGGTTTTGTCGGTCGTCACTGCAGTATCGGGCGGCGTGATGCGTGATCTGCTGATCGGTGTCGTGCCGCCGGGCGCGATCGCGGATTGGCGGCCGGCCGGGCTCGCTGTTTTGACAGGCACGCTGTGTTTCGTATGGCCCACCCTC
Organism: Rhodospirillales bacterium; assembly: GCA_947447625.1. Lineage (GTDB taxonomy): Bacteria > Pseudomonadota > Alphaproteobacteria > Acetobacterales > Acetobacteraceae > CAIYPH01. Next base: position 19,521 of record CANFKS010000037.1, on the reverse strand, counting down.
GTTCAGCGCCTGCGACACCCCGTTCAACTCTTTGATGCTGCGGGGCTTGGCGTGTTTGCTGCGACGGGCGCACGCGCTGCTCTCGACCATGGCCTGAACCCGCCGATGGCGGCGATGCTTGGCATGCTGAGTGGCATCGGCGGCGGCATGGTGCGCGATGTGCTGATGGCGCGCGTTCCGGTTGTCTTGCGCAGCGAAATCTATGCGCTGGCAGCGCTGCTGGGCGCAGCCACCGTCGTATTGGGGAATATGCTGAACATGCCCGTCGAGGCTGCGACGGCGGCGGGCGCAGCACTCTGCCTGTTCCTGCGCATGATGGCGATCTTCCGCGGCTGGCGTCTGCCTGTCGCGGCTCGAAACGGAGCCAGCGAGGGCGAGTAGTGCTGGAAAACGCGGTGGGGCACGGGGGGAGCGGACATGCGCAGCCCGCCTGGTTCATCGTCTCGGGACTTCGAGCCTCGCGGGAGCCTGGGGCGGTTCAGTCCAGTGGTGAATGGATCGGGCTGGTTGCAGGGCCGCGCTGTGCCGCGAGCGGTTATTTCGTCCCGTAAAGGCGATCGCCAGCGTCGCCGAGGCCGGGGCGGATGTAGCCGTGCTCGTCGAGTTGGCGATCGGTGGCGCAGGTGTAGATGTCGATATCGGGGTGTTGTTCGTGAAGCAGGCGCAGGCCTTCCGGGGCGCAGAGCAGGCAGGCGAAGCGGATCTGTGTGGCGCCGGCCTGTTTGAGGCGGGCGATGGCGGCGGCGGCGGAGTGGCCGGTGGCGAGCATGGGGTCGACGACGATGACCATGCGTTCGCCGATGTCATCGGGCAGTTTGAGGTAGTATTCGACGGGGGAGAGGGTGTGCGGGTCCCGGTATAGGCCGATATGGCCGACGCGGGCGCTGGGCACGAGGTCCAGCATCCCGTCGAGCAGGCCGTTGCCGGCGCGCAGGATGGAGACGAAGCAGAGTTTTTTGCCGGCGAGTTGCGGGGCGTCCATCGCTTCGAGCGGGGTTTCGATTTGGATGGTTTCGAGCGGCAGGCCGCGGGTGACTTCGTAGCCCATCAGGAGGGCGATTTCCCGCGCCAGGCTGCGGAAGACCGCGGTGCTGGTTTCCCTCCGGCGCAGCAGGGTCAGTTTGTGCTGGATCAGCGGATGATCCAGGACCACGACATGGCCTTCTTTCGTGTGGTGGGTCATCCCGTCAAACCTCGTCCTGTGGCCATGCGCAGTTCGTCTGTGCCCGGTATCGTCAGGCTGAAATAGCCCGTCGCTTTCTTGGCGTCCATTTCGATGGAGGCGCCGGCCGGAATGGGGGGTGATCCCGTTGCGGGGCGCGGAGGATCGGAAGCCGAGAGGCTTTGCCGGCCTGAGGTTTTACGGGGCTTGGTTTTACGGGGCGTGGTTTTTAGGTCATGCTTCAAAAAAATGCTCAGGAGGAGCCCGCGATGGACGTTGCCCCCGATATGAAGTCTGACTTGCTCTCCGGCGCGGAGATCGCTCAGTACCGGCGCGACGGGTATGTGGTGCTGAGGGGCCTGCTGGGGCCGCGCAGCATCGAGGCGTGCAAAGCGGCGCTGACGGGGCTGGCGGTGGGCAGCATCGCGTCGCGCGAGACGTCGTTGATGTATGAAAAGGGCGTCGATGTGGCGCGGTTGTCGCCGGAGGAGCGGGAGTTCGCGATCCGCAAATACATGGATTTCTGCATGGATGCGCCGGCGCTGCGCGATGCGGCGTTCAGCCGGCGACTTCATCTGGTGCTGGATCAGTTGCTCGGGCAGGGGCGGGTGCTGTTCCAGGAGATGGCGCTGGTCAAGCCGCCGCGCATCGGGTCGGAAAAGCCGTGGCATCAGGATGCGTCGTATTTCCGTATCAAGGATCCGGGGCTCGTGGTGGGCGTGTGGATCTCGCTTGACGAGGCGTCGCGCTCCAACGGCTGCATGGAACTGGTGCCGGGCAGCCATCTCGGCGGCGGCGTGCCGCATGTGCATGAGAACGACTTCAATTTGTGCCGGATCGTGCCGGGGAAGGTCGATCTGGCAGCGCGCCGGGCGATTGAGATGGGGCCGGGGGATGCGCTGGTTTTCCATGGCTTGATCCACCACTACACGGCCGCCAACACCTCCAACATGCGGCGCCGGGCGGTGCAGTATCACTATCACCAGATCGGCACGGTGTGGGGCAGCGTGGATGATCACCTGGCGCATTTCCATGACGAGGACGGCAACTACGCGGGCTGCACGGTGCCGCACGGCGATGACGCCGGCAGCAACTATGCCTATCGCAACGGGCTGCCGCGCGAGATCGCGCCGGTGGACACGAGCGTCTGATGCGCTTGGCGGTGATCTTGCCGGGCGGCGGCGCATGCAACTTGGGTTCTGTCGGGCGTGCTGACGGCTTGGCCATCCCGCGTCATTGGGCCGATCTTGTCGGGCAGCGGCCACGAGCCTAAGTTCTGTCTGCCATCGCGCCCGCACCCCGACCGGTCGTGACGGCGGAATGCTGATGGATGGATGCACTGACGATCGGGCGGCTTATCCCCTGCGCGGGGCGCAGCGCGCGATTGTGACGATGTGAATCGGCGAGGTTCGGGGTATTGCCGCCCTGATCGAAGACGCGTGAGGAGGGCTGGATGACAAGCTTCAAGGTTTCCGACATGACATGCGGCGGCTGCGTGAAGGCGATCACGGCCGCGGTGAAGCACGTGGCGCCGGATGCGACGGTGGTGACGGATCTCGACACCCACCGCGTCGATGTCACGGGATCCGTGAGTGCCGCGGTGCTGGCGGAGGCGATGCGCGATGCAGGGTTCTCGCCCGAGGCGATCGCGGCGTGATCCGGCTGCTGGCAGCGGCGCTGTGCGCTGTGACGGCGGGCGGCGCGATGGCGCAGACGGCACCGGGGGGCGGCCAGGCCAAGCCCGGACAATCCATGCAGGGGCATATGCATGCACCTGCAGCGCCGGGCGCCAAGTCGGTGGCACCGTCAACCGCCGAGTATCGCGCGGCGATGGATCGGATGCACAAGGAGATGGCATTTCGCTACAGCGGCGATGCCGACAAGGATTTTGTTCGTGGCATGGTGCCGCACCATAAGGGGGCGGTCGATATGGCGCGGATACAACTCAAATACGGAACGGATCCTGAACTGCGCAAACTGGCCGAGGATGTGATCGCGGCGCAGGAAAGCGAAATCGCTTTCATGAACGCCTGGCTCGCCCAGCATCCCTAGTCGCGCATCCTGAACAAGGTCTGACCCCGATGCCTTCCGGCCCTCCGATCCTCTTGACAGACCATCCCGCCGAGGGCGTCGCGTGGTTGACGCTGAACCGGCCCGATGCGCGCAATGCGCTGTCCTCGGCGCTGATGGCCGCGCTTGCGGACGCCCTGGCGGCGGCTGCGGCAGACGCGGCGGTGCGGGTGGTGGTGATTGCGGGAGCGGGGCCGGCGTTTTGTGCCGGGCATGATTTGCGCGAAGTGCGAGCCGATCCGTCGGAGGCGTCGATGCGGGCGCTGTTCGCCCAGTGTTCGGCGCTGATGACCCGCATCATGCGGCTGGGCAAGCCGGTGATTGCGCGCGTGCATGGCGTGGCGACGGCGGCGGGATGCCAGTTGGTGGCGAGCTGCGATCTGGCGGTGGCGGCCGAGACGGCACTATTCGCAACGCCGGGGGTGAATATCGGCCTGTTCTGCTCGACGCCGATGGTGGCGCTGAGCCGGGCGGTCGGGCGCAAGGCGGCGATGGAAATGCTCTTGACCGGAGATCTGGTGGCGGCTGTCCGGGCGCGCGAACTGGGGCTGATCAATCGGGTGGTGCCGGAGGTCGCGCTGGATGGCGCTGTGCTGGCGCTGGCCTTGCAGATCGCCGCCAAGAGCCCGTTGACCCTCGCCATCGGCAAGGAGGCGTTCTACCGGCAGGCCGAGATGGGGCTCGATGAGGCCTATGCCTATGCCTCGGAGGTGATGACGCGCAACATGATGACGAACGATGCGCGCGAGGGGATTGATGCTTTCATCGACAAACGCGCGGCCTCCTGGAGCGGCACCTGATGAGCGATCAAACCACCACCACGCCCAAGACGGGCGTCGAGATCAAGGTCGAGCGGCCCAAGCTTTACAAGGTCATCCTGGTCAATGATGACTACACGCCGCGCAGCTTCGTCGTCACGGTGCTGAGGGTCGAGTTTCGGATCTCCGAGGATCAGGCCAACCGCATCATGCTGACCGCGCATAGCCGGGGTGTCTGCGTGGTGGCGGTCTATACCAAGGACGTCGCTGAAACCAAGGCGACGCGGGCGGTCGATCTGGCGCGCGAGCAGGGCTATCCGCTGATGTTCACAACCGAACCCGAGGAATAGGGACCTACGCCATGAATGATGCTTCCGCCCGTCCGGTGTTCGATCGGACGACCCAGGATATCGGCAACATGGTTGAGCTTGGCCACCTCAATGTGCGCGTGCCGGACCAGCGACTGGCGACGATCTTTTATGTGATGGGGCTGGGGTTGACCCGGGACCCTTATCTCGTGGTGGGCGTCGATAACACCTGGATCAATGTCGGGATGTGCCAGTTCCATCTGCCGGTTGGCCCGGCGCAGGTGCTGCGCGGCACGACCGGGCTGGTGCTGCCCGATCTCGATGCGCTGGTGGCGCGCCTGGCGCTGGTGGCGCCGCGGCTGGCGGGTACGCGGTTCGGCTTCACGCGGGCCGGCGATACAGTGGAGGTGGTGTGCCCGTGGGGCAACCGGATCCGCTGCCATGCCCCGGATGCGGCGCGGTTCGGGCGGATCACGCTCGGCATGCCCTATATCGAAATCGATGTGAACCGCGGCACGGCGGCGGGGATCGTGCGCTTCTATCGCGACATCATCGGCTCGCCCGGCACGCTGACGCACGAGGCGGGGGCGGAGTGCGCGCGCATCGCGGTCGGGCTTGGCGAGGTGCTGGTGTTCCGCGAGACCGATGCGGCCCTCGCGCCGTATGATGGGCACCATGTTCAGGTGGCATTGGCGGATTTCTCGGGTCCGCATCGGCGCCTGCTGGAGCGTGGGCTGATCACCGAGGAGAGCAACGCCGCGCAGTACCGCTTCGAGCGGATCATCGATCCTCAGGATGGGCGGGACCTCGCGGTGATCGAGCACGAGGTCCGCAGCATGCGCCATCCGATGTACGCCCGCGCTCTGGTCAACCGCAATCCGGAGCAGACCAACACCGTCTACGCCCCGGGTCGCGAGAGCTGGCTTGCCGCGATGCCGCCTTTGCCGATGTAGGCTCAGAACGGCAGCACGATATCCATCAATTGCTGGCCCCAGCGCGGGCTCTGCACATCCATCAACTGGCCGCGGCCGCCATAGGCGATGCGGGCTTCGGCCATGCGGTCATGCAGCACGGTGTTGTCGGAGGCGATGTCCTGCGGGCGGATCACGCCGCTGACCTGCAGTTCGCGGAGCTCGTTGTTGACGCGCATTTCCTGGCGCGCGGCGATCACCAAATTGCCGTTGGGCAGAGCCTGGGTGACGACGCCGGCGAGGCGGAGCTGGATGGTTTCATTGCGCTTCATGTCCCCTGTGCCCTTGTTGCCGGTGCCCCCGTTGCCGTTAAGCAGAGAGGCGGCGGCGGCGCCGGTGAGCATGTGCGGGATGGCGGCGGTTTCGAGGCCGAAGAAGCTCGGCAGGCCGAAGCTTTGCGTGCTCGTGCGGTTGGCGCTGGTTTCATTTTGCAGCACCGCGCTATCCTTCACGCTGACCAGAACGGTGAGCAGATCCCCCACATTGGCTGCCCGCTGGTCCTTGAAAAAGGCGCGGCTGCCGTTGCGCCACAGGGCATTGGCCTGCGGCTCTGCGATTTGCGGGGATGGCATCGGCAGGCTGAGCGGGCGGTAGCCGGCCTCCTGGGTCGGGTCGGTGATCGGGGACATCCCGGGCGGGCGGCCGATTTCCGAGAGGCGGGTGAGCGAGCCACAGCCGGCCAGGAGGGCTGGAAGCAGCAGGACGAGGGCGCGGTTCATGGGATGCTCCGTATCGGCGGGGTCAGTGCTGCGGTTCGGCTGTTGGCGGCGGTGATCGGCTGGGTGCCGGGGATAATGCGGACTTCGTCCGGGCCGATGACCTCGGCCTCCACGATGGCGCGCGAGGCGATGTTGAGCACGCGGATGTGCTCGCCAGCGCCACCGGCTTCGAGCGCCTGACCGATCGCAGCGACGGCCAGGCCGGGCGTGCGCAGCCGCATCGTGACGCGCGCACCCTTGGTTACCACCGGGGTGCGCGAAAGATCGGCCAGAGCGAGCGGCTGTCCGGCAACGGCCTGGCGACGCAGGGTCTGGCCGATGGCCTGCTCGGGTGCGCGGGCGATCTCGCCGCGGGCCAGTCCTGCGCGCACGCGGGCGGTTCGCAGGTCATCCGCCTGCACCACCGCGCCGGGATTAAGCCGGTGTACCGGCACGGGGACGGCGATCATCTCATGTGCGGCGCCGGAGAGGCGCAGGCGCTGGGTCGGCATGCCCTCGGCGATCAGGCTCAGCAGGCCAGTGAAGCGCCCCGTCGCGGCATCCCAGTCGAAGTGTTCGACCCCGGCGCTGACCGCTGCACGGGGGGGCACCATTGGAGCGGAGAAGCCGCCGATGTCGAGTTCCAGATCGCTTCCGACGCCGAGCTCTGTCAGTGCCGCGCGCAAGGCCGAAAGCACCGCCTCGCGCGGCACGACCCGGCCGGGCCGGTCAATCACCAGGTGGTCGGCGGGCGAGGCGGGGCGCCAATCGACACCGAATTGCCGCGCGATCGCAGCGAGTTGCGGGGCCTCGATGAGCAAACGGCTGCCGGGCGCGGGTGCTGCGCCAAGCACCCGGTCGGCACCCGAGCCGGCATCGTCGAAGAGGTCGGACAGCCGCACCACAGAGGCGTCGATGGTGGCGAGCGGACGCAAGCTTGCCGCCTCAGCCCGGAGGCTGAGCAGCAGCAGGGTGACGAGCAGGGCGCGCATGGCGGTTCCTAGCGAAGATTGGTGAGGGTGGAGAGCATCTGGTCGGAGGTCGTGATGACGCGGCTGTTCATTTCGTAGGCGCGCTGGGCGGTAATGAGGTTGGTGATTTCGGTTACGACGTTGGTGTTCGAACTTTCGACGAAGCCCTGCAGCACCGAGCCGAAGCCGGGCGATCCCGGCGATCCGGTGACGGGGTTGCCGCTGGCGGCGGTCTGCACGAAGAGGTTGTCGCCCTGTGCATCAAGCCCCGCCTCATTGGGGAAGACGGCGAGTTGGACCTGGCCGAGCGTGGTGGGCGCGGTCTGTCCGTCGATCGTGACCTGGACTTGTCCGGTGCTGTTGATCACCACCGAAGTCGCGTTGGACGGGACCGTGATACCGGGCTGCACGACATGACCATCGGCCGTGACGATTTCGCCGCCGGGCGAGAGCGAGAAGGTGCCGTCGCGGGTGTAGGCGGTGTCGCCGGAGGGCAGTGTCACCTGGAAATAGCCGTTGCCGCGCACCGCGAGATCAAGACTGTTATTGGTTTGTTGCAGGTTTCCCTGCTCATTGATGCGGTAGATCGCCGCCGTCTTGACGCCGAGACCGACCTGGGCGCCGGCCGGCACGACGGAGCCGCTGTCGGAGGAATTGGCGCCGACGCGGCGCAGATTCTGGTAGATCAGATCCTGGAACTCGGCCCGCCGGCGCTTGAATCCGGTGGTGGTCATGTTTGCGATGTTGTTGGAAATCACTTCGACGTTGGTCTGCTGGGCCTGCATCCCGGTCCCGGCAATATCGAGCGCGCGCATGCTGATCGCCCCCCTTAGGCGCGTTTCTGGGTGAGTTTGTCGATCGCCGTCTGCGCCCGCTCGGCCTCGGATTGCACGAGTTGGGTGATGAACTGATAGGAGCGCAGATCGGCCATCATGCGGGTCATTTCGGTGATCGGTTGGACGTTGCTGTCCTCGATGGCGCCCTGGACGATGTCGGGCCGGGCGAGTGGCGTGGTCGGCTTGTCGGTGGCGAACAGGCGGTTGCCCTCGGGGCGCAGGGCCTGCGGATCGGCGGGCTTGACGACGGCGATGCGCCCGAGCCGTCCGCTGGCGCCGCTCAGCGTGCCGTCACCGGTAATGCTGAAATTGCTGTCATTGGGTGGTGCCTGGATCGGCTGCCCCTGGGTATCGAGCAAGGCGTTGCCGCTGCCATCGACAAGGGTGCCGTTGGCCGAAAGCTCGAAATGGCCGGCCCGGGTGAGGCGGACGCCGCGCGGGGTCTGCACCGAGAAGTAGCCATCGGGTGCGCCGATGGCGATGTCGAGCGGATTGCCGGTATGGATCAGGGGGCCCTGGCGGAGGTCGCGGTAGGTGGCGCGGTCCTGGGTATAGGCGATGGTCTGCCCCCCCGGTGGCTGGCTCCCGACCGGCTGACGGAGCAGCCAATCCGCGAACACCATCCGTTCGGCATGGAACCCCGGTGTCCCTGTGTTTGCCATGTTGGAGGCCGCGACGTCGATGACCCGCTCTTGAGCGGCAAGGCGGGAGAGGGCGATCGTGGTGATATTCTGCATGCGGTCCTCCTGGAGACTGCATTGATCTCCGCAAGCCTCGTGCCACGCATTCCACGCAGATTTCCGGGATCGGGGATGGCAGAGGGCGGCAGTTCCTGCCGAGTGAGCCCGGCAAAAAACGGCATCGCGCGGGTCTCGTGTTCAGACTTTCTTAATATCCTCCGCGCACCATGCGGGGGCACGCCGGAACACATGATGCGATCCGGGCAATGACTGGAGCAGTTTCACATGGCAACCGCAGCGCCTGGCGCATCAGCGGCCGGGGATGCCCCGACCGTTGGCGACAAAGGCAGCAAGAAGAGGCTGCTGATCCTGGCGGTGCCGATCGTGCTGGTCCTGATCGGCGCCGGGCTCTGGTTCGGAGGTATCGTCCCGCTGCTGCTGGGGATGGACAAATCCGCCGGGCAGAACGAGGCGGAGCACAAGCCGGCCCAGGGGCATGGTGAGAAGTCTGGCGCTGACGCGCACGGGGCAAAGCCCGCTGCGCCGGCGGGCCACGGCGGCAAGCCGGTGGCCAAAGCCGAGGCGCCTGCGGTGATGGCGCCGCTCTTTGTCGAACTTCCCGACATCATTTCAAACCTGAATACGGGTGGCCGCCGCGCCGTCTATGTCAAGCTCAAGAGCCGGATCGAGGTGGCCCGGCAAGCCGACGAAGCGGTGGTGAGGTCGGCCATGCCGCGTGTGCTTGACCTGTTCCAGACTTATCTGCGCGAAATGAGGCCCGAGGAAATGCGTGGCTCGGCGGGCACCTATCGCCTGCGCGAAGAATTGATCGCCCGCGCCAACATCGCCGTCGCACCGGCCCGTATTCAAGATCTGCTGTTTATCGAGATCCTCATCCAATGAGCGGCACGGAAAACGAAAGCACCGGTCAGGCCGACGAGGACCTCGCGGCCGCCTGGGGCGCCGAGACCGAAGCCGAAGCTTATGGCGAGGCCGCTGTTCAGCCGGCGCGCGTCCTCAATCAGGCTGAAATTGACAGCCTCCTCGGCTTTGATGGCGGCCCAGGCAACGGCGAGAACAGCACAGGCATGGAGCGGATCATCAGCTCTGGTCTGGTGTCCTACGAACGCCTGCCGATGCTCGAGATCGTGTTCGATCGTCTGGTACGCATCATGTCGACGTCGCTGCGCAATTTCACCAGCGACAACGTAGAAGTCAGTATCGACAACATCCTCTCGCTCCGCTTCGGCGACTATCTGAATTCCATCCCGCTGCCCGCGATGCTGGCGGTCTTCAAGGCCGAGGAATGGGACAATTACGGCTTGATGGTCGTTGACAGCACGCTGATCTACTCGATCGTCGACGTTCTCCTCGGCGGTCGGCGTGGAACCGCTGCGATGCGCATCGAGGGCCGCCCCTACACCACGATCGAGCGGACGCTCGTTGAACGCCTGATCCATGTGGTGCTCGCCGATCTCTCCGTGAGCTTCGACCCGCTCTGCCCGGTGACGTTCCGGTTCGAGCGCCTCGAAGTCAATCCGCGCTTTGCCACCATCAGCAGGCTCTCCAACGCCGCAGTGCTGGCCCGGTTGCGGATCGATATGGAGGATCGCGGCGGACGGCTGGAGTTGCTGCTGCCCTATGCGACGCTGGAGCCGGTGCGCGAACTGCTTCTGCAGCAGTTCATGGGGGAGAAATTCGGCCGCGACTCGATTTGGGAAACCCATCTTGCCGAGGAGTTGTGGAACACTGAGGTCGACCTCGACGTGGTGCTGGATGAGCTGACGATGCGATTGTCCGATGTGATGGCGTTGCAGCCTGGCAGCCGCATCGTGCTCAACACCCAGATCAACGCGACAGTTGAACTGCGCTGCGGCGGCACCACGCTGTTCGAGGCACGAATTGGCAAACGGAAAAATCGCATGGCCGTCCGCATCGAGCGCGAAGTCACGCGCTTGGCGGTGTTCGATCGATGAGAGCGCGCCGCCATGGAAGCAAGTTGTTCATGATCTCCTGCCAAAATGGGCAGCAAGGCGGGTTGAATGGAATGGTATCTCGAACTTTCACTGATGGGTCTGCTGGCCGTGACGCTGTTCCATGCGGTCAAGCTGGAGCGCGCGCTGGCCGTCTTGAAGCGCGATCGTGCCGCGATCCAGGATCTGATCGCGGGATTCAACACCAGCACGCAGGCGGTCGAGCACGGGATCGGGCAGTTGCGCGCCGCAACGGAGGGGGCCGGCCGGTTGTTGGCATGCCAGGTCGAGTCTGCGCAGGCGCGACAAGACGACCTGACCTTCCTAATCGGTCGCGCGGAGACGCTGGCCGACCGGCTCGAGGGGGCGGTACGCGCCGGCAGACCGGTTGGACAGGAGCCTGCCATGGCTCCTGTCCAGCCGGATCCCCCCCCCACCGCTGCGACATCGCGGCCACGCAGCCAAGCCGAGCGGGAGTTGATGCGCGCCCTCGGTATCGCGGGTTGAAGGCGATGCCAGAGGAACCGGTTCAATGACCGATTTGCACGCCAGACCGCGCCTTCTCCCGATCTGCATCGCATTAATGGCGGCGCTTCTCGTCATAAAATCCGTCGCCATCGTGCGCGCAGGAGTTCCAACACCGCCCCCCCCAGGCAAGGCCCCCGCAGGCACCGCCCCCCCAGGAGCAATCCCCGCTGCGACCGCTCCGCCAATATCGGCCCCGCGGGCACCGGTCTCAGGCGCCGAACCGCTGGATTCGCCGGTTTCGGCTGCGGAGAAGGCCCTGCTGCTTGACCTTCGCGCGCGCCGCAGGGAACTCGATGCGCGCGAGACGGCGATGTCGCTGCGGGAAACTGTGCTGGCAGCAACTGAAAAGCGCCTGGCTGCGCGCGCGGACGAACTGGTGGCATTGCAAAAGAAGCTTGAAGCGCTCGAAAAAGCCAGACGGGACCACAACGAGGCGAACTGGACCGAACTCGTCAAGGTCTATGAAGGGATGAAGCCGAAAGACGCCGCGGCAATCTTCAATGATCTCGATTTGGCGGTCCTGCTGCCGGTTCTCGACCGGATGAAGGCGGCAAAGACGGCGATTGTGTTGGCCGCGATGCAGCCGGATCGAGCCCGCCTGGTCACGACGCGGCTCGCCGAGATGCGAAGTAAGGCCAACGCCCCCCCCGGCGCCGGCAGCATCGCCACCAGGAATGGAATATAAATACAATATAACAATAATTTACGGTCATATCCAAAGAAAGGAAATGAAGTGGCGATTGATAAAGCGATGAATGTTTTGATTGTCGATGATTATAAAACGATGTTGCGGATTATCCGCAATCTCTTGAAGCAGATCGACTTCAACAATGTTGAGGAGGCGACCGATGGGCCTGGGGCGTTGGCCAAGCTGCGCAGCGGGAGTTTTGGGCTGGTCATCAGCGACTGGAACATGCAGCCGATGACCGGCCTGCATTTGCTCCAGGAGGTCCGTGCCGATGATCGGTTATGCAGCACCCCCTTCATCATGATCACGGCCGAAAGCAAGGTCGAGAATGTTGTGGCAGCCAAGCAGGCTGGCGTTTCCAATTATATCGTGAAGCCGTTCAACGCCGAAACGCTGCGCGAAAAAATCGACAAGGTGCTGGGTCATGCATAATCAGGCTGGGCGCGAAGGGCTGGAGCGTCGCGATCCCGTGGTCTCGACCGAAATCGAGGACGTGGCGCGCACGATATCCTCAGCACGTGCTGAAGATCGCGGCACTCGGAGTCAATGATCTATCGAGCAGCCAGATTCCTTCAACGACCGATTTCCGCGACGCGATCGTTGCTTATGCGGCGGCTGAGACTGCTGGCATTCTCGCGGACTGTGGGACCCTGGATGACGTTGCAATCGCCCTGGCGACACCCGGCGCTGTGGCTAGGCCGGAACGATCTCGACCAGTTTTTCAAAAATTTCGATTGACCTAAAACGGTAACGGTAATGCAAACGATGCGGATCCTGTGCTTGATTGCCGGACTGCTCCTCCCTGGGATCGCGGGGGCGGCCGATACTGTGATGTCGATTCGCGTCGGCAATCATCCTGGCTTTGGCAGAATTGTGTTCGATCTCTTAGGCGGCCCCGCACCCGAAGTCGCTCTCGCGGGACGTGTCCTGACGATCAGGATGGGGCCCACCACCCGGTGGGCAGCCGTGCCGCGCCCACCGCGCAACGTGGTCGGCATCAAAACCGAGGGCAACATGGCCCGCATCGAGTTCGCCTCTGACGTCCCGCCGCGCCGGATCAAGGAACAGAACAAGCTCATTTTCGATTTCTTGGACTCTCCCGTCGCCACCTCAGCCGCACCGATCGAAGCGCGCGCACGAGATGATGTGATCCCCCCTTCGCCCGACATCACGTTGCCACCGGTTGTGATAACGGATCGAGAATCGAAGCCTGAGGGCGTGCTGAAAGCGGTCGATATAAAACCCAGTCTGATTGAGCCGGAGCGGCCTTCGCTCGCCTTGATTCCCCGCCAGAACGGCGGCGCCAGTTCGGCGATTGTGCTCCCCTTTGGGGCAGATGTTGGCGCGGCGGCGTTTCGTGAGGGGCGTCTGCTCTACGTTGTGTTTGACGAGGCACGGCCGATTGATCTCGCCCCGTTGCGCGACAGCCCGCTCTTTGCGAAGGCCGAAATCCGCCTTGTTCCCAGTGGAACCGTGCTGACAATTCCGGCGGAGCCCGACATCGGTGTCGTCCTGTCGCGCGGGTCGATCGGCTGGATCGTCGACGTCCGGCCTCGATTGGCAGCTGACCACACCGGCATGCTCAGCGTCGAACCGAATGATGGCGCCATCCTGGTGGCAACCGACACGCCGGGCCGCGTGGTGACCCTGTTTGACGCGGAGAGTGGCGCGCCGATCCTGGTTGGGACCTTGCGGACATCAAATGCGGCAATGCTGACCAGCCGACGATCTGCGGAATTCAGAATGCCATCGACATTTCTCGGCCTGGTGGTGCATCCGGTCGCTGATCGGGTCTCGATGCGGGCGGCGCGCAAGGGGTTCGTCCTGAGCGCTGGCGCCAACACAACACTTGCATTGTCCGGCATCGAATCCGCCGCGCCCCCCGGGGCCAAGCCACTGCCACGGCAGTTCGATTTTCCGGCCCTTCCCGTTGAGGCGCTGCTGCGTCGGTTGCAGGCCGCACAAGCAGCGACCGCGACTGCCGCACCGCAAGATCGAACAGTCCGACGGATCGAACTTGCTCAGGCTCTCTTATCGCTCGGTCTGGGCGTCGAAGCCCAGTCATTGTTGACAGTAACCGTCTCCGATGACCCACGCGCTGCAAGCCACGCCGATGTGCTGGACCTCCAGGCGATATCGGCGGTCATTGCTGGGCGTTTCGACGAGGCGACTCGCCTGAACGCCAGTGCAGTCGACGGCAGCGACGAGACTTTATTATGGCGCGGATTATTGGCTGCATCGACCGGCCAGCCCCCGCGATCAGCCGCACCTCTGTTGAGTGCCACATTCCCGATTCTGCTGGAGTATCCCGCCCCTCTGAAAAACCGTTTCCTGCCCTTGGCTGCGGAAACACTGGCCCGTGGTGCCGAGACGATCGCGGCACGCAGGCTCCTGGAGGCCTCGCGCGATTCGCCTGGGCTCGACTTTGCTCGTGTTGTACTCTCACGCTCAGAGGCACGTGAGGACGATCCATCCGTTGCCCTCCATCTCCTGGATAAGATGATCAACGGTCCCGATCGGCTCGCCCGGTCGCGCGCCCTGGGCGAACGTATTGAACTCAAGCTTTCAACGCACACCATTTCAGTAAGCCAAGCGGCCGACGCGCTTGAACGGACGATTTTCTCTTGGCGGGGCGATGAGTTGGACAAGCGACGGCGTCTGCGCCTTGCGGTCCTCCGCGAGCAAGCCGGGCAGTGGCAGCAAGCACTGTTGCAACTGCGCGAGGCTGCAAACCTTTGGCCGGAACAGGCCGGCGAGATCAAACCATTGCTATCAAACGTTTTTAGAAAGGTATTTGAGGCCAGCAAGGAGAAATCTATCGCTGCTTTCGATTTTCTGGCCCTGGCCGCTGATAACGTCGATCTGTTGCCGGAAGGCGAGAAGGGGCAAGATGTGGCCCGGCATGTGGCCGATCAGCTTGAGCAGATCGAACTGCCGCGCCGCGCGGCCGAAGTGCTGGAGCGGCTCGTGGCCGCGGCGCCGGAAGGGCTGGGGCGAGCGGAACTGGGTCTCAGGCTTGCGACGCAGCGGCATCAGATGGGTCATGAAGCCGGCGCGCTCGATGCCCTGAACGGGTCGACCACGCCGAACCTACCGACTGACTTGCAGGAGCGGCGGGCCCTCGCCTTCGCCCGATCAATGGCCGCAGCGGGCGATCCCGGTTCCGCTCTCGCGACTCTTGCGGACCTGACGTCTCCCGTATCCCTCGAATTGCGGGTCACCATCCAGGAAAGTGCGGGAATTTGGCAAGGAGCAAGCGATGATTTGCGACGCCTGGTCGATCGCAGTGTGGCGTCGCAGGGGCCGATCGATCATTCAGGTGCGTTGCTGGTCGTGCGGTGGGCAAGTGCCGCAGCAAGGGCGGGCGATCGGGGAGAAATCATGTCAATCCGATCGGCCTTCGTGCCACGCGTGGCAGCGCCAGATTTTCGAGCAATGCTTGAGATATTGACCGCCGAGCGGGTTGACGGTGTGAGCGATTTCAAAAGAGCGGCGGCTGAAGCCAAACTCGCCTCGACGATCCCTGCCGCATTACGGACGGCGATCCGATGATGTGTGTGCCATGCTAAATGTCATGAACAGAAAATCACATTCCAGTCGCATTTTTCGCTTGCGCACGCCCCCCCCTTTGATCATGTTCCGCCGCCTTAGCCCAAGGGAAAACGTGCATGAGGCGCGTGGACCAAAAGGCTGTCTACTGGTCGGAAAGGGAGATTGCGTCATGAACGCGCTCGCGCCACTGGGGATGGTCTCGGATCTGCCGAGCGAGAACCAGACGAACACTGCTCGCCGCGAGGCACAACCTGGGCACGATGGTGCCGATGAGCGAACCGATTATTTCGTCCAGAGGGACGGGATGACGTTTGCTGGTACGCATCTGCTCGTCGACCTATGGGGCGCCAGCCGCCTCGATGAGCCGGCTTGGATTGACGAGGCTCTGCGCGAAGCAGCGATCGTCGCTGGGGCGACGATTCTGCACAGCCATTTTCACCATTTCACGCCCAATGGCGGCGTGTCGGGGGTCGTGGTGCTCGCGGAGAGCCATATCTCGATCCACACGTGGCCCGAGCGGAATTTTGCCGCGATCGATCTGTTCATGTGCGGTGTGTGTGACCCGAACCTGTCGATTCCGGTCCTTCAGCGCGCGTTTTCGCCCGAGCGTGTCGACGTGGACGAACAGCGCCGTGGGCGGGTCGTATAGTTTCTGCGTTCTGCGACAATTCTGGAGCCTGATAATTTTTGGTGGAACCGCCAAAAATTTGAATCATGCGACGAAACAAAGCGTTAGAGCGGGATGCCTTCGTCTATCAGAAGGCATCCCACTCTAACGGGCCAGGTGCCGATCAGTATCCGGCCCAAACTATGCCAAGGGACATGCACATGTCGGTCGATTCCTGGATTAATGAGACCCTTTACGCCGCGTGGGGGCAGCGCTTCAAAGTGAAGCGCGAACTGGCTCGTGTGCAGAGCGACTTCCAGGACATAGGGATTTTCGAGACCTACACCCATGGACGGATCATGCTTCTCGATGGGGTGGTTCAGATCACCGAGTCCGATGAGTTCGTCTACCAGGAAATGATCGCCCACGTTCCTGTGCTGGGCCATGGTGCAGCACGCAATGTCCTCATTATTGGCGCCGGTGACGGCGGCGTGCTCCGTCGAGTCCTTCAGCATGGGTCTGTCGAGCGCGCCGTGATGGTGGAAATCGATGGCGAGGTGATCCGGCTCAGCAAGGAGTTCCTGCCCGGGATCGCTGGCGATGCGTGGCATGACCCGCGCGCTGAGGTGATCGTTGGAGATGGAATCGACTATGTTCGACGGGCCCCGGCAGCGATGTTCGACGCCATCATCGTCGACTCAACCGATCCGATCGGTGTCGGAGAAGTCCTGTTCACCGACGAGTTCTACGAAAATGCCGCCCGTATCCTGACCGCCAGCGGCGTGATCGTGAACCAATGCGGCGTGCCTGCCATGCAGGCCGACGAACTGCACGACACCAGCATTCGACGCGCTCGCTTCTTTCCGCATGTCGGCGCCTACGTCGCGGCGGTGCCGACCTATGTCGGCGGCTACATGACGTTGGGTTTTGCCTCTAAGGCCCCGGGTTTTGACCAGGTCCCAACCGACGTGATCCGCACTCGGGCGCAGGCGGCTGGCATACTGGGCTCGACGCAGTATTGGACGCCTGAGATCCATGCAGGTGCGTTCAACCTGCCGCCTTATATATCTAAGCATCTGCCCCGCTAGAGCAGGATGCCTTCTGATAGGCGAAGGCATCCTGCTCTAAGTCTGCCTGTTCTTGGCGCGGAGGGGGGCGTGATGACCGCAGCAATCTGCGTTATCTGAGTGATCTGACCGACGACGAATAGTTGCTGATCGCCCCGCTGATACTACCCGCCAAGCGCGGCGGCTGGGGATGTCCCGCGCTCTGTTGAAACTCGCCTGGCGGCCATCGTCCGGTAAGACCCTATGCAGCGACGGCTTCGGGGGCAACGCCCCTGTCGGCGTCCTGTTGTGTCTGGATCGCACGGAGTGCCGCCTGCAAGGCCGGCAACTGCTTGTGAGCCTTCAACCGCCGAAACCCCTTGGCGGCTTCCTGGATGGCCGCCCCGGTCCAGTGGAGCGCCATCGCGGCATTCCGCCAGTGCGTCTCGTTGCGGCATACGCGCCGGATTGTGCCCATCATGTTCTCGATGATGTTGGTGCAGGCCAGGGAACGGCGGAGTTGCGGGGGCAGCTTCAGGCGCACCACAGTCAGGATTTCGCCGATCCCCTCGAGGATGGTCTCGGACACGCCGGGCGCCTCCTGCTCCAGTCGACGCGCAAGATTGCGGAGCAGTTGTTCCGCCTTCCCCACATCATCCAGTTCCCAGGCCTGGCGGAGCGTTCGCCGGACCGAGGCGTGCAGGTGTTTCGGCAATCGCTCCAAGATGTTGCGGCCCTTGTGGATCTGGCAGCGCTGGATCGGTGTGTGCGTGAGACGGCGGATTTCGAGACACCGTCGCCTTTGCCCGTGGGGATGTCGCCTTCGGGCAGGCGCACCGCGCAGGCAAAGCGGCGGGTGGAGACGTTGATCGGCATCAGGTTCATCGCCCAGCGGGCGAGCAGGTCCTCCGATTGGGCGACTTCCCATCTCGGGACCAGCATCTCCCGGCCGCCCCGGCCGCGGACCCGAGGACGGTCCAGCGAAACCTTGCCGCCGTGGAAGCCGATCTTGCCTTGGGTCTTACCCCAGCGATGGCCGGGCCTCCCATCGCGATGACAATAATGCGGGCCGCATAGTGCCGCCGCGTCCTGCTCCATCATTTGGCTCAAGGCACTCATACCAAGGCTCGCAAAGCGCGACCCTTGGTATGAGTC
Source organism: Rhodospirillales bacterium (assembly GCA_947447625.1). Classification (GTDB taxonomy): domain Bacteria; phylum Pseudomonadota; class Alphaproteobacteria; order Acetobacterales; family Acetobacteraceae; genus CAIYPH01. The sequence continues at coordinate 1,518 of CANFKS010000037.1, read as the reverse complement.
TTTTTCCGCGCGCCGCCGCCCACAACCCGGCGCGCATACCGAAACCCTGTGATCGCGGAAGAGCAGCGATCACAGGGTTTCGGTATCAGCCCCGCGGTCAGGCAGAAACGCTCGAATCTGGCACCGACCTGGTCCCAGGCTTGGGTTATACCTCTGGTGCTGGTGTGGGCGCACCGCTCTCTCTACTCTTTCTCGTGGTGTTGCTTTCCTTTGCGGATTCGACACGCCGAGCCTATCGGCTCAACGGAGGCAACGCCGCCAGGAAAGTTTCAACATGGGCCGGGACATCCCCTCGCCACGGCACGACGCGTGCCATCTCCGCCAGAAAGGTTTCGCGGCGGGTGCGTTCGTGCTGCTTACGGAACCCATCATACACGGCAAAGCTGCGTTGCATCCGGAGAATCCTGGTCTGTCAGATGACCGATAATCATACTGCTGACGAATCGCAAATGACTTTTTCAGAGTTTCCCTAACGGAACCGAAACGCTGGAGCGAGAGACCGAGCCACCTCTCCCCAAGGGCGTGGCCATCCACCGGACCCGATCCCAAGTCCGATCGCTTCGCCTCGTGGTGAACGGCCTTCAACGAACGATCATCAATTGGGCCCCTGGCATTTTTGTTCGTTTGAAGCATTACCTTCCGTTGTCGTGCTGCAGGCCGTTTGCATATGCAATCTGGCAGGGATAGGCTCATGTCGCCGCACGTAATGATGTGGCCGAAAGAAAAATAAAATGTCCACTGCTCCGCACGATAATAATCCCAAATTAAATAACATTGAAGCTCTTCGCCGCTGGACCGGCGCGGCCGCCGGCTGGACCAAGTGGGAGCCCGTTCACAATAAGGCGCTCGCGGATGCAAGCCAACGCATGCTGGACCTTGCAGGCGTAACAACAGGCAGCCGCGTCATAGATATTGCGTGTGGAGCAGGTGATCAATCGCTGGCTGCGGCGCGGCGTGCCGGACCAACCGGATATGTCTTGGCGACTGATATAGCACAACCGATGCTCGACTTCGTTCGAAGCCAAGCTCTTTCCGCGGACCTGGGCAATATCTCAACCCATGCGTGTCCCGCTGAGGCTCTGCCGCAGGATCAGGCTCAATTTGACGCAGCAATTTGTCGTCTTGGCCTGATGCTGCTTCCCGACCCTGTTGCGGCGGTTGAAGCAGTGTACAATATCCTACGGCCACAGGGGCGCTTCGGAGCGTTGGTTTTTGCCCCCGCAGATAAAAACCCTGCACATTCTGAACCAGTCGTGATTTTCTCTCGACATGCGAACAAAGCCCTGAAATCGACAGGCCCAGGCCTATTTTCCTTTTCGGATCCAGCCCGATTGATCGCGTTGTTTGAAGCTGCAGGATTTAGCGACGTTAGAGCGTGTCTGCAAGAGGTTGAATCTAGGGATTCCGGCGCGATCTGAAATCTGATTCAAGTTGCTGGCTGTATAGGATGCCAGGAGCGATGCCACGACCATATTCGAATGATCTACGGGAGCGAGCGCTGGCGCTGGTTGCGAAGGG
>CANFKS010000036.1 GCA_947447625.1 Rhodospirillales bacterium | reverse complement strand
GCCGAGGACCTCGCCGCGGTCGATATGAAAGGAGACGCTGTCGACGGCTTTGACGAGGCCGGCGCGGGTGGTGAAATGGGTGGAGAGGTTGCGCACCTCCAGCGTGTGCCCGCTCATCGCCTGAGCCGCGGGTTCAGCACGTCGCGCAGTTGGTCGCCCACGAGGTTGATGGAGACGATGGTGAGGAGCAGGGCGATGCCGGGATAGAAGCTGATCCAGTATTTGCCGGAGAGCATGTACTGGTAGCCATTGGCGATGAGCAGGCCGAGGGAGGGCTCGGTGATGGGCACGCCGAGGCCGAGGAAGGAGAGCGTGGCCTCCAGGGTGATGGCGCGGGCGATCTGGATGGTGCCGATGACGATCAGGGGCGGCATGCAGTTGGGCAATAGGTGGCGAAAGAGGAGGCGCCAGCGGGGCAAGGCGAGGCATTCCGCGGCCTCGATGTACTCGCGCCGGCGTTCGACGAGGGCAGCGCCGCGGGCGGTGCGGGCGTAGCGGGCCCATTCGACCAAGGTGATCGCCAGCATCACGTTGAGCACGCCCTTGCCGAGGACGGCGAGGATCATCAGGGCCACGAGGATGGCGGGGAAGGAGAGTTGCAGGTCAACCAGGCGCATGATGGCGGTTTCGATCCTGCCGCCGAAATAGGCGGCGGCGAGGCCGAGGGAGGCGCCGATGATGCCGGCGATGGCGGCCGAGCCGATGCCGACGCCGAGCGAAATGCGCAGGCCGTAGATGATGCCGGAGAGCATATCGCGGCCCTGGTCATCGGTGCCGAGCCAGAAGGTGAGGCCGTCGGCGGATGTGGAGCCCGGCGCGAGGCGGCCGTCCATGATGTCGAGCTGGGCGAGATCGTAGGGGTTCTGCGGCGCGAGGAGGGGGGCGAGCAGGGCCAGGGTGGCGACGATGAGCACGACGACGAGGCCGAGGACGGCGAGCGCGGACTCGGCGAATTCGGCGCGGAAGCGGGCGAAGGGGGTTTCTTCGTTCATGGGGCGGGGCATTCAGGGAAGTGCTTCTTTTTTTGGAAAAAACGAAGCAAAAAAACCGCGTCCGCTGCGTCGCACCCGTCCGTAGCCGGTTCCCGAAGCTGCAAAACGGATAAAAGTTTTTTGCTTCTTTTTTTCAAAAAAGAAGCGCTTGCCTTGCTCATTCGCGTGTCTCCAGCCGCACCCGCGGATCAAGCACCGTGTAGAGCAGGTCAACGATCAGGTTGATGGCGATGAAGAGGAAGACGATCATCATCAGGTAGGCGACGATGACGGGACGGTCGAGCACGTTGATGCTGTCGATGATGAGTTTGCCCATGCCGGGCCAGGCGAAGACGCTTTCGGTGACCACTGCGAAGGCGATGATGGAGCCGAATTCGAGGCCGATGACGGTGACGATGGGGATGAGGATGTTTTTCATCACGTGAACGGCCAGCACGCGGGCGGGGCTGAGGCCTTTGGCGCGGGCGAATTTGATGTAGTCGAGCGGCAGGGTTTCGCGCACGCCGGCGCGGGTGAGGCGCAGGACGAGGGCGATATTGCCCAGCGCCAGGTTGGTGGCGGGCATCACCATGTGGGCAAGCCCATCGCGGGTGAGGAACGACCAGGGGATGCCGAACAGGGTTTCGGTCTGGCCGCGGCCGGTGGAGGGCAGCCAGCCGAGCTGCACGGCGAAGACCATGATCAGCATCAGGCCGACCCAGAAGCTGGGCAGCGAGAAGCCGAAGATGGAGCCGGCCATGATCAGGCGCCCGCCGGTGCTGTTGGGGCGCAGCCCGGCGTAGAGGCCGAGCGGGATGCCGAGCACGATGGACAGCAGCACCGCGGTGACGGCGAGTTCGATGGTGGCGGGCATGCGCGAGGCGATGAGGCGGAGTGCCGGTTCGTTGAAGACGAAGCTTTTGCCGAGATCGCCCTGCACGGCGTTCCAGAGGAAGGTGGCGTATTGCTCCCAGATCGGGCGATCGAGGCCGAGGGCGATGATGGCGCGGGCGCGCTCGGCCTGATCGGCCTGCGGCGAGATCAGGATATCGACCGGATTGCCGATGACGTTGACGCCGAGAAAGACGATCACCGTCATCGCCAGGACGACGAACAGGGCCTGGATCAGGCGGCGGAGGAGCCAGCTCGTCATGGGGCGGGTCGCAAATCCATCACCCGGGTGTCCTCGTCGGCGCGGGGCACGAAGGAGAGGCCGGTGCGCATCGCCCAGATGTTCTTTTGCAGGTGCAGCGGCACCAGGGCGACGTCGTTCATGGCGAGTTGGTTGGCTTGCTGGACGAGTCTTTCGCGGGTGGTGTCATCGGCCGTGGTCATGAGCTTGTCGACCAGGGCGTCGAAATGCGGGTTGGAGTAGCGCGCGCGGTTGACGGCGCCCCAGCCCTTGGCGGGGGAGAAGGTGTAGACCAGGGAGCGCAGCGGGTTGGTGGCTTCGGGGAAGCCCCAGCCGACGAGGTAGGCGGCGAATTCCTGCTTGTTGGCGCGGGCGACGTAGTTGGGCCAGGTGATGGCGTCGACGGTGGTTTGTACGCCGATGCGCGACCACATCTGGCCGATCGCCTGGATGATTTTGCCGTCATTGACGTAGCGGTCATTGGGGCCGTGGAGCGTGATGCGAAAGCCGTTCGGGTAGCCGGCTTCGCTGAGCAGGGCCTTGGCGCGGGCCGGGTCATGGATCGGTGGGTTGAGGCCCGGGGTGTGGCCCCAGGTGCCGGGGCCGACGAACTGGCCCGCGGCGTAGGCCGCATTTTCCATGACGCGTTCGACAATGGCGGGGCGGTTGATTGCCATGGTGAGGGCCTGACGGACGCGCAGGTCGTTCAGCGGGTTGGTGGCGAGGGCTTCGCCGTTGGGGCCGGTGATGAACGGCTGCGGACCCGTGTGGCTGCGGTCGAGCCAGAGGTAGATGAGGCGCAGCGAGGCGGTTTCGGCGAGGGTGACGCGCTTGTCGGCGCGCAGGCGGGCGACATCGGCGGTGGGGACGAATTCGATGAGCTGAACGTCGCCCGCGAGCAGCGCCGCGGTGCGGGCGCCGTCATTGGGGATCATGCGGATCGTGAGGTGTTGCCAGTGGGTTTTTGGGCCCCACCAGGCGTCGTTGCGTTCGAGTTCGACGCGTTCGCCGGCCTTGTAGGCGGTCATGCGGAAGGCGCCGGTGCCGGCGGCGTTTTTGCCGGAATTGAAATCCTCGGTGGCGGGGTTGGGGCCGAGGTTTTTCGGGATGATGAAGACGTTGGTGAGGTCGATCGGCAGGAGGGGGTAGATGGCGGCGGTTTTCATCCGCACGGTGAAGGGATCGGGGGTTTCGATGCTGATGACGGTTTTGGTGTAGATCGAGAAGGAGCCCGGCGAGTTCACCACGGTGGGGACGCGGGCGAAGGTGTAGGCAACATCGGCGGCGGTGAAGGGGGAGCCGTCGTGGAATTTGACGCCCTGGCGGAGTTTGAACTCCCAGGTGGTGTCGTCGATCATGGTCCAGGAGAGGGCGAGGCCGGGAATGAGGTTGTTCTGCGGATCGCGCTCGATGAGGCGGTCGTAGATGTGGATGTCGACCGTCTCGTTCGGGTTGAACGTGTGGTAGTGCGGGTCGATGGCAGTGGGGGAGGAGGACATCGCCATGATGACGGATTGCGCGTGTGCCGCGGCGGTTGTCAGCATGAGCGCCGCGAGGGCGGTGGCGAGGCGAATGGCCATGATGGGGCTCCCTGTCCGAGAGCCGGAACATAGCCTGGACCACGCGGGGGCGCCTAGGCAGGATAATCGGATTGTCTGCGCCAGGTGTCCCATGGTCCGGCGCGAGGCCGGACCATGGGGGAGGCGGGCGATCAGGCGGCTTTGGCAATGCGGCCCGGGGCCGTCATGACGGGGACGCGCTGGCGGGTGAGCTTCTCGATGCCTTTGAGGAACGGGCGTTCCTCGCCGGAGCAGAACGAGATGGCGACGCCGGTGGCGCCGGCGCGCGCGGTGCGGCCGATGCGGTGGACGTAGCTTTCCGGCACGTTCGGCAGGTCGAAGTTGATGACATGGGACACGCCGTCAACATCGATGCCGCGGGCGGCGATGTCGGTGGCGATGAGGACGCGCAATTCGCCGGTGCGGAACTGGTGCAGCGCGCGCTCACGCTGCGGCTGGCTCTTGTTGCCATGAATGGCGGCGGCCGGCATGCCGTTCTCTTCGAGGTATTTCACCACCTTGTCGGCGCCGTGCTTGGTCTTGGTGAAGACCAGGGTGCGTCCGGTGGCGACTTCGGCCAGCAGGTCGAACAGGATGACGCGCTTGGCGGCACCTTCGACGAAGATGACGTGCTGGTCGACGCGTTCGGCAGTGGTGGCGGCCGGCGCCACGGCGACATGGACCGGGTCGCGCAGCATGGTCTGGGCGAGCGAGGCGATTTCCTTCGGCATGGTGGCCGAGAAGAACATCGTCTGGCGCGAGGCCGGGATGGTGGCGACGATGCGCCGGATCGGGATGATGAAGCCGAGATCGAGCATGTGATCGGCTTCGTCGAGCACCAGCACCTCGGTGGTGTCGAGGCGGACGGTGCGGTCCTGCATGTGGTCGATCAGGCGGCCGGGGGTGGCGACGAGGACGTCGACGCCGCCGGCGATGGCGCGGGCCTGCTTGCCCTTGGGCACGCCGCCGAACATGGTGATCACGCGCACGCCGATGAACTTGCCATAGACGCGGAAGCTTTCGGCGATCTGGCTGGCGAGTTCACGGGTGGGCGCCAGGACGAGCACGCGGCAGCCGCCGCGCACGGTCGGCTTGCGCTGCGCGGCGAGGCGCTGGAGGATCGGCAGGGCGAAGGCGGCGGTTTTGCCGGTGCCGGTCTGGGCGATGCCCTGGACATCGCGGCCGGCCAGCGCGGGCTCGATGGCCTGCTCCTGGATGGGGGTCGGTGTGGTGTAGCCTTCGGCCGCCAGCGCCTTCAGAAGGGCGGGGGCGAGGCCGAGGGATTCGAAGCTGCTCATGTAGGATATAGTCTTTCGCGTTGAGCCACGCGCGGTCGCCAGAATGGGCGCACACGTGGGCATAGCAGTCGGCAGGACCGCAAGCCGGCGCAGAATTGCTGAGTGAGTGGAGCTACCGGCAAGCGTGCCCCCGAGAAAGACCGTTGAGAACGCGGATCGCGTTGAAAACCGGTCGCAAAGCGTACACGGGGTGGCAGCGCACAGAAACACATCAAGAAGCGCAAGCCGGCATTTAGTTGTGCGTCGCAGCAATGTCAAGGAAATCCGTGGCCCCACTTGCGATATCGGGCGGGCTGGCGGCATAGACTGGGCGCGATCCCCCCTGCCCGGAGCGAACCCATGCGTATCGTCGATGTCCGCGAAGCCACCCACATGATCGCCTCGCCGATCCGCAATGCCTATATCGACTTCTCCAAGATGACGACATCGGTGGTCGCGGTGGTCACCGATGTGATCCGCGACGGCAAGCCGGTGATCGGCTACGGGTTCAATTCGAACGGTCGTTATGGGCAGGGCGGGTTGATCCGCGAGCGGTTCGCGCCGCGGGTGATGGAGGCAGCGCCCGCGGATCTGCTCGATCACACCGGGGAGAACCTCGATCCTGACCGGATTTGGGCGGCGATGATGAAGAACGAGAAGCCGGGCGGTCATGGCGAGCGCTCGGTCGCGGTGGGCACGATCGACATGGCGGTGTGGGACGCGGTGGCCAAAATCGCCCGGCGTCCGTTGTTCCGGCTGCTGGCAGAGCGCTATGGGACCCAGGCCGATCCGCATGTGTTCCTGTATGCGGCGGGGGGATACTATTATCCGGGCAAGGACCATTCGCAGTTGTGCGGCGAGATGCGCTCGTATCTCGATCGGGGCTACAACGTGGTCAAGATGAAGATCGGCGGCGAGCCGATCGCGGTGGACCAGGCGCGGATCGAGGCGGTGTTGCGCGAACTGAACGGCAAGGCACGGCTCGCGGTGGATGCCAACGGGCGCTACGATCTGGAGAGCGCGATCGCCTATGCCAAGATGATGAAGCAGTACGACCTGTTCTGGTACGAGGAGGCCGGCGACCCGCTCGATTTCCAGCTCCAGGCTGCGCTGGCCGAATTCTATCCGGGGGCGATGGCAACGGGGGAGAACCTGTTCAGCCACCAGGATGCGCGCAACCTGCTGCGCTATGGCGGCATGCGCCCGGATCGGGACTGGCTGCAGTTCGATTGCGCGTTGAGCTATGGGCTGTGTGAATATTTGCGGACACTGGAAGTCGTGAAGGAAGCGGGCTGGTCGTGGCGGCGCTGCATTCCGCATGGCGGGCATCAGATGTCGCTGAATATCGCGGCCGGGCTGGGGCTGGGCGGCAATGAGAGCTATCCCGATGTGTTCCAGCCGTTTGGCGGTTTTCCCGATGGCTGCCGGGTGGAGGATGGGATCCTCACCATGCCGGAGCTGCCGGGAATCGGGTTCGAGGCCAAGGCCGATCTGTACCCGATCATGCAGGCGCTCGCGGCCTGAGCGGGGGTGGAGCACGCCCGATTGTATGAGGCCGCGGTGCATGGCAAAATCGCGCCCAGACTGACGCATGATAAACGATCAGGGGAGACTGTAGCGATGAACGAGTTCGATGATCTGAAACTGCGCTTCGCGCAGGGCAGCCTCTCGCGGCGCGATTTCATGGGCCGGGCTGCGGCCATCGGCTTCGGGGGGGCGGCGCTGGCGATCCCGGGGATCGCCTCGGCCGCGGACGCGCCGCGCAAAGGTGGCCATTTGCGGCTCGGCCTGGCCGGCGGCAGCACCACGGACAGCCTCGATCCGGGCAGCTGGACCGACACGGTGATGGTGATCACCGCCTACAGCCTGTTCAACGGCCTGGTCGAGAACGGGCCGGACAACAAGCCGATCCCCGAGCTTGCCGAGAGCTGGGAGGCGCGCAAAGGCGCGACCGAATGGGTGCTGAACCTGCGCAAGGGCATCCAGTTCAGCAACGGCAAGGCCTTCACCGTCGAGGACGCGATCTATTCGCTCAACCTGCATCGCGGCAAAACCAAGTCCGGTGCCGCGGGGCCGATGAAGGCGATCAAGGACATCCGCAAGAGCGGGCCGATGCAGGTTCTGATCGAGCTTGAGGCGCCGGATGCCGATTTCCTCCAGATCATCACCGATTACCACATTGTCGTGGTGCCGGACGGCCATACCGACTGGTCCAAGCCGATCGGCACCGGGGCGTTCACGCTCGATCAGTTCCAGCCCGGTGTGCGGGTCAGCGGCAAGCGCAATCCGAACTATTGGAAAAAGAACCACGGCTGGCTCGACAGCTACGAAATCACCGTGGTCGCCGATGGCTCCGCACGAATGAACGCCCTGATTTCCGGTCAGATCGACCTGATGAACCGCTGCGATGCGCGCACCGTGGGGCTGCTGTCGAAAAACGACAAAATCGAGGTGATGCGCTCGCCCGGCGGCTGGCATCCGGTGATGGCGATGCAGTCCGACGCGGCGCCCTATAACAGCCTCGATATGCGGCTTGCCCTCAAATACGCGATCGATCGCGAGCAGATCACCAAGACGCTGTTCGCCGGCTACGGCTCGCTCGGCAACGATCACCCGATCCCCAAGGGCGATGCATTCTTCCACAGCCAGTTGCCGCAGACCAAGTATGATCCGGACAAGGCGAAGTTCCACTTCAAGAAAGCCGGCATGGCCGATGCAAAGATCCTGCTTCAGGCCTCGGACGCAGCCTTCGCCGGGGCTGTCGATATGTGCACCCTGTTCCAGGCCTCGGCAGCAAAGGCCGGCATCAAGGTCGACCTCAAAAAGGAGCCGGTGGACGGGTTCTGGGACAATGTGTGGCTCAAGGGCCCGTTCGTGACCTCGTATTGGGCAGGGCGTCCGACCGCGACGCAGATGCTCGGCGTGGCCTACAAGGGCGGCGCGCCGTGGAACGAAAGCCACTGGAACAACCCGAAATTCGACAAGCTGCTGGCCGACGCCCGCGCCGAGACCGATTTGGCCAAGCGCAAGACCTATATCTGGGACATGCAGGAGATGCTGAACAAGGAAGGCGGCGTGATCGTGCCGGGCTTCCGGGACTACCTCTCCGCGCACAGCAAAAAAATCGGCGGCGTGACCCCGCATAACGGGTTCGACCTCGACAACGGGCGCGTGCTCGACAAGGCGTGGCTGAAGGCCTGAGTTCGTTTCTGCCGGCCACGGGGAGGGCTCTGCGCTCCTCCCTGTGGCCGTTGCCCTCCGAAGACGGAGGATCAGCCGGTTTCGCCCCTTTTTTTTAGGGCAGAAGCCCCGCCTTTCCCTTCAATACAACTGGTTCCGATACGCTGCAGCGAGGCTCGCATCCGCCTCGGCGACGGAGGCGCCGCCGATCTGATCGACCAGTATCTGGCCCAGCGATGGGAAGGTGTTGCGTTCGATGCGGGTTGCGGGGTCCCAGAGTTTCGAGCGGATGAGGGCTTTGGCGCAGTGGTAATAGGCCTCGCGCACCGTCACCACGATGGCGCTGCTGGGGGTTTTGCCTTGGGCAGCAAGGGGGGCGAGGGTGTCGGGGTCGGTGGTGATGACGGCGGTGCCGTTGACGCGGACGGTTTCGTCGATGCCGGGGACGAAGAAAATCAGGCCGATGCCGGGATGGGCGATGATGTTCTGCAGGCTGTCGATCCGGCGGTTGCCGGGGCGATCGGGCAGGATGAGCGTGTGGGCGTCCAGGACATGGACGAAGCCGGGCGCATCGCCGCGGGGGCTCGCGTCCACATTGCCCGCACCGTCGGTCGTGGCGAGGACGGCGAAGGGCGAGAGGGCGATGAAGGCCTGACAATGGGGATCGAGGTGATCGAGCTGCTTCAGCACGGCGCGCTCGCTGGGGGCGCCGAAATGGGCGCGCAGGGTGGCAGTGTCGGTGATGGCGTTCATGTGGTTTAACTCCGCTACGGATTGAGGATGCCGCGCCGGGGCGTGATCGGGAAGGGGATGGGAATGCACAAAGGTATCGGAGTGGCCGGCATCGCAGGGCGGATGGGCCGCCTGGTGGCCGAGGAGGCGCTGGCGGCGGGGGCGCAGGTGACCGGCGGGATCGACCGCGCCGGCGCCGAGGCGCCGGCGGGCGTGGCGCTGCTGGCCGACATGGCGGCGCTGGCGGCGGCAAGCGATGTGGTGGTGGAATTCACCCATGCGGGTTCGGTGCAGGCCCATGCCAAGGCGATCGCGGCCGCGTCATGCGCCTGGGTGCTGGGCACGACCGGATTGTCGCCCGAGGATGAGGCCGCGGTGGCGGAGGCTGCAAAGCACGTGGCTGTGGTGCATGCGCCCAATTTCTCGCCCGGCGTGAACCTGGTGATCGCGCTGGCCGAGAAGATGGGGGCAGCGCTCCCGGCGGAGGCATATGACGCGGAAATCGTCGAGATGCATCACCGCCAGAAGGTCGACGCGCCCTCGGGCACGGCGGTGGGCATGGGCCGGGCGGTGGCCAAGGGGCGCGGGGTCACTCTCGCCGATGTGATGGAAAGCGGGCGGGATGGGCATACCGGCGCGCGCAAGACCGGGGCGATCGGGTTTGCGGCCCTGCGCGGCGGGCAGGTGGTGGGCGAGCATACGCTGATCTTCGCCGCCGGCACCGAGCATATCGAACTGACCCATCGCGCCTTCGATCGCCGGGCGTTCGCCACCGGGGCGGTGCGCGCGGCGCTGTGGGTGGTGGGGCGCAAGCCGGGGCTCTACTCGATGATGGATGTGTTGGGGATGCGCTGAGCGAGGCCCCGCCGGCGTTGACGATGGCGCCGCAAGGCGGGGAAGACGCAGACGGCATACCCCCGCCCGGCGCTTGACCCCCGGGGATGATTGGGTCAAAGACCTCTGTTTGAGAGCCGGGGCGGACCCGGCACCACAACTGTCAGCACGGGATCGATCATGCGCGACAAGGGCGAATTCCTGTTCACTTCCGAATCGGTCTCTGAGGGCCATCCGGACAAGGTGGCCGACCGGCTGAGCGACACGGTGCTCGACGCGTTCCTCGCGGCCGACCCCTATGCGCGCGTGGCCTGCGAAACGCTGGTCACGACCAACCGCATCGTGCTGGCCGGCGAAACCCGCGGACCCGGCACCATCACGCATGAATATCTTGCGCATCTCTGCCGCATGGCGGTGCATGACATCGGCTACGACCAGGACGGCTTCTCCTGGAAGAACGCGGATATCGCGGTCCATCTGCATGCCCAGTCCGCCGACATCGCGCAGGGCGTCGACTCGGCCGGCAACAAGGACGAAGGCGCGGGCGACCAGGGCATCATGTTCGGCTATGCCTGCACCGAGACGCCGTCGCTGATGCCGGCGCCGCTGTATTACGCCCATCTCGTGCTGCGCCGCATCAACGAGCTGCGCAAGGCGAAGGATCTTTCGGTCGCCGGCCTGCTGCCGGATGCCAAAAGCCAGGTCACGCTGCGCTATATCGACGGCAAGCCCGTCGGCGCCACCTCGGTGGTGGTCTCGACCCAGCACGAAGCCGGCATGGAACAGCGCCAGATCAAGCGCATGCTGATGCCGCTGATCGAAAGCAGCCTGCCCGCCGGCTGGATGCCGCCTGAAAACGAGATCTACATCAACCCGACCGGCAATTTCGTCATCGGCGGCCCCGATGGCGACACGGGACTGACCGGGCGCAAAATCATCGTCGACACCTATGGCGGCGCGGCCCCGCATGGCGGCGGCGCGTTCTCGGGCAAGGACCCGACCAAGGTGGATCGCTCGGCCGCCTATGTGTGTCGCTATCTCGCCAAGAACGTGGTCGCCGCCGGCCTCGCCGAGCGCTGCACGTTGCAGTTGAGCTACGCGATCGGCGTGTCGGACCCGCTGTCGGTCTATGTCGAACTGCACGGCAATCCGTACGAGGTCGATGAGCTGAAGCTCGAAAAGACGCTGCGTGAACTCGTCAACCTGCGCCCGCGCGGCATTCGCGAACATCTGCAACTGAACCGCCCGATCTACGCGGTAACCTCGGCCTACGGGCATTTCGGCCGCGAGCCGGATGCCGAGAAGGGCACCTTCACCTGGGAAAAGACCGACCTGGTCGGCGCCCTGAAATCGGCGTTCGGGCGATAACACTCAAGCCGCAGCCGGACCGGCTCTACGGGCGCCTGCGCAGCCACAAGCTGCGCCCGCGGCAGGAACTTCTGCTCGAAGTCACCTTGCCGCGGATGCGCTTTGACGTTGCCTGCACCCCCGATCCGCGTGCCGCCTTCACGCCCCGTGCGCCCGAATTGTGGTTCGAGGTCGGCTTCGGCGGGGGCGAACACGCCTTGGCCCTGGCCAATGCCAACCCCGGCATCGGCCTGATCGCCTGCGAGGTGTTCGAGCAGGGACTGTGCTCGCTCCTCGCCCGCCTCGTGCCGGAAGGCGGCGAGGCGGAGACGGCGCTGCCCGGCAATCTGCGCCTGTGGGACGATGACGCGCGCGACCTGCTGCGCCAAATGCCGGATGCCTCGGTGTCGCGCCTGTTCCTGATGTTCCCTGACCCCTGGCCCAAATCGCGCCACGCCAAGCGCCGCTTCGTCCATCCGGCGCTGCTGCCCGAGCTGGCCCGCGTGGTGAAGCCCGGCGGCATCTGGCGCATCGCATCAGACGATCCGACCTACCAGGCCTGGGTCGGCGAGGTGCTGGCCGGCCAGAGCCTGTTCGCCGTGCCACCGCCCGCCATAACCCGGCCCGAAGGGTGGCCGCCGACGCGCTACGAGGCCAAGGCGCTCGCCGCCGGGCGGACGCCGCTCTACTGGGAAGTGACGCGGCGCGGCTGAGGGATGCGCGGGCGAACGCCGATCACCCGCCCGGTTATCGCCGCCCGGTTATCGCCGCCCAGTTATCGCCGCCAGGTGATCGCCGAACTCACCGCGTAGTTCCAGACCAGGCTCATCACCGCGCCGAGCAGGCCCGCATAAAGCCAACTCGAATGCGCCTCGCCGAACAACACCGACGAGACGTTGACGTTCATCACCGCGCCGACGCTGGAAATCAGCGAGAACGTCACGAGTCCCGTCAGGAAACGCCACCCTTTGAGGCGGCGTTCGCGGAAGGTGAAAGTGTTGTTGAGCGTGTAGTTGCCGAGGATCGCCACCATCGTCGCCAGCGTCTGCGCCGCCGGAAAACCCATGCCGCCCAGCGCCAGCCCGGCGTTCAGCACAATCAGATGCGCCGCGATGCCCAGCGCGCCCACGCCCGCGAACAGCAGGAAGCGCACCGGCACGATATGGCCGACCAACTTGTCCAGGATCAGCAGCAGGTAGTCGCGCAACACCCCGGCATCGAGCTTGCTTTCGCCCGAAACCCGCGTGCGGAACTGATACGGCAGTTCGACGATGCGGGGCGGTTCGCGCAGCGAAGCGATGATGTCGAGCAGGATCTTGAACCCCATCGCCGACAGCCGGCGCGCCGCACTGTCGAACACATCCCGCCGCAACATGAAAAACCCGCTCATCGGGTCCGACACCGGGGTGCGCAGCACGATCCCGGCAAGCCTGGTGGCGAGGGAGGACATGCCGGCGCGGGTTGCGTCCCATGTGCCGATGCCGCCACCGGCGATGTAGCGGCTGCCGATGGCGATGTCGCAATCACCCGCCCGCAATGCGGCCAGCATGCTCGGCAGCACGGTTTCGTCGTGCTGAAGATCACCGTCCATCGCCCCGATATAAGGCGCGAGACTCGCCTGCGCGCCCTCGATGAAGGCCGAGGACAGGCCGCGCCGGCCGATACGATGGATCAGCCGGACCCGGGGATCGAGGGCCGCCACCTGGGCGATCGCGGCGCGCGTGCCATCCCGGCTGTCGTCGTCGACGAACATGATTTCCCAGGCGATGCCGGCCAGCGCCGCATCCACGCAGGCGACGAGCGGCGCGATGTTGCCCTCCTCGTTGAGAACGGGGATGACGATGCAGAGGTCCGGCATGACAATCATCGCGGCAAACTAGCGGGGCCGGCGGGCCGCGACAATGTCACCGCCGCGGGCGCACACACGCTTCGCTTGCGTTCCGGCTGCGGCGGCGGTATAAGAGCCGATCACTTATCTTCCGCGCTCATCGGGGGGTGGCCTTAGCGGGCCGCCTTTTTTGTTTTGGGATGCCATGACTGAGACTGGCGAGCTTCTGAACCACTCCGGGCTTGACGCCCGCCTTGCCGGGATGGTGATGCCCACCCTGGTGGACATGGGATTCGAACTGGTTCGGGTGGCCGTGCTCGGCCGCGAGCGCCCGACCGTGCAGATCATGGCCGACCGGGCCGATGGGCAACTCATCACGATCGAGGATTGCGAGGCGATCAGCCGCGCCGTCGGCGCCGTGATGGATGTTTCGGACCCGATCCCCGGCAACTGGACGCTCGAAGTCAGTTCCGCCGGGATCGACCGGCCGCTGACCCGCGTGAAGGACTGGGTGCGTTTCATCGGACACCGCGTGCGCGTTGAAATGAACATCCCGGTCGAGGGCCGCAAACGCGCCAACGGGGTGATCCTTGGCGCGGACGCCGAGAATGCCCAATTGCGACTCGACGAGGGCGGCGATATCGCATTGCCGTTCGCCGATATGCGGCGCGCCAAGCTGACGCTGACTGACGAACTCATCGCGGCCACCGCCGCACAACTGGCTGTCAACTGACTGTGTCAACTGACTCTGGCACCTGACTCTGGCGGCTGACTCTGGCACCTCGCTGTGGCCAACTGATTTTGGACGAACTGAAAGGGCTCACTTCCATGGATACCGCTATCGCCCGTCCTGAACTGCTGCTGGTGGCCGATGCCGTCGCGCGGGAAAAGCTGATCGAACGCGACGACGTGCTGCACGTCATCGAAAGCGCCATCCAGAAAGCCGGCCGCGCCAAGTACGGCCACGAGAAGGACATCCGCGCCACCATCGACAAAAAGACCGGAGACGTCCGCCTGTCGCGCTGGACCGAAATCGTCGAGACCGTCGAGAACGAAGAGACGCAGATCCCGCTGCACATCGCGCTGCGCTTCCGCCCCGAGTCGAAGGCCGGCGAACACATCATCGACCCGCTGCCGCCGATCGATTTCGGCCGCATCGCCGCCCAGGTGTCCAAGCAGGTCATCGTCCAGGGCGTGCGCGAGCTTGAGCGCAAGCGTCAGTATGACGAGTTCAAGGACCGCGTCGGCGAAGTCGTCAACGGCGTCGTCAAGCGCACCGAATACGGCAACCTCATGGTCGAGATCGGCCGCGCCGAGGCCCTGCTGCGCCGCGACGAGTTGATCCCGCGCGAAAGCTTCCGCAACGGCGATCGCGTGCGCGCCTACATCTATGACGTCCGCGAGGAACCGCGCGGCCCGCAGATTTTCCTCAGCCGCACCCATCCCGGCTTCCTCGCCAAGCTGTTCGCCCAGGAAGTGCCGGAAATCTACGACGGCATCATCGAAATCAAGGCCGTCAGCCGTGACCCCGGCAGCCGCGCTAAAATGGCCGTCATCAGCCGCGACGCGTCGATCGACCCGGTCGGCGCCTGCGTCGGTATGCGCGGCTCGCGCGTGCAGGCCGTGGTGCAGGAGTTGCAGGGCGAAAAGATCGACATCATTCCCTGGTCGCAGAACACCGCGACCTTCGTCGTCAACGCGCTCGCGCCGGCCGAAGTCACCAAGGTGGTGATGGACGAGGAGGCCGGGCGGGTCGAGGTCGTGGTGCCGGACGACCAATTGTCGCTCGCCATCGGGCGACGCGGCCAGAATGTGCGCCTCGCCAGTCAATTGACCCGCTGGGACATCGACATCCTCACCGAGGCCGAGGAAAGCGAGCGTCGCCAGGAGGAATTCCGCCGCCGTACCGGGCTGTTCGTCGAGGCGCTCGATGTCGATGACATGATCGCAGGCCTGCTGGTGACCGAAGGCTTCAACACCATCGAGGAACTGGCGTTTGTGCCTGTCGAGGAACTCGCCGATATCGAGGGTTTCGACGATCAGGTCGCCGAGGAACTGATCCGTCGCGCCGAGACGCATCTGGTCAAGCGCGACAATGCGTTGAATGATCGTCGCGTGGCGCTGGGCGTGTCCGACGATATCGCCTCGTTCGACGTCATGACGCCGACGATGCTGGTGTCGCTGGGCGAGAAGGGCATCAAGACGATCGATGACCTGGCCGATCTTGCGTCGGACGAACTGGTTGAAATCCTGGGTGAATCCGTGATGGACGAGCAGACCGCCAACGCCGTCATCATGGCCGCGCGGGCGCATTGGTTCGAAGGGGAAGATGGAGCTGCCACCGAAGCCTGATGGCGGCCTCGATCTCTCCGGCGATGCGCTGGAGGAGATCGAAGACGAGCCTGAAACGGGCCCGCTGCGCCGTTGCGCGGTGACCCGCGAAAGGCTGGCGAAGGAGCAGATGATCCGCTTCGTCATCGGCCCCGACCGCTGTGTCGTGCCTGACATCGCCGCAAAGCTGCCCGGCCGGGGAATCTGGTTGAGCGCGCGCCGCGATGTGATAGAAACCGCAAGCAAGCGGGGCGCTTTTTCAAAAGCCGCCCGCGCCCAGGTGACGGTGCCGCCCGATCTGTGCGCCGGTCTCTGCCTGGTGTTGACGCGACGGATCGGAGATACGTTGGGGCTTGCCCGCCGCGCTGGGCAGGCCGTTGCGGGCTTTGTGAAGGCGCGGGAGTGGATCGTGGCGGGCCGGGTCGGTCTGGTCGTTCAGGCCTACGACGGAAGTAGCGAGGAGCGTGCGCGCTTCCTGGGTGGTCGCGGCGCGGAGTTGCCGGTTGTGGCACCGCTCGACGGGGCCCAGCTGGGCGTGATTTTCGGGCGCGAGCATGTCGTGCACGTGGTGGTGGCGTCGGGCCGGTTGGCAGCGATGTTGCGCGTTGAGGCGGAGCGGTTGGCGGGTCTGGCGGCGTGAGGCTGTCGGGCGATGCGGGTCGCAGATGAGTACAGAACGGACGGGTAGATGAGCGAAGGCAACGATCAGGACACGGGCAAGGGCAGGCTTTCGCTGCGCCCCGCGAGCCGCGCAGAAATTGGCCGCACCGTGGATGCTGGTTCCGTGCGACAGAGTTTCAGCCACGGCCGCACCAAGGTGGTGCAGGTTGAGGTGCGTAAAAACCGCGCCCCCGGCGCGGCGCCCAGCCGCGCGCCTGTTGCGCCGCCGCCGAGCACAGTGACACCCCCTGCAGGTCCGCAGGGCTCGGCGCCGGCGCCAGCCGCGCCAACCCCGGCGCCGAGCCCCGGGCCGACGCCGCCCACGATCGCAGCGCAGACCGTGGTGCCCACCCCGCGCCCGCCGCAACCGGTCTCGCGTCCGCCGGCTGGTGCCGGCCGCGCCCTGACCCAAACCGAACTTGCCGCGCGCCAGCGCGCCGTGCTCGAACAGCAGCGCGATGCCGCGCGCCGCGAGACCGAGCGCCGCGAACAGGAACGCCGCGATGCCGAGCGCCGCGAGCAGGAAAAGATTTCGATCCTCTCCGCCGCCGAAGAAGCCCGCCGCCGCGAGGAAGAGGCCCGCAAGGTCGCCGAGGATGAGGCGCGCCAGAAGGCCGAAGCCGAAGCCAAGGCCCGCGCCGAGGAGGCCGCCCGCAGCAAGGCCGCCGAGGCTGATACCGCGGCCCGCGCCGCCCCCCCCCCGCCGCCGGAGCGCGGCGCCGAAGAGGCTCGCCGCACTCCGCGTCCTGCCGCGCCCGCCGCCGTTGTGGCGCCGCCGTCGCCGGCCAGCGAAACCCTGCGCCTGCGCGCCGCCCGCGCCGGTGGCGAGGAAGAGGACGAGGCCCGCGTGGTGCGCCGCCCCGGCTCGCCGTCCGCGCCCCGCAAAGCACCGGTCCCGGTCGTCAAAAAAGCGGTCGATGACCGCCGCCGCCCCGGCCGGATCGACGTCCAGGCCGCCATCGAAGGTGAAGACGATCGCGTGCGCAGCCTCGCCTCGGTTCGCCGTCAGCGCGAGCGCGAGCGTCGCCAGGCCGAGCTTGAGCGCCTCCGTTCGGACCAGGTGAAAGTTGTGCGCGAAGTCGTGCTCCCCGATAGCATCACCGTCCAGGAACTGGCCAACCGCATGGCCGCCCGGGCACCCGAAGTGATCAAGGCGCTGATGAAGCTTGGCGTGATGGCGACCATCACCCAGAGCATCGATGCCGACACGGCGGAACTCGTCGTCCAGGAATTCGGTCACCGTGTGAAGCGCGTCTCCGAGGATGATGTTGAACTCGGCCTCGAAGGCGAAGTCGATATCGACACCGATCTCGAAATGCGCCCGCCGGTTGTCACCATCATGGGCCATGTCGACCATGGCAAAACCAGCCTGCTCGACGCCCTCCGCGCCACCGATGTGGCCGGTGGCGAAGCCGGTGGCATCACCCAGCACATCGGCGCCTATCAGGTGCAGATGAAGACGGGCGACCGCATCACCTTCCTCGACACGCCTGGCCATGAGGCCTTCACCGCGATGCGCTCGCGCGGCGCCTCGGTGACGGATATCGTGGTCCTCGTGGTTGCCGCCGATGACGGCGTAATGCCGCAGACCATCGAGGCCATCCGCCACGCCAAGGCCGCCGACGCGCCGATCATCGTGGCCATCAACAAGATGGACAAGCACGACGCCAACCCGACCCGGGTGCGCCAGGAACTCCTCCAATACGACATCGTCGTCGAGGATATGGGCGGCGAAACCCAGGATGTCGAAGTCTCCGCCCTGAAAAAAACCGGCCTCGACAAGCTCGAGGAAGCCATCATGCTGCAGGCTGAAATCCTCGATCTGCGCGCCAATCCCCGCCGCTCTGCCGAGGGTTCGGTGATCGAAAGCCGGCTCGATCGCGGCCGCGGCCCGGTCGCCACCGTGCTGGTCCAGAAGGGCACCCTGCGCCAGGGCGATATCGTCGTGGCCGGCGCCGAGTGGGGCCGCGTGCGCGCCATGCTCGACGACAAGGGCCGCCAGTTGAAGGAAGTCGGCCCGTCCTCGCCGGTCGAGATCCTCGGCCTCGCCAGCGTGCCGAACGCGGGCGAACCGTTCGTGGTCGTCGAAAACGAAAGCCGCGCGCGCGAAATCAGCGAGTTCCGCCAGCGCAAGCTGCGCGACAAGGCCGCCGGCGTCATGACCGCCGCCCGCGGCACGCTCGACCAGATGCTCGCCCGCATCCAGGAAGGCGTGCAGAAGGAAGTCGCCATCATCATCAAGGCCGACGTGCAAGGCAGCGCCGAAGCCATTAACATGACGGTGATGAAGCAGGCCCACGAGGAGGTCAAAGTCCGCGTCCTGCTCGCAGGCGTGGGCCAGATCACCGAAAGCGATATCCAACTCGCCAAGGCCTCCAGCGCCATCATCGTGGCCTTCAACGTCCGTGCCACAACCCAGGCGCGCGACATGGCCCAGCGCGACGGCGTCGATATCCGCTACTACTCGATCATCTACGACGTGGCCGATGACGTCGAGAAACTGGTCAAGGGCAAGGTTGCGCCGAAGGAACGCGAGAAGTTCCTGGGCTATGCCGAGATCCGCAAAGTGTTCGACATCACCAAAACCGGCAAGGTCGCGGGCTGCATGATCACCGAAGGCCTCGTCAAGCGCGGCTGCGGCGTGCGCCTGCTCCGCGCGGGCGTGGTGGTCCACACCGGCGATCTCACCCAGCTCAAGCGCTTCAAGGACGATGTCCGCGAAGTGGCCCGCGGCTACGAATGCGGCCTCTCCTTCGCCAACTTCAATGACTTGCGCGAAGGCGACGTCGTCGAATGTTACGAGGTGGAGCTGGTTCCCGGTTGAGCAGATTGGGCCTGAAGCCAATGGCTGAAGACAAGCGCCCCCCGGCCGACAAGCGCGCCGTGGGAGACAAGCGACCGGCGGGGGACAAGCGAGCCCCGGCCGGAAAACGCGGCAAGGGCGCGACCCAGGGCGAAATGCCCCGGTCCCGCCCGCCGCGCGCCACCCAATCCGCCAAGCCGCCGTCGCAACGCCAGCTGCGCGTGGCCGAGGAGATCCGTCACGTCCTCGCCAGCGTTTTCGGCCGCGGCGAAGTGCGGGACCACGAACTCGTCGGCGTCACCATCACGGTGGCCGAAGTCCGCATCAGTCCGGACCTGAAACACGCCACCGCCTTCGTCTCCCGCCTTGGCCGCACCGACATCGCCACGAAGCTGCCGGCCTTGCGCCGTTGTGCCGCGTTCCTGCGCGGCCAGGTGGCCCAAGCGCTGCGCCTGCGCGTCGCCCCGGAAATCCATTTCCAGGCCGACGAAAGCATCGAATACGCCACCTATGTGGACAAGCTCCTGCGCGCCCCCGCCGTGGCCCGCGACCTCAAGAAATCGGACTGATCAATCATGCGTCAGCGTAAACCGCGCGGCCGTCCCTTGGACGGCTGGCTGGTCGTGGACAAACCCCAGGGGCTGACCAGCACCGATGTCGTCAACCGCGTCCGCCGCTGGTTCGACGCCCAAAAAGCTGGCCATGGCGGCACGCTTGACCCCCTCGCCACCGGCCTGCTGCCCGTCGCCTTCGGGGCCGCCACCAAAACCGTGCCCTACGTGATGGACGGCACCAAGGTCTATCACTTCACACTGAAGCTCGGCGAAGCCCGCGACACCGACGACGCCGACGGACAGGTCATCGAAACCTCGGATGTCCGCCCGACCGACGACCAGCTCAAAGCGGTGCTGCCCGCCTTCATCGGCGACATCATGCAGGTTCCGCCGATCTACTCCGCCATCAAAATCGCCGGCGAGCGCGCCTATGATTTGGCCCGCGCCGGCAACGCCCCGGTGATGGAAGCCCGTCCCGCCCGGGTCGATCGCTTCGAACTGATCGACCGGCCCGACGCCGACCATGCCGTCTTTGAAGTGCAATCCGGCAAGGGCGTCTACATGCGCAGTCTCGCGCGCGACATCGCGCGCGCCTGCGGCACCGTCGGCCACATCGCCGCCCTGCGCCGCTTGCGCGTCGGACCCTTTACCGAAGCACAAGCGATTCCGCTGGACAAACTGCAACGGGCGGACGATACCCCCCCCGTCTCTCCGGACTTCCTGCTTCCGGTCGCGACCGCGCTGGCCGACATCCCGGCGCTGGCCCTGACCGAGGCGGAAGCCTTCGGCCTCTCGCATGGCCAGGCGATCAGCCTGGTTGATCTGATGGGCCGCATTCCGCGGACGGCCGATCCCGACAACGGGGTCGTTCGTGCCATGGCGGGGAACCGCGTGTTGGGGCTTTGCCGTCTGTCGGACGGGATGCTCAAGCCGGAGCGCCTGTTGTAGTGCTCGGCCGCACGCGCCCTTTCATCATTCATCAGGAGTAACCCCGATGTCGATCACCGCAGAGCGCCGTGCGGCGCTCATTATCGACTATGCCACCCATCCCGGCGATACCGGCAGCCCGGAAGTGCAGGTCGCGCTCCTCACCGAGCGGATCAACAACCTCACCGAACACCAGAAGGTCCACGCGAAGGATTTCCATTCGCGTCGCGGCCTGCTGATGATGGTGGGCGCCCGCCGTGGCCTGCTCGACTATCTCAAGCGCAAGGATCATCGCCGCTACGAAGTGCTGATCGGTCGCCTGAGCCTGCGCCGCTAGAGCCTGATGATTTTTGGTGGAATCACCAAAAATCTGAATCAGGCGATCAAACAAAGGGCTAGAGCGGGATGGCTTCGCCGATCGGAAGGCATCCCGCTCTGGAACGCGATAACGCTGATAACGGCCGGCCGCCGCCTCTTATGAGGGGGCGGCCGGCGCCTGACCCCGCGCCATGGTGGCGGGGGGCAACGCCGAAGCCGGCGCATGGTGTGCCGGCTGCCGCGCTTGCGGCGGAACGACAGATGGCCGATCCGGTACCCGGCACCCTGCACCGCAGGGCCGCCAAGGGCGCCGCAACGGCGTTTCCGGCAACATGGTCGTGGATGATACGTGCCACACCGCGGTAGCGCGCAAGCCTCCCGCCCCATGCCGCCCGAGACGCCGTGTCTCCCGATGGAGATACGAATCGACCCTGCCCCCGCTGCATCGCGCCGAAGTGAAGGATCGACGATGTTCGACAAATACTTCCGCAAGGAACTCGACTGGGGCGGGCGCAAGCTCGTCATGGAAACCGGCAAGATCGCCCGCCAGGCCGATGGCGCCGTGATGATCACCTATGGCGAGACGATCGTGCTCTGCACCGCCGTTGGCGTCAAAACCTCCAAGCCCGGCCAGGATTTCTTCCCCCTGACCGTGAACTACCAGGAAAAGGCCTTCGCCGCCGGCAAAATTCCGGGCGGCTTCTTCAAGCGCGAGGGTCGTCCCTCCGAGAAGGAAACCCTGGTTTCCCGCCTGATCGACCGGCCCCTCCGCCCGCTGTTCCCCCATGGGTTCCGCAACGAGGTCCAGGTCGTCGCCACCGTCCTCAGCCATGATCTCGAGAACGATCCCGATATCGTCGCGATGATCGGCTGCTCGGCCGCGCTCACGATTTCCGGCATCCCCTTCTTCGGCCCGGTTGCCGCCGCCCGCGTGGCCCTGATCGACGGCGAATACGTCCTCAACCCGACCTCTGAGCAGGTCAAGGAGAGCAAACTCGAACTCGTCCTCGCCGGCACCACCGAAGGCGTGCTGATGGTCGAGTCCGAAGCGCAGGAACTCACCGAGGACGTCATGCTCGGGGCGGTTAATTTCGGCCATGCCGCCTTCCAGTCGGTCATCCAGGCGATCATCGAACTCGCCGAAGTCGCCGCCAAGGAGCCTTGGGCCCTGCCGGAGCCCTCGCAAGAGGAAAAGACCCTGGCCGCCCGCGTCGATGCCCTCGCGCGCGCCGGCATCACCGATGCCTACAAGGAGCCGCTGAAGCAGGTCCGCCAGGACAAGGTCGGCGCCGCCAAAAAGGCCGCCGCCGCCGCCCTCGTGGCCGAAGGCCTCGATGCCGACAAGGCCAAGGGCCTGTTCAAGGAACTCGAAGCCGACATCGTGCGCAACGCCATCCTCGACACCGGCCTGCGCATCGACGGGCGTGACACCAAGACCGTCCGCCCCATCGTCGCCGAAGTCGGCGTGCTCCCGCGCGCCCATGGTTCCGCCCTGTTCACCCGCGGCGAGACCCAGGCACTCTGCGTCGCCACCCTCGGCACCGGCCAGGACGAGCAGGTCATCGACGCGCTCGAAGGCGAATACCGCGAGCATTTCATGCTGCACTACAACTTCCCTCCGTACTCCGTGGGCGAAGCCGGCCGCATGGGCTCCCCCGGCCGTCGTGAAATCGGCCACGGCAAGCTTGCCTGGCGCGCGATCCACCCCGTGCTGCCCGCCAAGACCGTCTTCCCCTACACCCTGCGCGTCGTCTCCGAGATCACCGAGTCCAACGGCTCCTCTTCGATGGCCACCGTCTGCGGCACATCGCTGGCGCTGATGGATGCCGGCGTCCCCCTGATCCGCCCCGTGGCCGGTATCGCCATGGGCCTCATCAAGGAAGACAAGGGCTTTGCCGTGCTGTCCGACATCCTGGGCGACGAGGATCACCTCGGCGACATGGACTTCAAGGTGGCCGGAACCGAAATGGGCATCACCAGCCTGCAGATGGACATCAAGATCACCTCCATCACGCCCGCGATCATGGAAGTGGCTCTTGGCCAGGCCAAGGACGGCCGCCTGCACATCCTCGGCGAAATGGCCAAGGGCCTGTCCGGCAACCGCACCGAAGTCGCCGCCACCGCTCCGCGCATCACCATCATCACCGTGCCGAAGGAGAAGATCCGCGAAGTCATCGGCACCGGCGGCAAGGTGATCCGCGAGATCGTCGAGCAGACCGGCTGCAAGATCGACATCAACGACGACGGCACCATCAAGATCGCCTCGAATGACCCGGCCAAGGCGCAAGCCGCGATCGATAAGATCCGCGGCATCGTGGCCGAGCCCGAGATCGGCGTGATCTACACCGGCAAGGTGGTGAAAACCGCCGAATTCGGCGCCTTCGTCAACTTCCTCGGCTCCAAGGACGGCCTCGTCCATATCAGCGAACTCGCCCAGGGCCGTGTCGCCAAGACGAGCGACGTGGTCAATGACGGTGACATGGTGAAAGTCAAAGTCATCGGCTTCGATGATCGCGGCAAGGTGAAGCTGTCGATGCGCGTCGTCGACCAGGAGACCGGTGCCGACATCTCCGACAAGGTCGGCCCCAAGGGCGGCGACCGTGAAGGCGGGGAGCGCAGCGATCGCGGTGATCGTGGCGGCCGCGGGCGTGAGCGCGATCGCCAGCCCCGCGAGGGCGGCGAGAGCCAGTAACACCGAGCGCCAGTAACACCGAGCGCCACGGCGGCGGCTTGCGAAACGGCGAGCCGCCGCCTATTCGGTGACAAGAGTATGACATGATGGCGCCCGAAGGGGGCACGCCATGCGGGACCGTGGGCCAGAAGGCAGGGTGCGATGAAGCCGATCAATACGATCCGCATGGGCGGAGTGGACGTTCTGCCGCTCGTCGAAGGCGGCAAAGGCGTCGCTGTGTCCAACGGCATCACCGCCGGCCATTGGGCCGCGGGCGGCGGCGCCGGCACGTTTTCGGCCGTCAATCCCGACAGCTACGATGCCAACGGCACCATCATCCCGCAAGTCTATCACGGCCGCACCCGGCGCGAGCGCCACGAGGAACTCGTCGCCTACGGCATCGCCGGCGGCATCGCCCAGGCCCGGCGCGCCCATGACATCGCCGGCGGAAGCGGCCGCGTCCACGCCAATTTCCTGTGGGAAATGGGTGGCGCCGAACGCGTCATCACCGGCATCCTCGAAGGCGCCAAAGGCCTGATCCACGGCATCACCTGCGGCGCCGGCATGCCCTATCGCCTGTCCGACATCGCCGCCAAATTCAACGTCCACTACTACCCCATCGTCTCCTCCGCCCGTGCCTTCGGCGCACTCTGGAAGCGCGCCTTCCACAAGGCGGCCGACCTGCTCGGCGGCGTCGTCTACGAGGACCCCTGGCTCGCCGGCGGCCATAACGGCCTCTCCAACTCCGAAGACCCCGCCCGCCCGGAAGACCCGTTCCCCCGCGTGCTGGCGCTGCGCAAGCTGATGCGCGAATTCGGCCTCGGCGAAACCCCCATCATCATGGCCGGCGGCGTCTGGTGGCTGGAGGATTGGGAGCACTGGATCGGCAATCCCGAACTCGGCCCCATCGCCTTCCAGTTCGGCACCCGCCCGCTGCTCACCCAGGAATCCCCGATCGGCGAGGTCTGGAAGCGCAAACTGCTGACGCTGCAGGAAGGCGACGTCTTCCTCAACCGCTTCAGCCCGACCGGCTTCTACTCCTCGGCGGTCAACAACAATTTCATCCAGGACCTGCGCGGCCGCAATGACCGCCAGGTCGCTTTCAGCACCGAAGCGGCCGGCGAACACACCGCCGAATACGGCGTCGGCCCGCGCAAGCGCCTGGTCTGGCTCGCTCCCAACGACCTCCCGCTGGTCCAGGCCTGGGAGGAAGCGGGGTTCACCGAGGCGCTGCGCACGCCGGACAACACGCTGATTTTCGTAACACCCGCCAGCAGCCGCGAAATCCTTGACGACCAGGTCGCCTGCATGGGCTGCCTCAGCCAGTGCCGCTTCTCCAACTGGTCGCAGCACGCGCCTGATCTCACCAACGGCAAGAAGGCCGATCCACGCAGCTTCTGCATCCAAAAAACGCTGCAGGACATCGCCCATCGCGGCGACGAGGCGGACGCGCTGGCCAACAACCTGATGTTCTCGGGCCACAACGCCTTCAAATTCGGCAATGACCCGTTCTACAGCAACGGCTTCATCCCCACCGTCCGCCAATTGGTCGACCGTATCCTCACGGGCCGCTGACCAAGGATTGCCTCGCGCGATACCGCGTTGCGGTCTGCCCCAAGTTGTCCACAGCGTCTTGCGTCGAGGCACGTCTTAAGCGTTGACGCTGAGGCCGCTGGGCGTCACCTTCGCGGCGTGCCAAGCGATTTCAAACCCCGAATGCAGATCAGAGTACGCGGCCGTTCCTTCATGGCGTTCGTCATCACGCCGGAGGCCCCGCTCGCCGCGTGGCTCGATGCCCTGCGCGCCCAATCCACCAAGGCCCCCGGCTTTTTCGCCGGCCGCCCGGTGATCGTCGACTGCGCCATGCTCAAGCCGGACAGCGAAGGCGTCGCCACCCTGCTGACCGACCTCGAAGCAATCGGCCTCGGTGTCATCGACGTCGAGAACGCGGCCGACATTCCCGGCGCCGACCCCTGGAAACGCCCGCTGACCGGCGGCCGCCAGACCGGACTTGTCGAAATCAAGCCGCGCGAGGCCCCCAAGCCCGGCGTTGCAACCAGCGCTCCGGCCGGCGGCGCTCCCGGCCTCATCGTCGAAGACAATGTCCGCTCCGGCCAATCCATCGTCTTCCCCCAAGGCGATGTCACCATCCTCGGATCGGTCTCCTCGGGCGCGGAAGTCCTCGCCGGCGGCTCCATCCATATCTACGGCGCCCTCCGCGGCCGTGCTCTCGCCGGCGCCCAGGGCTTCGCCAAGGCCCGCATCTTCTGCCGCAAACTCGAGGCCGAACTGGTCTCGATCGATGGCTTCTACCAAACGGCCGAGGACATGGACGCCGCATTGCGGGGCGGCGCCGCCCATATCTGGCTCGAGTCCGGCCGCATCATGATCTCAGCCCAGCGTTAGGCTGCAAGGAGGAACGCATGTCCAAGGTTCTTGTCGTCACATCCGGCAAGGGTGGCGTCGGAAAGACGACCTCCACCGCCGCGATCGGGGCCGCTCTTGCCCAGTCCGGCGAAAAGGTCGTCGTCGTTGACTTCGACGTCGGCCTGCGCAACCTCGACCTCGTGATGGGCGCCGAACGCCGCGTGGTGTTCGACCTCATCAACGTCATCCAGGGCGATGCCAAGCTGCACCAGGCCCTGATCCGCGACAAGCGCATCGAGACCCTCTCGATCCTCCCGGCCTCGCAAACCCGCGACAAGGATGCTCTCACCACCGATGGCGTCGCCAAGGTGATCGCCGAATTGCGCGAGAAGTTCGACTGGGTGATCTGCGACAGCCCCGCCGGCATCGAGCGCGGCCCCGCCATGGCCATGCACCACGCCGATATCGCCATCGTCGTCACCAACCCCGAAGTGTCCTCGGTGCGGGACAGCGACCGCATCATCGGCCTGCTCGACAGCAAAACCGAGCGCGCCATGCGCGGCGAACGCGTCGAGAAACATCTTCTCATCACCCGCTACGACCCGGCCCGCGCCGCCCGCGGCGACATGCTGAAGGTGGAGGACGTGCTCGACATCCTGTCCATCCCGCTGCTCGGCATCATCCCGGAAAGCCAGGAAGTCCTCAAAGCCTCGAACATCGGCGTGCCCGTCACACTCAACAACCCCGAAACCGCCCCGGCCCGCGCCTATCAGGACGCGGTGCGGCGCCTGCGCGGCGAAACGGTCCCGATGTCCATCCCGCAGGAGCGCCGCTCCTTCGTCGAGCGTCTGTTCGGCCGGAGGGTCGCATGAGCCTGTTCCAGTTCTGGCGCCGCAAACCCACGGCCACCGTGGCCCGCGACCGCCTGCAAATCCTGCTCGCCCATGAGCGCTCCTCCTTCGGCAGTTCGGACCTCGTGGCCCGCCTGCAAGAGGAAATCATCGCGGTGATCCGCCGCCACATGGAAATCGATCCGGACAAGGTGCAGATCAAGCTTGACCGGGGCAACCATGTCTCCACCCTGGAGATCGATATCGAGGTGCCGCTGTCGGAGCGGGCCAAAGTGGCCTGAAGGAAGGCAAGCGCTTCTTTTTTTTCAAAAAAAGAAGCGCTCCCCTCCTGTCTCAACCCCATCCGGAAGCCCCGCCAATGCCGCTCCCCACCCCGCGTGCCGATTTCGATGCCCTGGTCCGCCGCGCCGCCCTCCCGCTCTCCGAGGCCCAATCCGCTGACATCCACACCCATGCCTGGCCCATCATGGAAACCCTGATCGCCCGCGTTCGCGCCACCAGCACCAGCCCCACCCGAGACCGCCCGGCCGAACCTTCCCATATCTTCAAGCCGGAGGGCGCGTGATGGCCCCGCATTTCACCATTGCCCAGGCCTCGGCCCTGATCGCTGCCAAAAAGCTCTCCCCGGTCGAACTCACCCAGATCTGCCTCGACCGCACCGCCAAGCTTGACCCTCAAATCAACGCCTTCATCCTGCACACCCCCGAGCGCGCTTTGGCCGATGCCCGCGCCGCCGAGGCCCGCGTGATGGCCGGGCGCGCCCGGGGCCCGCTCGATGGCATCCCCATCGCCCACAAGGACATTTACTGCACCAAGGGCCTGCCCACGACGGCCCATTCCAAGCTGCTGCAGGACCACATCCCCGACACCGACGCCCGCACCGTCACCATGCTTGACGATGCCGGCACGGTGATGCTCGGCAAGCTCAGCACCCATGAATTCGCCATGGGCGGCCCGAGCTTCGACCTGCC
The DNA here is from genome assembly GCA_947447625.1 of Rhodospirillales bacterium. Classification (GTDB taxonomy): domain Bacteria; phylum Pseudomonadota; class Alphaproteobacteria; order Acetobacterales; family Acetobacteraceae; genus CAIYPH01. The sequence continues at coordinate 10,059 of CANFKS010000036.1, read as the reverse complement.
CTGGCCCCCAGCACGCAACCCCTGGAACCCGGAATACGGCCCCTCCGGCTCCTCGTCCGGTACCGGTGCCGGCGTCGCCGCCGGCCTGTTCCTCGGCGGCACCGGCTCCGACACCGGCGGCTCCATCCGCGGCCCCGCCGCCTTCTGCGGCATTGCCGGCATCAAGCCGACCTATGGGTTGTGCAGCCGCATGGGCATCCTGCCGCTGTCCTTCACCTTGGATCACGCCGGCCCCCTCGCCTGGACCGCGGAGGATTGCGCCATGCTCCTCCAGGCCATGGCCGGGCACGACCCCGCCGACCCCGCCAGCGCCAATCGCCCGGTGCCCAATTTCCGCTCCGACCTGCACAAAGGCGCCAAGGGTCTGCGCATCGGCGTCATCCGCAATTTCCACGAGACCGACAACCCCGCCAACCCAGCCGTCTGCGCCGCCATTGATGACGCCATCGCCTTCTACAAATCCGAAGGCGCCATCATCAGCGACGTCGTCCTGCCGAGCCTGGAAGACTATCGCGCCGCCGGCTTCCTCATCCTCATCACCGAGGCCTTCGCGGTGCACGAACCATGGCTGCGCACCCGCTACAACGACTACGGCGAACTCCTGCGCGATCGGCTCGCCCTGGGCGGCCTGACCAGTGCGGCCGACTACATCCAGGCCACCCGCCGCCGCCGCGAGCTCTGCCTGCAAACCGCCGAGGCGATGGAGCCTGTCGACCTCCTGCTGACCACCGCTTCCCCCACCGAGGCCCCCAAAATCGAGGGCATCCCGAAATGGTCCAGCATGGAGAAGCCCGGCTACACCATGCCCTTCAACCTCACCGGCCTGCCCGCCATTTCGGTCTGCGCCGGCTACGGCGCCGCCGGTCTGCCGCTGTCCATCCAACTCGTCGGCAAGGCCTTCCAGGAACAAACGATCTTCCGCGCCGCCCACGCCTACGAAACCGCCACCGCGTGGCGTGACCGCCGCCCCCCCATGGCGAGCTGATGCTCGACGCCGCTGCGATCCGGGCCGAGTGGGCCCTCGACCCGGATTTCCTTACCCTCAACCACGGCAGCTACGGCGCCACGCCCCGCGCCGTCCGCGCCGCGCAGGACGCATGGCGCGACCGGCTGGAAGCCCAGCCCAGCCGCTTTTTCCGCGAGACCTACCCCGCCGCCATCCGCCACGCCGCGTCCAGCCTCGCGGCCTTCCTCGGGGCCCATGGCGATGACCTCGCTTTCGTCGAAAACGCCACCACCGGCTGCAACGCCGTCCTGCGCAGCCTGCGCTTTCAGCCCGGCGACGAAATCCTGGTGCTGCAACACGTCTATGGTGCCGTCCGCAACACAATCCGGCACATCTGCGAGCGTACCGGCGCCACCATGGCCGAAGCCGCCATCCCCTTTCCCCGCCCCCTGCCCGACGCCATCACCGAAGCCGTCGCCGCCGCCATCACGCCGCGCACCCGCCTCGCCGTGATCGATCATATCACCTCCGCCTCCGCCCTCGTGCTGCCCATCGCCGACATCGTGCGCGCCTGCCACGCAAGCGGCGTCCCCGTCCTCGTCGACGGCGCCCACGGCCCTGGCCATGTCGACCTCGACCTGACCGCCCTCGATGCCGATTGGTACACCGGCAACTGCCACAAATGGCTCAACGCCGCCAAAGGCTGCGCCTTCCTCTGGGCCCGGCGCGATCGGCAGCATGACCTGCACCCCGTCACCATCAGCCACGGCTACGGCCAGGGCTTCCTCGCCGAATTCGACTGGACCGGCACCTTCGACCCCAGCGCCTATCTCTCCGTCACCGCCGCGCTCGATTTCCATGCCCGCCTCGGCGGCCCCGCGCTGCGCGCCCGCAACGCCACCCTCGCCTTCGAAGCCACAAACCTTGTCGCCACACGCATCGGCAGCGAAACCGGCGGCGGCAACCAGGTCTCAGGCGCCATGGGCCTTGTCCGCCTCCCCGGCATCACCGACGCCGCCGCCATGCGCGACCGCCTCCTCGCTCTCGGCACCGACACGCCGGTCAGCCTCATCGGCGGCGCCGCCTGGCTCCGCCTCTCGGCCCAGGCCTACAACGATCTTTCCGACTACGAACGCCTCGCGGGCCTCGTCCAGCAGGCGCTCGAGCCTGATGCGTTCTGGCGGTCTCGTCAAAAAGCCTGAATCAGGCGATCAAACAAAGAGTGAGGGCGGGATGTCTTCGCAATCAGAAGGCATCCCGCTCTAAACCGGGCGCGCTGACGGATCAGTGGCTCATGTGGTTCGCGGCCCCGCCAAAGCCCAGCACCGCCGGGTCCAGCATCCCCGCAATCATCGCCACATGCGCCGTTACCAGAAACAGCCCGACCAGCCCGGCATGCAGCTTGAGCCGCGCCGTCTCGTCCCCGGCCGTGCCGATCACGCCCAGTTCCAGCAGCGCGATCCCGCCCAGCGGCACAATGCCGAACAAATAGAACCCGACGGCTATCACATCCGCCGGCCCCCGCCACCCGCCGCCCAGGGTCAGCGGAATCGCCGCCTCCTTCATCAGGTACACAAAAACGCCTGCGAAATAGAACCCGCCGATCAGCCCGGCCCAGCGATTGAGCGCCCGCATTGCGCCCCCCACGGAGCGGTTGAACAGCACCGCCAGTTCTGTAATCGCCACCGTCTCGGCAAGAATGACGGGAACCGCCATGAAAAACAGCAGGTTCCACGGTTGGTTGTCGGCCAGCAAGGCCATGTAATGGGTCATGTTCATAGCAGGTGAGGCCCTCATAGCGGCACAACGCCGCGGATTTCAGCCGCAAAGCCACGCGATCGGAAACTTCAGACGATCAGCCGCGACCGCCGCGATGGAACATCCTCACGGCCTGATCCTCACGCACCCCGCGATTAGAGCCTGATGATTTTTGGTGGAATCACCAAAAATCTGAATCAGGCGATCAAACAAAGAGTTAGAGCGGGATGCCTTCGCCTATCAGAAGGCATCCCGCTCTAGAGCCTGATGATTTTTGGTGGGATCACCAAAAATCTGAATCCGGCGATCAAACAAAGAGCGAGAGCGGGATGCCTTGGCCTATCAGACGGCATCCCGCTCCAGCCGCATTGATCCAGCGCAATCCGCTTCAAACGGCTTGCCTGACATCCCCCTCCACCCGCGCCAACACCAGGGCCAGCGCCGCCAGCATCCCCTGCGCCGCGCCCACCGCGCCCGCGCCCGCCAGCGCCGCCGTTTCCCGATAGCGGCGCTGCATCACCACGCGCGGCTGCTCGGCCTGCATCGCGATCAGTGTCACCCCGAGGGCGGCATGCGCCACGCCCGCGGCCGGCTCCGTCCAAATCGCGCCGAGATCTCCCTCGATCACATAATCCGCCGCCACCCGGCTGCCCGGCGCCAACACCGCGGCAAACACCCCGGCGCCGCCGAGCCATGTCCGCACCGCCTCCTCCACCCCCTGCGCCGGCGGCACCGACCATTCCTCATAGAACTCGGTCGCGATCGACCCGTCCGGCCCCAGCGCCTGGAACCCCCGCGCCTCGAGCCCCGGCCCGGCCCGCACGGTCCTGACCTCCAGCACCTTGGCCCCAACCCGCGCCGCCAGCACCGCCGGGCGCGGCACCAGCAACGGCCATTGCCGCCGCTCCGCGTAGGGCCGCTCCGCCAACCCGCACCCGGCGAGCAGCAAAGGCAGGATCACCGCACGGCGTTGTATCATCGTCTGTCTCCGCTCGCCTGAGGGGGGCGTCATTGGCTCGCTCCATTGGCCCGGGGCGGCGGTGCCCCCAACAACACCGATGCCGGATAGCGCCGCAGCGTCTCCGTCGTCTCGCGCAAATTGGCCGCCGCCGCCTTCGCATCGCGCAACACCGGGATCAACTCCGCCTGCACATCCGACGTCCCGTTGTTGGCCCGCTTCAACGTCGCATCGAGCGAGGCGATCAGCGCCGGCAACCTGACCGTGCTTGCCGCCAAGCGTTCCGCCGCCTGGGCCGAGGCTGTCAGCAGCGCCTTGGTCTCCTTGCCGTCCAGCGTCGCCCGCAGCGCCGCCGTCGTCGCTCGCAACTCTGCCATCATGCCGGGCAGATCGGCCGCCTCCGCGCCGGTTCGCATCGTGTGCGCCAGCGCCGCCAGATCCGCCAGGCCCGCCGCGGCACTGCCACCGGACAACTGGCCATGCACATCATCCAGCACCGCCTGGACACTCGCCACCATCCGGTCGAGGTCGATCCCCTTCAACTTTTCGGCCAGCGCCTGTGCGGCATCCTGCACCTGGGTCATGGTGCTCGGCATGGCCGGCAGATAGGCGTCGCGCGGCGTCCATGGCACCTTGGCCGGCGGGAAACGCTTGGGATCGACGAAATCGAGTTCGATATAGGCCAGCCCCGTAATCCCCTGGCTCGACAGCCGTGCGCGCAGTCCGAGATCGACCGCCGTTCCCAGGTCGAGCGCCCGGCCGATCCGCTTCGGATCGACCAGCCACCGCACCACAACCAGGCGCGACTCGGGCCTCTGCACATCGACGCTCAGACCCGGCATATAATTCGCCGTGACCAGGGCGATCTCCGTCACCTGCCCCAAGGTCACCCCGCGAAACTTGACGGGCGCCCCCACATCCAGCCCCTGCACGCTTTCGCTGAAATAGGACTCGGCGCTGAGCCCATCCTTCACCTGGTCCCGCGCCAGAAACAGCACCAGCCCCACCGCGCCGACCATGCCCAGGATGAGCAGGAGCCCCACCCGCACCGATGCCGTCCGACTGCTCATGGTTTTTCTCCTGCGGTTTCGCGCCGGAAAAAGGCGCGCACTGTGGGATGCGTGCTGCTCTCGGCCAGCACCCGCGGATCACCTTCGGCGATCATCCCTTGCGCGGCCTTGTCCAGCATGATGCAGCGATCCGCGATCGCCATGATCGAAGCCAATTCATGCGTGACCACCACGAAACTGATGCCGAGATCGCGCTTGAGGTCGAGGATCAGCCGATCCAGCCCCGCCGAGGTGATCGGATCGAGCCCGGCCGAGGGTTCATCGAGAAACAGCAGCGGCGGATCGAGCGCCAGGGCGCGGGCAATCGCCGCGCGCTTGGCCATCCCCCCCGAAATCTCCGCCGGCATCAGCCCCGCCGCATCGCCGAGCCCGACGAGGCCCAGCTTGGTCCGCGCCACGCTTTCGCGCGCCATTTCGGGCAGATCGGTATGCATCTCAAGCGGCAGCATCACGTTCTGCAGCAAGGTCATCGAGCCGAACAGAGCCCCCATCTGAAACATCACGCCGACCTTGCGGCGCAAGGCCACATCGGCCTGCGCCATATCGCCGCCCAGGACCGCGATCCGCCCCTCCGACGGCGCCAGCAGCCCCATCAGCATCCGCAGCATCGTCGACTTGCCGCAGCCGGAGCCGCCCAGGATCACCAGGATCTCGCCCCGATGCACCACGAAACTGACATCGCGAAACAACACGCGCTGCCCGAAACTGCGCGACAATCCCGTCACGGTGATGACATCCGGCGCGGCGCGCGCATCCGTCATAGGCCGAGCCTGAAAAACACGACCGCAAAAATCCCGTCGAGCACGATCGAAGCCACGATCCCGCCCACCACCGCCCGCGTCGCCGACACGCCCACCGCTTCGGGCCCGAGCCCCGTCGCCATCCCGGCCCGGCAGCCCACCCCCGCCACCGCCGCGCCGAACACCGCGGCCTTGACGAGGGCCCCATACAAATCCCCCGCCTGCACCCAACTGGTGACCTGATTGCCCACCGCCACCAGCGGAATACCATCCCCCAGCATCACCACCGACATGCCGAACAACCCCGCGAAATCCATCACGATCGTCAACGCCGGCATCACCACGATCGCCGCGAGCAACCGCGGCAGCACCAGCATCGTCACCGGATCGAGCCCCATGGTGATGAGCGCATCGACCTCCTGGTTGACCTTCATGGTTCCGATCTCGGCCGCGAAGGCCGAACCGCTGCGCCCGGCCAGGATCACGGCCGCCAGCAGAGGCCCCAATTCCCGGATCAGCGAAATCGCCACCAGGCTCGCCACATAGATATCGGCGCCGAAGCGGCGCATCGGGATCAAGGACTGGAACGCCAGGATCAACCCGATCAGGCTGCCCAGCAGCAGCACCAGCGGAACGGCCTTCACCCCGGCCTGGTCGGCCGCGCGCAGCAGGTCCGACAGGCGGAACATCCTGAGCCGCCACGGCAACAACACGAGTGCCAGCACGGCCTCACCGAGAAACGCCACCCCATCGGCTGCCGCCTGGACACCGGCCTTGAGCATCGCCAGCCCATCGAAGCGCCGCTCCTCCGCCGCCCGCACCGGCACCGAACGCGCAGCCCTCACCCGGATCAGCAGCGCGGCGATTTGCGGGTCCATTCCCACGATCTCGGCGCCGCCATGCGCCGTCTCGATATCGGCCAGCAGCGTCACCCCCGCCGTGTCCCACAGCGTGACCGCCGCCACGTCGACCCGCAGCACGGCCGGCTTGGCGGCGGCCGCCTTCAGCGCAGCCTCCCACACCGCCCCGGCGCCCTCGGCATTCAAGGGGCCGCTCAGCGTCAGCACCACGCCGCCCGCTTGCTTGGCGATGGCGAGGCGTGCCGCCATCAGAGAGCCAGCGGCACGGCGCGGGCATGCTGCGCCTGCCACGCCAGCGCCAGCGTCGCGCCCGGCACAAGCCCGGCCAGCGGCACCACGGTCGGGCGTTTCACCACCACGGTGATGCCTGCCACATCCAGGACAAGCCGCAGATGATCGCCGCGGAACGAGGATTCGCGCAGCACGGCGGCCACCGCGTCGTCCCCCATGTCAGCCGCCATCGCGCCGGCCATCACCGCCAACCGCTCCGGCCGGATCGCCACCATGCAGGCCCCGCCCGCCAGCACCCCGGCATCGCGCGCCTCGACCAGCGCGCCGCCCGCAAGGCGCACGAAGGCCACATCGTCCTCGATCGCCTCCACCCGTCCCGGCAACCGGTTGTCCTCGCCCAGGAACGACGCGACAAACCCGTCGGCGGGGTTTTCATACACTTCACGCGGCGTGCCGATTTGTCTCAGACGCCCCGCCTCGATCACGGCCATACGGTCCGATACCGCCATCGCCTCGGCCTGGTCGTGCGTGACATGCAGCATCGACACGCCGAGGCGGCGCTGCACCGCGCGCAATTCCTGCTGCATCGTCTCGCGCAGCTGCCGATCGAGCGCCCCGAGCGGCTCGTCGAGCAACACCAGGCGCGGCTCGAACACCAGCGCGCGGGCCAGCGCCACCCGCTGCGCCTGCCCGCCCGACAGGCTCGCGCTCGCCCGTTCGGCGAAGCCGCGCAGCGCCACCAGATCCAGCATCCGCGTCACCGCCGCATCCCGCTCGGCGCGGCCCACCCGGCGCAGTTTCAGGGGCAGCGCGATATTGTCCGCGACCGATAGATGCGGCAGCAGCTGCGCCGCCTGGAACACCAGCCCGATCCCGCGCCGATGCGCCGGCGTGCGATGCAGCGGGCGGGCGTCAAATTCGATGCTGCCGGCATCCTGCTGCAAAAAACCGGCGATCAGCGCCAGGGTGGTGCTTTTGCCGGAGCCGGAGGGGCCCAGCAATGTCACGTATTCCCCCGGCGCGATGTCGAACGACAGCCCATCGAGCGCCCGCACGGCGCCGAAGCTGTGGCTCAAGTCACGCAGGCGCAGGCGCGGCAATTGGCGATCGGGCAAGACCGGTCCTTCCGTTACGCTCTGACAGAGCCCATCAGGCGCGGCAGTGTCAGTGCGATATCGTGCACACGTGTGACCGCCGGCAAAACGACGATCATGGTGAGAATGAACACCGGTGTCTGATGGAATATCATTCCGATTAAGGTTTTAGTCAAGCCGCGGATGACACACAACAGCAGCCTGCGGCAGGCGGCAAGGCGCCCCGGCCCCACCGCGCGCCAGCCAAGCGGCGCTTCGGCGGGAAAGCCACGCCGCCGGGCGATGATCGCAATCCGTCCCATCAGCGCGAGCGCGGTGCCGGCACCCCGCCGGCCAGGGGCAGGGGGCGATCGCGTGTCACGATCGTTTCCTTCGTTATCGACACGCTTTGAACTGCATCATGGGCGCCCTGATTGTTCAAGGCTTTCCTATCCCCGGGGGATGGAGGATGGGGCGCGCGCGGGTGACGGTGCGGCGGCCGGATTTGTAGACGGCCAAGGGGGGGCGCAGTTCGGCGACGGTTTGTTCGGGGGTGGTTGCGTCGATGATGACGAAGTCGGCGGGGTTGCCGGGAGCGATGCCGTAGTTTGGCAGGTTCATCAGGCGGGCGGCATCGGTGGTGAGCATGGCGAAGAGGGCGCGCATGCCGGAGGGCGTGCTGACCTGGCAGCAATTGGCTTGCAGGTTGGCCATGCGGATGAGGCTGCCGTCACCCATGGGGGTGAAGGGGTTGAGGATGTTGTTGGTGGCGAGGGAGCAGGTGACGCCGGCGGCGGCGAGGCGGTTTACGTCGGCGAGGCCGCGGCGGATGTTTTCGGTCTGGTCGCGGCCGGACATGAAGAGGTCGGTGGCGGGCAGGACTGTGACGGCGACGCCGGCTTCGGCGATGCGGCGCATGAGGGGATCGAGCGTGGCTTGGGGCATGGTGGACAGGCGGGTCATGTGGCCGACGGCGACGCGGCCTTGCAGTTTGTACTGCTCGGTGAGGGCGCAGACCTGGTGGATGTCGGCGGGATCGGGGGTGTCGCCGGAATCGAGGTGCATGTCGATGTCGACGCTGTGGGCGTGGGCGAGTTCGAAGATGCGGCGGATCTGGGCGGCGGGGTCGGTGTCGAAGGAGGGGGCGGCGCCGATGAGTTTGGCGCCGCGGCGCAGCGCCTCGATGAGGAGGGGTTCGGTGCCGGGGCTGTTGGTGAGGCCTTCCTGGGGGAAGACGCAGATTTCGATGTCGATGGCCCAGGCGTAGTCCCGCGCGAGGTGCTGGACGGCGTCGAAGCCGCGCAGGCCGATCAGGGGATCGACCTCGACATGGGCGCGCATGCGGGTGGCGCCGTTTTCGATGCAGCGTTCGAGGGTTTTTTGGGCGCGGGCGAGGATGTCTTCGGGGGTAAAACTGTGTTTGACGGCGGAGACGCGCTGCATGGCCATGGGGTTGCGGCCTTGTTCGGGGGCGCAACGGTCAATGATGCGGGATTTTTCGAGGTGGATGTGGGTTTCGCAGAATCCGGCGCAGACGAGGCAGCCCCCTGCGTCGTGGGTTTGGGGGGCGTCGGCCACGAGATTGGGGCGTATGGCGACGATTTTGCCGGATTTGACGCCGATGTCGACCAGTGTTTCGGGGGCGTGGGGGAGGCGGGCGTTGCGGAGGATGAGGTCCATGACGGGTCCGGTCGGTGGGGGCGGAGTTTGGGGTTGGGAGGGGGCAGGGCGTCAAGGGGGGGATTATTGATAACTAACCGGAACAATTAGGGCGTGTTTTTGCGGATCCGGTCAGGCGGGTTTTTTGCGGGCGAGGCGGGCGTTGCGCGGGGTGAGGCGGTTGGGGGGTGAGAAGGGCGGCAAGCTGGCTTGCGGCGGGGCGGGGCGTGCCGGGCGCGGCTTTCGCGGCGCGCGGGGGCGCGGTGGGGGAGGCTCGCCCAGTCCGAGCAGGCGGCGCAGGGGGTTGAGGGCGCGATCGAGGCTGGGTGTGGCGGCGATGAGGGCGGCGAGGGTGGGATCGGCGAAGAGGTGTTCGATTTGGCCGCGCCAGGCGCCGATGTTATGGGCTTGTGGATGTTGGCGGAGGGCATGGCGAAGCCAGCCGTGGCGGGTGGGGAAATGTGGCGTGGGGCGGCGGGGCGCGCGGGGGGGGCTTGTGTCGGCGGGGCGGGGTTTGCGGGGGGGCGGTTGCGGGTTACCGGCGGCGGCGCGGCGCATGTAGAGGGCGAAGATGGTGCGGGCGCGGGCGATGCGGCGGAGGAGGGGGTAGAGGATGGGGGCGAGGATGCGGTGATGGGGGCCGAGGCGGGCGACAAAGGCGAGGAGTGCGGCGATGGTCAAGGCGAAGCGCTCCGCGAAAAGCGGGGCTTGGGTTGTGGGCCAGGGGTGGGTCCCGGATTGGGTCATGGGGGTGATTATAGCGG
>CANFKS010000035.1 GCA_947447625.1 Rhodospirillales bacterium | reverse complement strand
TGACCGGGATACAGACGCAAGAGGTGATGCAGGTCTTTCGGGACCATGCGCACCAGGTGGGCGCTGCGCTGCTGGACTGGCGCATCACCGAGGGGCCGGAGGGGCTGGTCTATGAGGATCAGGCGGGCCGGGTGGCGCTGCCCCGCCCTGCCCTGCCCGGCCCACATCAGATCGACAATGCCGGGATTGCGGTCGCAGCGATCCGGGCATCGGGATTGCCGATCCCCGATGCGGCGCTGGCCCAGGGGGTGGCGCGCGCGACATGGCCGGCGCGGTTGCAGCATCTGAGCGGAAAACTGGCGCAGACACTGCCCGCAGGATGGGAATTATGGCTCGACGGCGGGCATAATCCGGGGGGCGGACAAGCGCTGGCAGCCCATGTGACGACATGGGCGGACCGGCCGTTGCACATCATCGTCGGCATGAAGCAGGCCAAGGACAGCGCGGAATTCCTGCGCCCGCTGCTGGTGCACGCAACCACGCTGTGGGCCGTGAGCGAGCCGCACCAGCATCTTGCCTTGCCGGTGGCGGCGATCATTGCGGCCTCGGGCGGGGCGGCGCGGCCGGGGCCAACAATTGCCGGCGCGATCGCCCGGTTGCCGCCGGGGCCGGCAGCGCGGGTGCTGATCTGCGGCAGCCTGTATCTGGCCGGCGAGGTGCTGAAAGCGGACGGTTCAGTGCCGGACTGAGCCCGGATTGGTCTGATCCCACAGCCGCAATCCGGCCCTGTTCGGCGAACCATTCTCTCGCCATGATGCCGCGCATCCGACCCGGCGGCGCGCGCTTCGTTGCCGCCGGGGACGCGCATCGCTTCATCGGATTTTCGGAGGATTTTGCCGTGTGGGTCATGGACTATGAACCGGAGGGCAGCGCATGCCCGACGTGATGGCGCTGCGCCCGGAGGATCGGGCGCGCTGGGGTGAACTCTGGCAGGGCTATCTGACGTTCTACAAAACCGCCCTCCCCGAGGCCCGCTACGCCGAAACCTGGCGCCGCCTGATGGCCGGCGAAGGGCTCTACGGCTTCGGTGCCCATGTCGACGGCAGGCTTGTCGGCATCACGCATTGCCTGTTCCATGCCAGCACCTGGGCCGATGACGTGTGCTACTTGCAGGATCTGTTCGCCGAGGAGGCCCTGCGCGGCCGAGGCATCGGCCGCGCCTTGATCGAGGCGGTGGCGGGCATGGCGCGTGCGCGCGGCGCCTCGCGGCTCTACTGGATGACGCAGGACAGCAACGCGACGGCGCGCCTGCTCTACGACAGGTTGGCGTCCAACCGCGGATTTATCCGCTACGATTACACTGGATGAGTCTCAGCATCCCGGGGGGCATGCCCCCCCGGGATGCGACCGGATCAAAGTTCGCCGGCAACCCAGTTCTTCAGCACGCTCTTGGGCGCGGCGCCGACCTTGGTCGCCACCGGCTTGCCGTCCTTGAACAGGATCATCGTCGGAATCCCGCGCACGCCATACTGATTGGGCGTCATCGGGTTTTCGTCGATATTGACCTTGGCGACCGTCAGCTTGCCCTTGTATTCCGCACCGATCTCCTCCAGCGCCGGGGCGATCTGGCGGCAGGGGCCGCACCATTCGGCCCAGAAATCGACCAGCACCGGGCCTTCGGCGTTCAGCACATCAGCGGCGAAGCTCTCGTCGGTGACCGGCTTGGTGTTTTCGCTCATTGGTTCAGCCTTTCATGAAACCTGGATGATCAATCGATGTGGGATGGCGCCAGCGCACCATCAACCCGCGCCGGGAGCATGACGGTCCAGCAGGGTTTCGGGAAGCGGCATGATCCGCGCGCCGGTGGTCCAGACCAGGGCGCAATGGACGGGGCGGCCAGGAAACACCGCGCGCAGCACAGCACGATAGGCCGCCATCTGCCGCAGATACAGCACCGGCACCTTGGCGGCACTCTCAGGCGGGGCGCGATTGGTTTTGTAGTCGGCGATCAGCACGCGGTCCGCCAGAACCGCGAGACGGTCGATAACGCCGCCCACGATCTGCCCGGCGACCAGCCCCGTGAGGGGCACTTCGGCACGGCCATCAGGGCCGAACAGCGGGGCAAGGGCAGGATCATCGAGCAGAGCCGTCACTTCGCCGACAACCCGATCGACATCCTCGCTGCCCAAGCCATGCCCGGGGCGGGACAGGAAGCGCCGGGCGGCCGCCTGACGGGCGGGATGGTCGAGCGCGGGGAGATGCTGCAGCAATTGATGGATCAACTGGCCGCGCGCGAACCGCCCGCCGCCCGAACCCCGTTCGGCGAGCGGTGAAGCCGCGGCGGGCACAGCGCCCAGGCCGATATTCTCCGGGCGGCTCGGCGCCAGCGGCTTGGGGACGGGCGGTTCGATCGGCGGGGGCGCGGGGCGCCAAAGCGGCGCACGCCCCGCCCACCCCGGCAAAGGCCTCGGGGCGGCGACAACGGCGGTCGATTTGCGCTTGGGAGGCACATCCTGGCTCGATTCGACGTGCAGGCGTTCGCCGCCCCAGCCGCCCTCGAACGGCGTGGCGATGGCGCCAAGCCGGATGAAACCATCCCGCACCAGGTCATACCAGCAGGACGGCGAGCGCTTCTTGCCGCTTTCCCAGCCACAGACGATCAGCCTGTCCTCGGCGCGGGTCAAAGCGACATAGAGCAGCCGGTTGTACTCCTCCATGCGCCCGGCCTCGGCGGCGGCACGCAGCGCATCAACGGCGGACGAACGCAACTCCTTGCGCGGCGACCAGAGCGGAACCGGGGTGCCCCCGGCCTTATCCGGCGCCCAAAAGATCTTGGCGTCGTCGGGCGGCACCGAGGCCGTGTCGGGCAGGATCACCAGCGGCGCCTGCAACCCCTTCGCACCATGCACCGTCATCACCCGCACCACCGTGCCGGCGCCGTCGGCCTCGCGCTTCACCTCGGCGCCGGATTGGCGCAGCCAGTGCAGAAAGCCTTGCAGCGACGGCGGATGGGCGGCGGCATGGCTGAGCGCGGATTGCAGCAGTTCATCCACCGGATCGGCCGCCTCCGGGCCAAGCCGGGCGAACAGCCGCGCCCGGCCGCCAAGCGGGCCAAGGGCTTCGCTCAACAGGGCATGGGGCGCGGCGTAATCAACCCGGCCCAGCAACGTGCCAAAAAAATCAGCCGCCGCCTGCCAGCGCGGGTTTTCCGCGGCGCGCCGGCGCAACGCATACCACAGCGGGCCGCCACGCCCGGGAGCGAGGGCGATGAGGTCCGCGTCATCAAGCCCGCCGAGCGGGCTGGTCAGCACACAGGCAAAGGACAGGTCATCCTCCGGCAGCAGCAGCGCGTCACACAACGTCAGCAGATCCGCCACCGCGGGTTGTTCGGTCAACACCATCCGATCGAGCCCGGCGACCGGCACGTGCCGCGCCTTGAGCGCCTTGACCAGCGCGCGCGCAAAGCTGTTGCGGCGGCGGACCAGCACCAGCACATCGCCGGGCGCGAGCGTGCGGCCCAGGCTTGGCAATTCCAGCGTGCCGCAGGCCCCCGCGATCCAGGCGGCCAGCGCATCGGCAAGGCGCTCCGGAGCGCCCATCGCGCCGCCATTGCGCTCGGGCACGGTCCAGGCCGCGGTATCCGGCACATCCGGCACCGGCACGAGCGGCCAGAGTTCCACCACCCCGGCATGCCCCGCACGGTCCGGCCGATGTTTCACATCCTCGCCCACGCCGGCCGCCGCCATCGGATTGGCAAACACGGCATCGACCAGGCTCAACACCGGGGCGGTCGAACGGAACGACACATCGAGCGTCACATCCCGCCAGGCCGCACCGGCGCCTTCGACCTGGCCGCGCATCCGCCCGCGCCACAGTTCGAACTGGTCGGGGTCGGCGCCCTGGAAGCCATAGATCGATTGTTTGCGGTCGCCGACGGCAAAAACCGTGCGGGGCGCGTCGCGGGTCGTCTCCCCCGTGAAGAACTCCCCGGTCAGGCGGCCCGCGATGTCCCACTGGGCCGGCGCCGTGTCCTGCACCTCGTCGAGCAACAGGTGATCGAGGCCGCCATCGAGCTTGTAGAGCACCCAGGCCGCGCCGGGGTCGTCGAGCAGGCGGGCGGTGTGCTGGATGAGGTCGTCATAGTCGAGTTGCCCCGCCGCATCCTTGCGCGCGGCATAGGCCTCGACCACGGGGCGGGTGAGCAGAAGCAGGGCGTCCGTGGCGCCCGCAATGCGCAGCGCCCGGCGGTCATCCTCCACCGCCGCGATGCGCGCCTGCTCGGCAAGGAAGGGCGTGATCAGATCAGGATTGGCGTCGCCGAGCTTTTTGTTGACGAACACGCCCGGACCGCGCGGCAGACCCGATTTCTGCAGAAACAATTCGCACCAATGCGGCCAGTGCTCGGCCCGCTCCTCGGCCGGGATCGAAAGCCATTCGAGGATTTCGCCGGCACGCTTGCACACACCGGGCGAGCCCCCCTCAGCCGCCACCCGCACGGCACGGCGCAACGCCCCCTCCCCTTGCCACTGCACCGCGCTTTCCAGCACCTCGGCATCCGAGCGGGCAACACAGCCAAGGGCGCGACGAATGGCAGCCGGATCGGCCCCCAGCCAATCCCGCCGAGGCAGCAGCTGCTTGACCAGATCGGCGAAATCATTGAGCGCGACGAGCCCCGCCAGCGTGGCCAGCGCCGCGCGCTTCGCCTCGGTATAGGCGCCCGCCAGCATCGCCTCGCGGGCCTCGCCGAGCGCGTTCTCGGTCTCCAACGCATCGACCAGCCGAAAATGCGGCGACAGCGCGGCCTCAAGCGGAAAGCGCCGCAGCAGAGACTGGCAAAAGGCATGAATCGTGCCGATGCGGATGCCGCCGGGCAGGTCCAGCACCTCGGCGAACAGGGCGCGGGCCTTGGCGCGGGTGGCGTCCGTGGGCGGGATGGCGAGGTCACGCAAGGCCGCGTCAAGCTCGGCCTCGGGCAAAGTCACCCAGGTGCCGAGCATGCGTTGCAGGCGGACCGCCATTTCAGCAGCAGCCGCCTTGGTGAAGGTCAGGCACTGGATGCGGCCAGGAGCAGCCCCGGTCAGCATCAGGCGGAGCAGACGATCGATTAGCAGCTTGGTCTTGCCCGACCCCGCAGAGGCGGCAACAAAGGCAGACACGGCGGGATCGGAGGCCTCGCGCTGGGCCGCCTGCGCGAGGGAGCGGGGATCGGATTCGCCCGGATGAGTACTCATTCTTCGTCTCCAGCCGCGATCCATTCGGCAACCCGGGCAAGCTGGGCATATTCGGCAAAGCGCGGCACCCGGCCGGGATGGGGCTGGGCGAGATAGGGCCGGGCAGGGTCGTCATAGGTGGCGACAAGCGCGGCGAAGTTCTGCCGTGCGGCACTGACGGCGGCGGCGACGGCGGCAGGCTCGGCGTTGAACAGGCCGATGGCATTGCCCGCGACAAAGCCGCCGGTCAGGTGCCAATAGACGAGTTCGGCCGTCTCGCCGGCGCTGCCAGCAAAACTGCCGGCAGCAGCCATGGCGGCTTCAAGCGGGAGTTGCGGGGCAAACCCGGCTTCGACCTGTTTCTGGGTCGGCGGCTGGCCCGTTTTATAGTCGAAAATAGCGAGCATGCCATCGGCGCGCAGATCGATCCGGTCGGCACGCCCGCGCAGTTCGAAGGGGCGGCCGCCCGCATCGAGCGTCCAGGTGCCGGAGAGTTCGGTGGCGATCCGCGAGGGTGGCGCAACGCTGCGCCGGCGGATCTCCTCATCGGCGACCCAGTCCGCAATGCGGGCCAGGCGCGGCGCCCACCATTCGGCCAAGGCGGGACGCAGGGCTGCTTCCTGAAGGGCGGCATGCATCGCCGCGCGCAACGCCTCGGCGGCGCGAGGCGGCAGGGTGGCGCCGTTCGCCGCCAGAAATTTCTCCATGCCCTTGTGCACAAGAGTGCCGTAATCCGCCGCGTCGGTCTCCTCCTCCAGCGGCTTGAGCGGTTCGAGGCGAAGAATATGCCGCGCGTAGATCGCGTAGGGGTCCTCCAGCCAGGTCTGCACTTCGGTGACGCGCAGCTTGCGCGGGCGCAGTTCCACCGGTGGCGCCGGACGCGGAGCCGGGACAGGCCGGGGCTCGCCTTCGGGCTGGTCGAGCAGCCCGGCCCAGGCGGCGCCATCGTGGCGGGCCAGGCTGCGGCCGGCGCCGCCGAGCATGGCCTCAAGGCGCACGAGCCAGCGCGCCGGCACGCTGGGCGCGCCGTCGCGGCGGCGCGGACAGGACAGGATGGCAATCGGGGCGCAGCAGGCGGCCATGACGAAATCATGCGCGGCCTGGCCAACCCGCTCCTCCGGGCTCGGCAACCCCGCCGTGCGCCGCATCGGCCGGCTGAGCCATGGCCCCGGATCCGTGGCAGGCGGCCAAACACCTTCCGCAAGCCCACCAAGCACAGCCACATCGACGGTCTGCAACCGCGCTTCGAGCAGGCCCCAGATGAAGACGCGCGGATGCTCCTCGCTTTCGCCCCGCCCACGCAGCGCCCGGCGGGAGCGCACCACCTGGCCCTCCAGCACGGCATCGAGCAGAGCACCGATGATGCCGGGCCCATCGTCGGGCAGCAGAGCAAAAGCATCGACCGCACCGGCGAGGCAGGCGGCGAGCGCCTCGCCCTCCTCGGCGGCCCAGAGCAAGGCCGGGCCTTCGGCCTCGTCGGTGGCGGCAAGCGCTTCGGCGGCGGCGATCAGAGCGGCCAGCACCTCCGAGGGGGGCTTGCGCACCCCGGCCCGCACCCGCAGCAGCGGCGCGACGGCGGCTTCGAGACGGGCGACAAAATCGCTGAGCGCAGCGCGGTCCTGGCCGGGGGCGCGGCGTTCGTCGCGCAGAGTGGCGATCTTGCGGCGCAATCCGGCAAGCCCGGCAGGCGGGCGCTGCCCGCGCAGGCAGGCCGCTTCAAGCGCCCGGGCGGCGGCGCGGCAGGCAGCGGGGGCAAGCCCGGCAGCGGCGATCGGATGCTTCAGCAAGGCCAGCAGCGGCACCGGAGCAAAATCGGCCGCCGCCGCGGCGGCAAGCAGGCGAAGGAACACAGCCGGCGGCGTTTCCCCAAGGGGCTCGCCCGCGCTGTCATCGGCGACCACGCCCCAGCGCAGCAATTCCGCCGCAACCCGGCGCGCCAGCCCACGATCCGGCGTAATCAGCGCAGCACGGCGCCCCGGCGTCTCCAGCGCATCGCGCAGCACGAGGGCGATGGCCACCGCCTCCTCCTGCCCGTCGGCCGGCTCCAGACGAAACAGGCCGGACGTGTCGAGCGGGCGCGGGATCTGCCACCGCGCCAGAGCCGCCGCCGGCAGCAAGGCCTCGGAGAGCAGCAGGCCACGCGGCGGAGCCGGCACCCAGGGTGCGACGTCGTCGCGCCGCGCATCGAGCCCGGCGAGGAGGGTTTTCAGCCCGTCCTGCGGATGCCCGTCAGCGACCGCATCCCACGCCTCCTCGGTCATGCCGTGATCGAGGCCAGGCAGCACAACGAGGCCGGTGGGCAGCCCGGCAACAATTTTGAGCAGCGCCGCAACGGCGGGAATGCCCGCCGTCGTGCCGGCGATCCAAACCGGTTCGCCCGGCGGCGCCTCCTGCCAGGCGCGGGCCTGGGCGCGGATCAGGCGCACCTGACGGGCCGCCGGATTGGCCATGCCGTTGTCAGCGAGCCATTGCGGCCAGGCCCGGGTGACGATGGCAAGGAAATCGAGGGTGACGCGCCAATGCTCCGCATGCTCCGCCGCCGCCGCATTGGCGAGCGCATCGGGCAGGTCGATCTCCATCCGCTCCGCCTCGTCCATCAACGTGGCGAGTTCGCCCGCCAGCAGCCACGCCCGGTCCGCACTGCCGACCCCACCGCGATCGGCCGGCAGTTGCAGGATCAGGCGCGCAAGCAGCGCAAGCCGCCGGGCAGGGTCGACGGCGGGCGGCAAATCGAGTTCGCCCGCCAGCGCCAGCGGCGCTTCGTCGATCGCGCCCAACGCCGTGATGCGCGGCAGCAGCAGCGGCCGCCCATCGCTGGCGCGCAGGAACGCATCGGCCAAAGCGCGCGCAGCCCGGCGCGTGGGCAGCAGGATGAGGCCGCGGGCCAGCGGGTCATCGCCGTGCAGCCCGATCCAGCGTTGCGCGATCTCATCGAGGAAGGCGGCCCCGGCGGGCAGCGAGGCGAGGTTCATCCGGTCCATCCGATCAGCACCGCAGCGCGGGCATCCGCATCGAGGATCGACAAACGCAGGCCCAGCGCGCGCGGGGGCGCATGCGGGCCCAGCCGGTCCGGCCATTCGACCAGCACGATATCGCGCAGCATATCATCCAAACCCAGTTCATCGAGCCCCTCAGGCCCGGCGAGACGCCAAAGGTCGAGGTGGTGCACCGGCCCGCGCGGGGTGTCGTAGGATTGCACCAGGGTGAAGGTCGGGCTCGGCACATCAAGCGCCGGATCGCCGACCAGGCTGCGCAGCACGGCCCGACAGAACGCCGACTTGCCGGCACCCAGCGGGCCTTCGAGCAGCACCGCCATGCCGGGACGAACCATCCCCGCCAGACGCGCGGCGAGGCGTTCGGTTGCGGCAAGATCGGGCAGGATGATTGTCGAGTCGCACATCGCAACATCCTATCCCGATCCGCCCCCCCGTTCCACCGCGCGCGCCACTGTGCTCTATGATGCGCCATGACCACGCACATCGAAACCGATATCGCCATCATCGGCGCGGGGCCCGCCGGGCTGTTCGCCGTATTTGAACTGGGCATGCTCAAGCTGCGCAGCGTGCTGATCGACGCCCTCGGCGCGGTCGGCGGGCAGTGCACGGCGCTCTATCCGGAAAAGCCGATCTACGACATCCCGGCCCTGCCGGCGATCGAGGCAGGGGCGCTGATCTCCAATCTCGAAGCGCAGATCGCCCCCTTCGACGCGCCCCGCCTGCTGGGCCGCCGGGTGGAGGGTCTGGCCGGCACCAAGGGCGATTTCACACTGACGACCGACCAGGGCGACACGGTGCGCGCCAAGGCCATCATGGTGGCCGCCGGCGCCGGCGCCTTCGGCCCGAACCGCCCGCCGCTCGAAGGACTGCCCGCCTACGAAGCCACAGGCGCGGTGCAATACTACGTGCGCCGGCGCGAGGATTTGCGCGGCAAGCGCGTCGTGGTCGCCGGCGGCGGCGATTCGGCGGTCGACTGGGCACTCGCCTTGCGCGGCATCGCCGCCTCGATCCAGGTCGTCCACCGCCGCCCCAAATTCCGCGCGGCCCCCGAAAGCGCCGCCCAACTCGACGCCGCCGCCGCACGGGGCGAGGTCGAGATGGTGATCCCCTACCAGCTCCACGGCCTCCACGGCACAGACGGACACCTCCAAGCCGTATCGGTCGCCGATCTCGACGGCACCCTACGCGACCTCCCCGCCGATGTGCTGCTGCCGTTCTACGGCCTGTCGATGGACCTCGGCCCCATCGCCGCCTGGGGCCTGGCCCTGGAGCGCCACCATGTCGCGGTAGCGCCCGCCACCTGCGAAACCTCAATCCCCGGCATTTTCGCCATCGGCGACGTCGCAACCTACCCCGGCAAACTCAAGCTCATCCTGCAAGGCTTCTCCGAAGCAGCGATGGCGGCACATGCGATCCACCCCATCATCCATCCCGGCACGGCGCTGCACTTCGAATACTCCACCTCCAAAGGCGTGCCGCAGGGGAGCGCCGATTGAGGGCGCTGCTGCTGCCGGTGAAGCTGCGCGCCAACGCCAAGCAACGCCTGGCGCCGCTGCTGCCGCCGCCGGATCGCCAGGCCCTGATGTCGGCGATGATCGCGGACGGATTCGCCGCCGCCCGCGCTGCCCGCGCCCCCGAGCACGTCTTCGTGGTGACGGCCGACCCCGGCATCGCCACCCTGGCCGAGCGGTTCGGCTGGACCGTGCTGCACGAGACCGCGCAGACCTCGGAATCGGCCTCGGTCGACTGGGCCTCCGCGCAGTGCGAATCCCGCGGCGTCACCGCCCTGCTGCGCCTGCCGCTCGACCTGCCCGCGGTCACCGGCCCCGATATCGACGCCGTCTTCGCAATCGATGCCGACGTCGTCATCGTCCCCTCCCGCGACGGCACCGGAACAAACGCCATCCTGCGCCGCCCGCCCACCCGGTTCGCCTCCCATTTCGGCCCGGACAGCCTGCCCAAACACGCCGCAGCCGCCCGGCGGAGCGGCGCCCGCCTGCGCATCCTGGCCAACCGCAACATCGGCATGGATGTCGATGACGAGGCCGATCTGCGGGCGCTGCTCGCGCATGGCGGCGCGAGCGGTGCAACCCGCGCATGGCTCGACGCCAGGGCAGACCTCGTTCGCGCCCTGTCGGTTTGACCGGTTTCTGCTAGAACGGAGTGCCTTCTGACAGGCGCGGCATCCCGCTCCCGCTCTTTGTTTGATCGCCTGCCGCCTTATTCCGGAACCCCACCATGCACGAGCCGGTCCGCCATCGTCTGTTGATATCGATCTTCGCGATGATGGGCACCCTGATGCAGGTGCTCGACTCGACGATCGCCAACGTCGCGCTGCCCTATATGCAGGGCAGCCTGAACACGACGATCGACCAGATTTCCTGGGTATTGACCTCCTACGTCATGGCATCCGCGATCGGCACCGCACCGGTCGGCTGGCTGTCGAACCGCTACGGCCGCAAAAACCTCTACATCACCTGCCTCGTCGGCTTCACCCTAACCTCCATGATGTGCGGGGCGGCGCAATCGCTGTCGCAGATGGTGCTGTTCCGCATCCTGCAGGGCCTGTTCGGCGCCGCCCTGGTGCCGCTGTCCCAGGCAACGATGCTCGACACCTATCCCGCCGAAAAGCGCAACCAGGCCATGGCGGCCTTCGGCATGGGCGTGATGATCGGGCCGATCCTGGGGCCGACCCTGGGCGGCTACCTGACCGATGCGTTCGACTGGCGCTGGGTGTTCTACATCAACCTGCCCATCGGTATCGTCGCGACCACGGGGCTGATCGTCTTCCTGCCCAACGCGCCCCGCAACGCGGACCTCAAATTCGACTGGACCGGCTTTACCGTCCTGGCCATGGGGATCGGCTCGTTCCAGTTGATGATGGACCGCGGCCAAACCGAGGACTGGTTCAATTCGCGCGAAATCCTGGTCGAGGCGGTGCTGGCAGCACTCGGGCTCTATCTCTTCGTGGTCCATATGATGACGGCCAAAAAGCCGTTCATCCCCCCAGCCCTCTTCAAGGACCGCTATTTCGCCACCGCGACACTGCTGATGTTCACCACCAACACGGTGATGATGGCCTCCTCGGCTTTGATCGCGCCCTATCTGCAAAATCTTGCGGGCCACTCGGTGGCCGAAACCGGCCTGCTGATGGCCCCGCGCGGCTTCGGCACCATGCTGGCGATGGTCTTTCTCGCGCGCAGCGGCGGGCGGCTCGACATGCGCAAAGTCATGGCGATGGGGCTCTCGATCCTGGGGCTGTCGATGTACGACATGAGCCACTGGACACCGGACGTCTCGGCCATGCGGATCTCCCTCACCATGATGATCCAGGGCTTCTCGATGGGCTGTATCTGGAACCCGGTGACGGTGATTTCCTTCACCACATTGCCGCCCCATCTGCGCGGCGATGCAACGGCGGTGCAGTCGCTGTGCCGCAATATCGGCGCGGCAATCGGCATTTCCGTCACCGCGTTCATGCTGGCGCGCAATATCCAGACCGCGCATGCCGGCCTCGCCGCCGACCTCACACCCTTCAACCGGCTGCTGCAGTGGGGCGGCCATCTGCCTGACCCGGCGACACTGCACGGCGCCGCACTCCTCGATCAGATGGTCACGCGCCAAGCCCTGATCATCGCCTACAACAACGACTTCCTGATGATGTCGATCGTCTCGATCCCGGCGCTGCTCATGCTCTTCCTGCTGCGCCGCAAAGGGCGCGGCAAGCTTGGCTAGAGCCTGATGATTTTTGGCGGAACCGCCAAAAATCATCAGGCTCCGCCATCCCGCCATCCCGCCATCCCGCCATCCCGTCAGCGTCTCAGCGTCTCAGCGTCTCAGCGTCTCAGGGTCCCAGCGTCTCAGCGCTTCATGCGCCGATTATAGGCCAATTCAGCCGCAGTCAGCCGGAAACTGACATAGATCGTATAGGCCGTGACCGGACGTTCGGCGCTGATCGGGAAGGTGAGCGCGAGTTCCTCCCCAGCCACGCTGCTGCGATCGACATTGGCAGCGAAGGCGACCGGCGCCACGAACAGCTTCTGGTCGATCGGCTGGCCATTGGCCGTCACGCTCACCAGATACGGCAAATCGACCGTGCGCGCCGCGCTGGCCGGGCCGCGGGTGGCGTCGATCACCACCTTGAGCGTGGCATTGATGCTGCCGCCCTTGCCCTCGGAGCAGCTGGCGTTGACGCCGGCAATGCGGGCCTTGATCTCGAGGTCGGTCAGGTCGGTGCCCTGCCCGCGCATCCGCGTGAGGTCCCCGGCATCGGCGAGCAGTTTCAATTGCGGACAGAGCGGCGCGAATTTCTGGTCACTCTGCCCGCAGCCCGACAGAACCAGCAGCCCGGCAAGCCCAAGCGCCGCCGGCACTGCGCGGATGAATGCCGAACGGCCAATGCCTCGCAAAACAGCAGTGCCTCGCAAAACAGCGGTCTCTGGCGAAACAGCAGGAGCTGGCGAAACAGAGGAGAGCGCGGCGGTCTGCGGCATCAGGGGCTCCGGGGTCATTGTTCGGCGCGGCGGGCTCCGCCATAATGGCCTGCCTTAGCCCTTATGGACACCATGCCACAAGATTTGACAACCAAGCCCGCGCTGCGGGTGCTGCTCGCCGGCCCGCGCGGATTTTGCGCAGGTGTGGACCGTGCCATCCGCGTGGTCGAAGAGGCACTGCGGCGCTACGGCGCCCCGGTCTATGTGCGCCACGAAATCGTCCACAACCGCACCGTGGTGGAAGATCTCGAAAAACAGGGCGCGGTCTTCGTCGACGAACTCACCGAGGTGCCTGCTCATGCCCATGTGGTGTTCTCGGCCCATGGCGTGCCAAAAAGCGTGCCGGCCGAGGCGTTGCGCCGCGGCCTCACCTATCTCGACGCCACCTGCCCGCTGGTCTCCAAGGTGCACCGCGAGGCCGAGCGGCATTTCGCCGGCGGCGGGCCCGACACAGTACACATCCTCATGATCGGCCATGCCGGGCACCCCGAGGTGCAAGGCACCATGGGCCAGTTGCCGGACGGCGCGATGACCTTGATCCAAAACGCCGCGGAGGCCCGCGCCGTCACGCCCGCCGACCCGGCCCGGATCGCCTTCATCACCCAAACGACACTCTCGGTCGACGACACCGCCGAAATCGTCGAAATCCTGCGCGCCCGCTTCCCCGCCATCCGCGGGCCGAAAAAAGAGGATATCTGCTACGCCACCACCAACCGCCAGGCCGCCGTCAAGGTGATCGCGCCCGAAAGCGATCTGGTGATCGTCATCGGCAGCCCCAATTCGTCCAACTCGCTCCGCCTGCGCGAAGTCGCGGAACGCGCGGGCGCAGCGCGCGCCATTCTCCTGCCCAAGGCCGACGTGCTCGACATCGCCCTCCTCCAAGGCGTGCGCACACTCGGCATCACCGCCGGCGCCTCCGCCCCCGAAGTGCTGGTCGACCAGCTCCTGGCCCGGCTCGGCGCGCATTTCACGCTCGCGATCGAGGAACGGAGCGTGACGACCGAAGACGTGGTCTTCAAACTTCCCGCCCCGCTGGCGGATTGAACGCATCATGGCCGTCTACACCGAAGTGACCGACGAGGCCCTGGCCGCATTCCTGACCGACTACGACATCGGCAGCATGGTGGCTTTCCGCGGCATCGCCGAAGGCGTCGAAAACAGCAATTTCTCGCTGCGCACCACCAACGGCGACTTCATCCTCACACTCTACGAAAAGCGCGTGAACCCCGACGAACTGCCCTGGTTCCTGGGCCTCATGGAACACCTCGCTGCCCAGGGCCTCGTCTGCCCGCAACCCGTGCGCGGCCGCGACGGCGCGGCATTGCGCCAGCTCTGCGGCAAATACGCCGCCGTCACCACCTTCCTGCCCGGCGTCTGGCCGCGCCGCGTGCGCCCCGAACATTGCGGCCCCGTCGGCGCCGCCCTCGCCGCCCTGCACAAAGCCGGCGTCCTCTACCCCGCCACCCGTCCCAACGCGCTCGGCCCCGCCGGCTGGGCGCCGCTCCTCGAGCGCTGCGTCGGCGGCGCCGATGCGGTGCAGCCCGGCCTGTCCCGCGAACTCCCCGCCGCCCTCAGCCACATCCTCGCCGCCTGGCCGAACACCCTCCCCACCGGCCAAATCCACGCCGACCTCTTCCCCGACAACGTCTTCTTCCTCGACGGCCGCCTCTCCGGCCTGATCGACTTCTACTTCGCCGCCACCGACATCCTCGCCTACGACATCGCCATCTGCCTCAACGCCTGGTGCTTCGAACAAGACCTCTCCTTCAACGTCACCAAAGCCCGCGCCATGCTGGCCGCCTACGAAGCCACCCGCCCCCTCTCGCCGGCCGAACGCGCAGCCCTGCCCGTCCTGTGCCAAGGCGCGGCCCTGCGCTTCGCCCTCACCCGCCTCTACGACTGGATCAACACCCCCTCGGACGCGATGGTCACCCGCAAGGACCCGCTCGAATATGTCCGCCGCCTGCGCTTCCACCTCGCCGCCCCGGACGAACACGCCTATGGCATCTGACGAACCCCCCGCCCCCCAAACCAGGGAATTCGTCGAAATCTGGACCGACGGCGGCTGCAAACCCAACCCCGGCCCCGGCGGCTGGGCCGCCGTCCTGCGCTGCCGCGGCGTCGAGCGCGAACTCTCCGGCGCAGCACCCGAGACCACCAACAACCGCATGGAACTGACGGCCGCCGCCGAATCGCTCGAAGCCCTCAAGCGGCCCTGCACCGTCGTCCTGCACACCGACAGCCAATACCTGCGCGACGGCATCACCCGCTGGCATACCGGCTGGGTCCGCAAAAACTGGCGCACCGCCGGCGGCGACCCGGTCAAAAACATGGACCTCTGGCGCCGCATCCTCGATGCCGCCAAACCCCATACCGTCGACTGGCAATGGGTCCGCGGCCACGCCGGCAACCCCATGAACGAACGCGTCGACAGCATCGCCACCCAAGCCCGCGAGAACGCCACCCAGCAGCCTGACTCAGGCGATCAAACAAAGCGGTAGAGCGGGCTGCCTTCGCCCATCAGGAGGCATCCCGCTCTGGCCCCCCGCAAAACAAGCAAGCGGTCGCTTGCTCCCGTCCCAAAATCCCCCTTGCACCGCTTTTTCATCTAACATAAAACCATCGAATGGAAGCATATATAACGCCACCCCCCCTCCCGACCGACGCCGATCCGCTGACCCGGCTCCTCGCCGCGATCCTCGCTTTCCTGCGCGCCTTGCTCGCCGCCCACCAGGCCACGCCGCTTCCCGCCCCCATCGCGCCCCGCACCCGCGCCCAAAAAACCCGTAATATCCGCGCCATATCCCGCCCTGGCCAGCGCGCACGCCACACCACCACCCCGAGCCCGGCCCTGCCCCGCACCCACGCCGTCATGCCGTCTTGCGCCACGCGCCCCCGCGACATGACCACCGGTATCCCCCGCCCGCGCCTCGTCGCCCCGCATTGACTGTCACAACAAACAAAGCCCACCTGACGCGCCGCCCAAGCGGGGGCCGCGCGAACACCGAGTCGCGCCTTATGCCGAAATGAACCCGCCACCCAGCACGCGCGAGCCGTCATACAGCACGCAAGCCTGCCCCGGTGCCGGCAATGCCGGCGCATCCAGCGTCACCACCCCCTCGGCCGAGACCACCGCGCCATGCGGCACCTCGCGCGCCCGCAGCTTCACCGTGCAGCGCCGCGTCGCCGGCGGCACCAGCCAGTTCATCTCCCGCAACCGGACCGTCGTCGTCCCCTCGCGCTTCGGCCCCACCACCACCCGCCGCGTCGCCGGATCGAGCGCCAGCACCACGCGCCGCTGCTCCCCGTCATGCGTGGCCAGGCCCAACCGCTTCGCCTGCCCCACCGTATAGCGCGCGATCCCGTCATGGACCGCCAAAACCTGGCCGCTCTCGCTGACGATCTCGCCCGGCACTGCGGCATCGGGGCGCAACTTCGCTACCACATCGGCATACGAACCGCTCGGCACGAAACAGATATCCTGGCTGTCCGCCTTATCCGCCACCTGGATGCCCAGACGCTGCGCATGCGCCCGCACCGTCGCCTTGTCCGGCATTCCCCCCAACGGAAACAGGCTGCGATCGAGTTGGGACTGCGTGGTGGCAAACAGGAACCAACTCTGATCCCGCTGCGGATCGACCGCCCGGTGCAACTCCGCGCCATCCGGCCCATCGACCCGCTGAACGTAATGTCCCGTCGCCATATGCGAGGCGCCAAGATCGGCGGTCAGCGCCAACAGATCGGTGAATTTCACGGATTGGTTGCACCGCACGCACGGCACCGGGGTTTCCCCGGCCGCGTAGCTGTCGGCGAAATCCTTCATCACCGCCTCGCGAAACCGCGCCTCGGCGTCGATCACGTAATGCGCAATGCCGATATGATCGGCCACCCGCCGCGCGTCATGAATATCCTGCCCGGCGCAGCACGCCCCCTTGCGGCTCACCGCGGCGCCATGATCGTAGAGTTGCAGCGTCACGCCGATCACCTCGTGGCCCTGTTCGTGCAGCAGGCCAGCGACCGTGCTGGAATCCACCCCGCCCGACATCGCGACCACGATCCGCATCGGGCGCGCTCCCTATCCGACCAGCATGTTGCGGCTGCCCGGCGGCAGCCTGACGACGAGCCCATCGAGGCCGGCCGACATCACGATCTGGCAGCCCAGGCGCGACGTGCGCTCCAGCCCGAAGGCAAGATCCAGCATATCCTCCTCGTCCTCGGTGGGCGTGTCGAGCTTGGCAAACCAATCGCCATCGATGATCACATGGCATGTCGAGCAGGCGAGCGAGCCCTCGCAGGCGCCTTCGATGTCGACATTGTGCTTGTGCGCGATTTCCAGGACCGAGAGGCCGTTGGGGGCGTCGACTTCGCGGCGGGTGCCGTCGCGCTCGATGAAGGTCATGCTCGGCATGGGCGTCAGGCCTCGGATTGGGATGTGGGAGCCGCATGGGCCGCAATCAGCATGGCGGCGGCGGCATCGATATCGGCCGGGGAGGTAAAGCGTCCGATGCCGATGCGCAAGGTGCGCGCGGCCGCATCATCGCTCAGCCCCAGCGCACGCAGCACATACGAAGGCTCCACCTCGGCAGACGAACAGGCCGACCCGGTCGAGACACACAAATCCGGCGCCGCGCGCATCAGCGCCTCGGCGCGGGCGGCGGGAAACGTGAGGTTGAGATTGCCCGGGATGCGCGCAGTCGGGCTCGCATTCAACACCAGACCCGGCAGCGCAGCACGCAAGGTCGCGAGCAGATGATCCCGCAGCCCCGCGATCCGCGCGGCATCGCTGTCCATCTCCAACCCCGCAAGCCGGGCAGCCTCGCCGAGCGCGACGATGAGCGGGGTGGCGAGCGTGCCCGAACGCAGGCCGCGCTCCTGATTGCCGCCCGAAAACAGCGCCAGCAGCCGCACCCGTGGCCGGCGTCGCACATAAAGGGCGCCAACGCCCTTGGGCCCATAGATCTTGTGGCCGGAAATCGACATCAGATCGATGCCATCGGCCACATCGAGCGGAATTTTACCGAACCCCTGCGCCGCGTCGGTATGGAACAGCGCCCCTGCCTCCCGCGCGATCGCCGCGAGCCCCGCGAGGTCCTGAATCACCCCGGTTTCGTTGTTCACCGCCATCACACTGACCAGCAGCGTCGGCACGGCCAGCGCGGCCCGCAACACCGCCGGATCCAGCAGCCCATCGGCGCCCACCGGCAGGATCACCGGCTCGAACCCCTCGCCCGCCAGATCCGTCACCGACTCCAGGACGCATTTGTGCTCGCTCGCCACGGTCACGATCCGTCGCCGCTTGGTGTCCTGACCGGCCGCGAACCGGGCCGCGCCCTTGATGGCGATGTTGTTGCTTTCCGTCGCCCCCGAGGTGAGCACGATCTCCCGCGCCTCGGCGCCGATCAGGGCCGCGATCCGCCCCCGCGCAACCTCCACCTCCGCCTCGGCATCCCGCCCCATGGCATGTTCGGCGCTGTGCGGATTGCCGTAGCGCTCCGTAAAAAACGGCAACATCGCCGCCAGCACGCGCGGGTCGCACGCGGTCGTGGCCTGGTTGTCGAGATAGATCGGGCGGTTCGGACGGGGGGCCATGGCGGGGATCCTCAGGCGTTGCGGCGCAGCAAGCGCGCGGCGACCGCGCGATACGCATCGGCGAAGGCCGCGATATCGGCCTGCGTGGTGTTCCAGGCCAGCGAGACCCGGATTGTCTGTCCCGCCGCAGCCTCAAGCCCCATGGCATCGAGCACATGGCTGCGAGCGACCTTCCCCGACGAACAGGCAGCCCCGGCCGATACCGCGATGCCGGCAAGGTCGAGCGCGATCACCTGCGTCTCGGCCGGCACGCCGGGCAGGGTGATGGCCGCCGTATTGGGCAGCCGGTCCGTGCCGGCCATGATGGCAGCCCCCCCGGCTTGCATGGCGGCCTGCTCGGCCCTGTCGCGCAGGCCGGCGAGATCGATTGTCGTGGCGCAGCCCTCGGCAGCGGCGGCGAAGCCTGCGATCACCGCGGTTGCATGGGTTCCCCCCCGCCGCCCCCGCTCCTGCCCGCCGCCCCGGATCAAGGGGGCGAACACGGCCGCCGCGTCCGGGCTCAAAAGCAGGGCGCCCGCGCCGGCGGGCCCGCCCATCTTGTGCGACGACAGCGCCAGGCTGTGGGCGCCCAGCCCCGTCAGGCTCGCCCCGATCCGCCCCGCGCTCTGCACGGCATCGACATGCAGCAGCGCGCCATGCGCCCTGCACAATGCCGCCGCCTCGGCGATCGGGTGCAGCGCCCCGGTCTCGTTGTTGGCATGCATCAGGCACACCAGCGCCGGCCCCATGGCGAGCAAGGCACCCAGCCGGTCGAGATCCACCCGCCCCTGCCGATCGACCGGCACCACCTGTGCATCAGGCGCAGCCGCGCGGATCGCCTCATGCTCGGTCGCGCCAATAATGATCCGCCGCCCCTGGCCCAACCCATGCACAGCCAACGCGTCGGCCTCAGTGCCCCCGGCGGTGAACACGATCTCCCCAGCCCGTCCCCCGAACCGCCTGGCCAAGGTTTCGCGCGCCTCTTCGAGGATCCGCCGCGCCGCCCGTCCGGCGCCGTGGACCGATGACGGATTGCCCGTCACCGCCAACGCCGCGATCAGGGCGTCGCGCGCTGCGGGGCGCAAAGGTTCGGTCGCATTGGCATCGAGGTAGATCATGTCGCAACGGACTTCCCGCCGGGCCCCGCTCCCAATGCATGGCGGAGTCGCATATATCGCGGAATTGTCATTCTCTTATGGCACCATAAACAGCGCGACCAGCGCTCTGACCGGCATGGCATTGCCGTTGATTCCATGGGATCGCAGCACGGTTCTGCCCTCCAGGCCGCATCGCAGCGACCATGTTGCCGTCCGCGGCGTCGCATCCGCGCACATCCCGACTTTTGCGACTCGAACGAACATCGGCGTGGGCCAAACGACTTTTCCAATATCAATGGGCGACGGCAATCCCTATAAAGGCGAACCTCTCCGGTGCCGAGGGCCAACCCCGAACTGCATATGGTCGCTCGGCGGCCGCACGCGAGGGGTTCTCGGCAGAAGCGGGACATTCGGCCTCTGTATTGCCTGCCGGAGACTGGCAGCGATAGGGGGCCGGCCGTCTTACAGCGTCTCAGTCTCTCGCCAGTTCGGCCACGCTCGGCCACTCCCAGACAGGAAACGGATTTCGGAAACCAATGCCTGAAGTCATGTTCGCCGGCCCCGATGGCCGACTTGAAGGCCGCTACCATCATTCCAAGGAACAGGGCGCGCCCCTCGCGCTGATCCTGCATCCGCACCCGCTCCATGGCGGGACGATGAACAACCGCATCACCTATACGATGTATCAATCGTTTCAGAAACTTGGCTTCTCAACGATGCGGTTCAACTTCCGCGGCGTCGGCCGCAGCCAAGGGCGGTACGACGGGGGAATCGGCGAAATCGGCGACGCTGCCGCGGCGCTTGACTGGATGCAATCGGTCAACCCGTCGCATGGCGGGCTCTGGATCGCGGGCTACTCGTTCGGCGCATTCATCGGCATGCAAATCCTGATGCGCCGGCCCGAGATATCGGGTTGGGTCAGCGTCGCGCCGCCGGCCAACCACTATGATTTCGGCTTCCTCGCGCCCTGCCCCTGCGGCGGGCTCATGATTCACGGCGATACCGACGAACTGGTTCCCGAGCCCGCGGTGCGCAAACTGGTCGACAAACTCAACACCCAGAAAAACGTGACGATCGATTATCGCGTTTTCGAGGGCGCAGACCATGTTTTCGCCAGCCATGCCGACCCGGTGGGTGCGGCGGTTGAGGATTTTGTCCGCAAGACTGCGGCGCGCAAGGCAGCACTCGCCCTCGCCGCTGACTGATCGTCCCCTCGCGTGGTGGATCGAAAGGCCCTGGAACCGATGGTTCCAGGGCCTTTTTAAATCCGGGGCGATGCGATTTGCGGCCATCATCGGGCCGTCATGTGTTGCGCAGTGCCGGATGCCATGCTAGTGCCGCGCCGCCGGCAGAGAAGCCGGTTTGGAACATTTGCCGTGCACCAGGCACGGCGTAGCAGTGGGAACCGCACCGTTGGCGTCTGGCGGCAACACGATCTCCTCGGGCGGCGGTTTGACCGACCGCTACGCGGCAGCCCTCTATGCGCATGCGAGCGATGTGAACGCGCTCGATGCGGTGGTGGCCGAGATGGAACAGCTCGGCCTGATGATCGACGGCAGCGCCGATCTCAAGCGCCTTCTGAGCAGCCCGCTCATCGATGTGAACACCGCCACCAAGGCGGCGCGTTCGGTCCTTGAGGCGCAGGGCTTCGGCAAGGTGGTGCAGGACTTCGTGGGCGTCATTGCGGCCAATCGCCGCTTGAACGCGCTGCGCGCCATTGTGGCAGCCTTCGCGACCTTGGTTGCCGAAAAGCGCGGCGTCGTGGTGGCCGAGGTGCAGAGCGCGCACCCGCTCAGCGAAGTCCAGGAACAACAATTGCGTGCCCGCCTCATCGAGGCTGGCTACGGAAACGTGAATATCGTCAAGCAGGTCGATCCGTCGATGCTTGGTGGGCTGGTCGTCAAGATCGGTGCCCGTTTATATGACACAAGTCTCAAGTCCCGGCTGCAGCGACTGCAGTACGCCATGAAGGGAGCTGCCTGATATGGAGATCCGCCCCGCCGAGATCTCGGAAATTCTCAAGAAGCAAATCGCTTCTTTTGATACCGAGGCCAACG
The DNA here is from genome assembly GCA_947447625.1 of Rhodospirillales bacterium. Classification (GTDB taxonomy): domain Bacteria; phylum Pseudomonadota; class Alphaproteobacteria; order Acetobacterales; family Acetobacteraceae; genus CAIYPH01. The sequence goes on along the minus strand of CANFKS010000035.1, from coordinate 16,834 downwards.
TTGCCGAAACCGGCCAGGTTCTGAGCGTTGGCGACGGCATTGCCCGCGTCTTCGGGCTGCAGAACGTCATGGCCGGAGAACTCGTTGAGTTCCCGTCTGCCGGCATTCGCGGCATGGCGCTCAACCTCGAAACCGACAATGTCGGTGTCGTTATTTTTGGCGATGACCGCCAGATCCGGGAAGGCGACACTGTCAGCCGGACCGGCCGCATCGTGGACGTTCCGGCCGGGCGTGGCCTGCTCGGGCGCGTCGTGGATGCGCTCGGCAACCCGATCGACGGCAAGGGCCCGATCGTTGACGTCGAGCGCCGCCTCGTCGAAGTGAAGGCCCCGGGGATCATCCCCCGCAAGTCCGTGCACGAGCCGATGCAGACCGGCATCAAGGCGATCGACGCCCTGATCCCGATCGGCCGCGGCCAGCGCGAACTGATCATTGGCGATCGTCAGACCGGCAAGACCGCCGTGGTCGTTGACACGATCATCAACCAAAAAGGCATCAACGCCGGCACCGACGACAGCAAGAAGCTTTTTTGCATCTACGTCGCCGTCGGCCAGAAGCGCTCCACGGTGGCCCAGCTGGTCCGCACGCTCGAAGAGCAGGGCGCGATGGAATACTCCATCGTCGTCGCCGCGACGGCTTCGGACCCGGCGCCGATGCAGTTCCTGGCGCCGTATACTGGCTGCACCATGGGCGAATTCTTCCGTGACAACGGCATGCATGCCGTCATCTTCTATGACGATCTGTCCAAGCAGGCCGTTGCCTACCGCCAGATGTCGTTGTTGCTGCGCCGCCCGCCGGGCCGCGAAGCCTATCCGGGCGACGTGTTCTATCTGCACTCCCGCTTGCTCGAGCGCGCTGCGAAGATGAGCGATGCGTTCGGGGCCGGTTCGCTGACCGCCCTGCCCGTGATCGAAACCCAAGCTGGCGACGTGTCGGCCTATATTCCGACGAACGTGATTTCGATCACCGACGGCCAGATCTTCCTTGAGACCGAGCTCTTCTTCCGCGGCATCCGCCCGGCGGTGAATGTCGGCATCTCGGTTTCGCGCGTCGGTTCGGCTGCGCAGATCAAGGCGATGAAGCAGGTTGCCGGGCGCGTGAAGCTCGAACTCGCCCAGTACCGTGAAATGGCCGCCTTCGCCCAGTTCGCCTCGGACCTCGATGCCTCGACCCAGCAATTGCTGGCCCGTGGCGCGCGTCTGACCGAGTTGCTGAAGCAGCCGCAGTTCAAGCCGGTTCCGGTCGAAGAGCAGGTTGTGGCGATTTTCGCTGGCGTGCGCGGTTATCTCGATCGGATCCCGGTCGGGTCGATCGGCCGTTACGAGAGCGAGATCCTCTCCGGGCTGAAAGCGAAGGACGCCAGCATCATTGACGCCATCCGCACCGATCGCGAGATCAAGCCGGAGACGGAAAAGAAGTTGATCGCGTTCCTTGACGCATTCGGCAAGACTTTCGCCTGATTTTCATCCTGACCACCGGTAGGTAGGCGAGCGATGCCCAGCCTTAAGTCTCTACGCATCCGCATCAACAGCGTGAAATCGACGCAGAAGATCACGTCGGCCATGAAAATGGTTGCCGCGTCCAAGCTGCGCCGTGCCCAGTCGCAGGCGGAGGCCGCCCGGCCTTACGCCGTGCGGATGTCGCGGATGATGGCCTCGCTCGGCGCCTCGGTGGCGGGCAGCCCCACCGCGCCGAAGCTTCTCGTCGGCACCGGCAGCGACAAGGTGCATCTGCTGGTCGTCGTCGCGGGTGACCGCGGCCTGGCTGGTGCGTTCAACACCAATGTCAGCCGGCTCGGCCGCAATCTGGCGCGTCAGCTTGAGAGCGAAGGCAAGACGGTCAAGATCCTCGCCATCGGCCGCAAGGCGCGCGACTATCTGCGGCGCGAACTTGCGACCCGGATTGTGGGCGATGTGAGTTTTGCCGGTCGGAAATCGATCGGCTTTGCTGACGCGGAAGGGATTGCGCAGACCGTCGTCGGCATGCTTGCCGCGGGTGAATACGATGTCTGCACGCTGGTCTACAACCGCTTCCAGTCGGTGATTGCGCAGATTCCGACGGAGATGCGTCTGGTTCCGGCCCCGCTGCCCGAGGGCACCGAGGCCGCCAGCGCCGCGTCGTACGAGTTCGAGCCTGACGAAGAGACGATGCTGGCGCGACTGCTGCCGCAAAATCTGGCCATCCAGATCTATCGTGCGCTGCTCGAAACCAATGCCGGCTTCTTCGGTTCGCAGATGACGGCGATGGACAACGCGACCCGCAATGCGGGCGATATGATCAAACGGCTGACGCAGAACTATAACCGTGCGCGTCAGGCCAATATCACCAGGGAACTTATCGAGATCATCTCCGGCGCAGAAGCCGTCTGATTGATCGCGTGACAGAGACAGGAGTCTAGTATGGCCAGCAATATTGTGGGGCGCGTCAGCCAGGTTCTCGGCGCCGTTGTCGACGTGCAGTTCGACGGCGAGTTGCCGTTCATTCTGAACGCGCTGACGACCAAGATGGGCGAAAACACGCTGGTGATGGAAGTCTCCCAGCAGCTTGGCGAGCGCACCGTGCGCTGCATTGCCATGGACAGCACCGACGGCATGGTGCGCGGCCAGGAAGTGCTCGACACCGGCGCGCCGATCTCGGTGCCGGTTGGCCCGGAGACGCTGGGGCGCATCCTGAACGTGATCGGCGAGCCGATCGACGAGCGCGGCCCGCTCAACACCACCAAGCGCTATCCGATCCATCGTTCTGCGCCGACCTTCGAAGAGCAGGCCCTGGCCACCGAAATCCTGGTAACCGGGATCAAGGTCGTCGATCTGCTCGCCCCTTACCTCAAGGGCGGCAAGGTCGGTCTGTTCGGCGGCGCCGGCGTGGGCAAGACGGTTCTCATTCAGGAACTGATCAACAACATCGCCAAGGCGCATGGCGGCGTGTCGGTGTTTGCCGGCGTGGGTGAGCGCACCCGCGAAGGCAACGATCTCTATCACGAAATGTGCGATGCCGGCGTCATCAAGCTTGGCGAGAACGGCTCGACCGAGGGCTCCAAAGTGGCGCTGGTCTATGGCCAGATGAACGAGCCGCCGGGTGCGCGCGCCCGCGTTGCGCTTTCGGGCCTGTCGGTTGCCGAATATTTCCGCGACGAAGAAGGGCAGGATGTGCTGTTCTTTGTGGACAACATCTTCCGCTTTACCCAGGCCGGTGCCGAAGTTTCGGCTTTGCTTGGCCGTATTCCTTCGGCGGTGGGCTATCAGCCGACGCTGGCCACCGATATGGGTGCGCTGCAGGAGCGGATCACATCGACCAACAAGGGTTCGATCACCTCGGTGCAGGCGATTTACGTGCCGGCCGATGACTTGACCGATCCGGCGCCGGCAGCCTCGTTTGCGCACTTGGATGCCACCACCGTGTTGTCCCGCCAGATTGCCGAACTCGGCATCTACCCGGCCGTGGATCCGCTGGACTCGACCTCGCGCTCGCTCGACCCGCGCATCGTCGGCGACGAACATTACACCACGGCCCGCGAAGTGCAGCGCGTGTTGCAGACCTACAAGTCGCTCCAGGACATCATTGCCATTCTGGGCATGGACGAATTGTCGGAAGAGGACAAGCTGGTCGTGGCCCGTGCGCGCAAAATCCAGCGCTTCCTGAGCCAGCCGTTCCACGTCGCCGAAGTGTTCACCGGCTTCCCTGGCGTGTTCGTGCCCATCGCCGACACTGTGCGCAGCTTCAAGGCGATCGTCGCCGGCGAGTATGATCATCTGCCGGAAGGCGCCTTCTACATGGTCGGCACCATCGAAGAGGCCGTCAAAAAGGCCGAATCGATGAAAGCCTCGGCCTAAACAGGAGCAAGACCATGCCGGTCGAACTGGAGATCGTCAGTCCGGAGAAGCTCCTCCTCTCCCGTCCTGTGGAGATGGTGGTGCTGCCGGCCTACGAGGGCGAAATGGGCGTGCTGCCCGGGCATTCGCCGATGATCGTGCTGCTTCGCGGCGGCATGATCCGCCTCTACGAAGGCGGCGCGGTAAAGGAGCAACTCTATGTGTCCGGCGGCTTTGCCGAGGTGACGCCCGAGCGCGTCACCGTTCTGGCCACGGAAGCTATCCCATCGGGCGAGGTCTCGAAGGCCGAAGGCGAACGCCGCATGGCGGCTGCCGAAGCCGATTACGATGCTGCCGACAAGGCGGATGTGACGTCCCTCGATGTGGCGATGGACAAGATCCAGTCCGCCCGCGCGATGGTCGACGCCGCCGCTTGATCCCGGCGCGCCTGCTGCACGTTTGAACAGGGCCTGGAGCACGCGCTTCGGGCCCTATTCTATTGGCCTTCCGCGACCCGTGGATGTTTATCCCCATTTCAAGCCAGAAGGCGCGCAGCTATGCTCGGCGCGAACGAGGGAGACACGATGATGAAACTGCGCCATGCTTTGCTGTCCGCCGTATTCGCTGCCACGCTCGCGCCGGGCGCGATGGCCGCCCCGAAGACCGACCTCATCGTCGGCATGGCCGCGCAGGATGTCGGCAAGCTTGACCCGCATCTCGCGGTCTCCACCATCGATCGCACGGTCGTCGCCTGGCTGTTCAACGGCCTGGTCCGCTTCAAGCCGGGCAGCATGAGCCCCGCCGATATCGAGCCTGACCTCGCCGAAAGCTGGGACGCCTCGCCGGACAAGAAGGTGTGGACATTCAAGCTGCGCCATGGCGTGCAGTTCCACGGGGGTTACGGCGAGATGACCGCCGAGGACGTCGTCTACAGCCTGACCAAGGCTGGCGATGCGAAGCGCTCCGCGTCCTCGGGCGATTTTGCCTCGTTCGAGACGATCGCGGCGCTCGATCCCTACACGGTGCGGATCACCCTCAAGCAGACCGTCCCGAGCCTGCTTGGGATCATCACCAATTATGGCGGCGGCTTCATCGTCTCGAAAAAGGCGGTCGAAACCCTTGGCGACAAATTTGCCGCCGCCCCCGTCGGCACCGGGCCCTTCGCCTTCGCCGCCAACACGCCGAACCAGTCGCTCGAACTCGTCGCCAACAAGGCCTATTTCCGCGGCGTCCCGAAGCTTGAGAAGATCAGCTACCGGTTCCTGCCCTCCAACGCCTCGCGTGACCTGGCATTCCAGAACGGCGAGCTTGATCTGGAATTCGGCAACCAGGATCAGACCTGGGTCGACCGCATGAAGAAGCAGCGCGGCGCCGTCGTTGACGTTTTCGAACCGGGCGAGGAGGCGATCCTGCATCTCAACCAGGCGCAGAAGCCGCTCGATGACCTGCGCGTCCGCCAAGCGATCGCCCATGCCATCAATCGCCCGGAGATCCTGAAGTTCCAGGGCGCTGATGTCTCGCGCACCCCGGGCTCCGTCATCCCGATCGGCAATCTCGGCTACATCGATGCCGGCCTGCCGCAGTATGACGTCGCCAAAGCCAAGGCCCTGCTTGCCGAGGCCGGCTACAAGGACGGGCTGACCCTCAAGGTGGTTCATACCCAGCTGCCGAACATGCTGGCGCAGATGCAGGTCGTGCAGGCCCAACTCAAGCGAGCCGGCATCACCCTTGACCTTCAGGTGGTGGAACACGCCACCTTTCATCAGATGATCCGCCAGGACCTGAGCGCGATCGTGTTCTACTCCGCCGCCCGCTTCCCCGTCGCCGACGTGTATCTGAGCCAGTTCTACCACTCGCGCAGCACCGTCAAGACGCCGACGGCCGTGGCCAATTTCTCGCATTGCAGCGCTGCCGACTCGGAAATCGACGCCGCCCGCACCGAGCCCGACAGCGCCAGGCAGATCGCCCTGTGGCAGACCGCGCAGAAAAAAATCGTCGCCCAGATGTGCGCCGTCCCGCTCATCGAAACGCTGCAAGCCTGGGTCCACACCGACTCGCTGGTCTATGGCTACGACCTCAAGGGTTCGCTCTCTTTGGGTCCGTTGATTACCGAGCAGACCCACTTCAAGTGACCGATCCGCATCGCCGCCCCTCTCCTCGCACGGGGGGGGCGGCTTGATCGTCTACATCGCCCGGCGCCTGCTGGCGGCGCTGCCCACCTTGTGGGCGGTGCTGACGCTGGTTTTTGTGCTGGTGCGTATCGTTCCCGGAGATCCCGCCATTGCGATCCTGGGCGATCGCGCGACTCCGGCGGCGGTGGCGGCACTGCAGGCGAAACTCGGGCTGGACCGGCCGATCTGGGCCCAATATGTTGATTTCATGGCGCAATCCGCGCAAGGTGATTTCGGCACGTCGATGGTCACCAACCGGCCGATCCTGGCTGATGTCAGCGCCGTGATTCCGCACACGATCGATCTGACGATCGCGGCGATGCTGATCGGCATCATCGTCGGTGTTCCCGCCGGGGTTTGGGCGGCGCTGCACCGCAATCGCTGGATCGACGTCCTGGCCCGTCTTGTCAGTCTGGTTGGCCTTTCCTTTCCGGTGTTTGTCTCCGGCATCTTCCTGCTTCTCGCCTTCGCGCTGCATTGGCGGATCTTTCCCGTCATCGGCAACGCCAATTTGTCCGACCCCGGGGACCGGTTGCTCAAACTCGTGTTGCCCGCGGCCACTCTTGGCCTCGTGATGGCCGCCTACATCACCCGCGTGACGCGCAGCGCGATGCTCGGCGTGCTCGGCGAGGACTACATGCGCACCGCCCGCGCCAAAGGCGTGCCGTGGCGGCGCGTTGTGTGGCGCCATGGGCTGCGCAATGCGGGCATGCCGGTTGTCACCGTCGTGGGCCTTTATGTCGGGATCCTGATCGGCAACTCCGTGCTGACCGAAATCGTTTTCAACCGGCCCGGCCTCGGCAAAATTATCGTCGGCGCCCTCAACCAGCGCGACTACACGATGTTGCAGGGCCTGATGGTGATCTACTGCTTCCTCATCGTTGTGGTGAACCTCATCACCGATCTGACCTACGGCTTCATCGACCCGCGCGTGAAGCAGGCCTGAATGAAAGCCCTTCTGCGCAACCCGACCACCCTGGCCGGCGCCCTTCTTTGCCTGCTGATTGCAGCCGGCGCCGTGCTGGCGCCGTGGATTGCGCCGCACGACCCGATCGAGCAGTCGATCCTGGAGCGGCTGCAACCGCCGGGGGGGGATTTTTTGCTGGGCTCCGATGTGTTCGGCCGCGACGTGCTGAGCCGCATCCTGTGGGGAGCTCGGATCTCGCTCGTCGTCGCTGTGGTTTCGATCGCACTCGCCATTCTCGTTGGCGGGGCGATCGGCATGGTGAGCGGCTATATTGGCGGGCGGACCGACATGCTGATCATGCAGGTGATGGACGTGCTGCTGTCCTTCCCCTCCCTGATTTTGGGCCTGATCGTCGTCGCCCTCCTGGGTGCTGAAATGGGCAATCTGATTTTCGCCATCGCGCTGACCGCGGTGGCGCCGTTTGCCCGCATCGCGCGTGCGCCGGTGCTCAGCCTCAAGGAACGCGCTTTCGTGGAAGCGGGCCGCGCCCTCGGCTTTTCGCATCTTCGCATCCTTGTCGTGCATATCCTGCCCAATATCCTCGACGAGATCCTCGTCATGGGCAGTCTGTGGATGGCCACCGCCGTGCGCACCGAAGCCTCGCTCTCCTTTATCGGCCTCGGCGTGAAACCACCGACCGCCACCTGGGGCGGGATGATGCGCGAAGGCTTCGAGGCCATCCTCGATGCGCCCTGGCTCTCGGTCTTTCCGGGGATCGCGATCCTGATGCTCGTGCTTGGGCTCAATATGGTCGGCGATGGGCTGCGGGACGCGACGGATCCGAAGTTGACGGGCACATGAGGGCGCGGCTGGGGTTGCTGGCGCTTGAGGGCGGGGGCGGGACGCATACTTTTTTTGAAAAGAAGGAGCGGGAAACGGTGATCCGCCTGATCCGGGGGTGGGTGCTGTGACCTCTCCGCTGCTGTCGGTTTCGGGGTTGACCAAGCATTTCACGTCGGTGACGGGGTTCCCGCGGCCGGTCAAGACTATTGTGCGGGCGGTCGACGGTGTTGATTTCTCGGTGGCTCCCGGGGAGGCGTTTGGGCTGGTTGGCGAGTCCGGCTGCGGCAAATCGACCGCCGCCCGCGCCGTGCTGCGCCTCATCGAACCCGATTCCGGCGAAGTCCGGTTCGCGGGGCATGATGTTTTGGCCGCGCGCGGCGATGCGCTGGTCAAACTGCGCCAGCGCATGCAGATCGTTTTCCAGGACCCGTACTCCTCGCTCAACCCGCGCCGCACCATCGGGCGCACGCTGGTCGAACCCCTGGAGGTTCATGGCATCGCACACGGCGCCGCTGCCCGCGAGCGGGCGATGGGTCTGCTGGAGGAAGTCGGCCTGCCCCCCGCTGCCATGGGGCGCTACCCCCATGAATTCTCGGGCGGGCAGCGCCAGCGGATCGGCATCGCCCGCGCCCTGACCCTGCAACCCGAACTGATCATCGCCGACGAACCCGTCTCTGCGCTTGATGTGTCAGTCCAGGCCCAGGTCCTGCTCCTTTTGAAAGACCTGCAAGCGCGCCGCGGCCTCGCCTTCGTTTTCGTCAGCCACGACCTCAGCGTGATCCGCTGGTTCTGCGCCCGCGTTGCGGTGATGTATCTTGGACGGATCGTCGAACAAGGCCCCGTCAGCCGTGTGTTCGCTGCGCCGCGGCACCCCTATACGCGCATGCTGCGCGATGCCTCCCCCATCCCCGACCCGGCGCGGCGGGGGGTTCTGCCCCGCGTGATCGGCGAAATCCCCTCTGCGGCCAACCCGCCGCCGGGATGCCATTTCCATCCGCGCTGCATCAGGGCGAGCGAGATTTGTCGCACGGCCTATCCCGAATGGGACGACCGCGATGGCCATGGGACGGCCTGCCATCATCCTGAAGACGCCTGACATCGCCGGCGGCGTCGGGATCGATCCGCTTGGCACTCAGGCGAAACGATAGAGACGGTGCGCATTGTCGTGGAACAGGGCGCGCTGCTCGTCCGGGCTGAACGGCGCCACGATGTGGGCGAAGGCATCGACCATGGCGGCATATGTCATGTTGCGCCGCGCCACTGGATAATCCGTCCCGAAGAGTGCGCGCGCCGTGCCGAATGCCTCGATGCAGGCCATCACCGTTTCGCGCAGCGCAGGGAGCGACCGGTCCGGCGCATAGGCTCCGAAATTCGAGACCTTGATGGCCACATTCTCGAGCCGCCCCAGCTGCGCCAGCCCGTCGCGCCACCGCGCCAGCCCTTCGGCGTCGCGGTCGTTCGGGGTGCAGCAATGGTTGATCAGGATCAGTTGGTCGGGAAAATCGGCTGCCAGCCGGGCGACCTCCCCGGCCTGCCAGGGGTTCATCAGCAGTTCGAGGGCAAAGCCGTACTGCGCCAGCAGGCTCACTCCGCGGCGGAAGGCCGGGCGGTCGACAATTCCCGCATCGGTCCATCGCTTGGTTGGATCGGGATGCCAGCGGATGGTCTCCCGCACGCCGACCACGCGGCGATAGGCCGCATGCCGCTCCAGGACGGCTTCCACCTCCGGGTCTTGCAGCGGTGCGAAGCCGATGGCCCGCGCGGCTACCCCACCGGGCTTGTTGAGCCCCTCGAGCCAGGCGCTTTCCTCCACCGGATCGCGCGCCCGATCCCAGACCGCCTCGATGTGCACGCTGCCGACAATTTTTTTGTCGCCCACATCGCGCAGATAATCGGCCGGCAGATAGGTGTGTCGCATGTAGGCGATATCGCCCAGTGCGCCGAGCCCGCTGCCCGCATCGACCAGCCAGCGATGGCGGCCGAGGTCGAGGTCCCACAAATGGTGATGGGCATCGATGATGGGACCTGCGTACATGGTAAGCCTCCACGAATTGACCCGACCGCTTGCCCGGCCTAGCGTCGATGCCAGCTCAAAAACAAGGGGATACGGCAGATGGCGACCAAAGTGGCGAAGATTTGGGAATCGGGAAAGGCCGTCGTCAACGGCTGGCTCGCAATTCCTTCGGGTTTCTCGGCCGAAGTGATGGCCCAGTGCGGGTTTGACGCCGTGACTGTCGACATGCAGCACGGGGTGCAGGACTACCAGTCGATGGTGCAGTGTTTCCAGGCCATGCAGGCCCATCCGGTGACGCCGATGGTCCGCGTGCCCTGGAACGAGCCGGGCATCATCGGCAAGGTGCTGGACGCTGGTGCGATGGGCGTGATCTGCCCGATGATCAACACCAAGAAGGAGGCCGAGGCCTTCGTCACCGCCTGCAAATACCCGCCGCTCGGCGCCCGCTCCAATGGGCCGATCCGCGCCGGCATGTATGGCGAGGCGACCTCGTACCAGACCACCGCCAATACCGAGACGCTCTGCATCCCGATGATCGAGACCAAGCAGGCGATCAAGAACCTCGAAGCGATTCTCGACGTCGAAGGTATTGCGGGCGTCTATGTCGGGCCGTCCGATCTCGGCATCTCCTATGGCCTGGCCCCCAAGCTCGGCCGCGACGAGCCGGAAATCCTGAAGATCTACGAGAAGCTGCTCAAGGAGTGCGACAAGCGCGGGATCTACGCCGGCATCCACACCGGCGGGTCGGCCGATGCTGCCAACTGCATCTCGATGGGCTTCAAACTCGTCACCCTGATGAACGACAGCGGCATGATGGCGACTTTCGCGAAGACCTGCATCGCCGAAACCCGCAAGGGCGCCAAGGGCAAGGCCTGATCCACCCGCTGGCGCGAGAGCGGGATGCCTTCTGGTAGGCGCAATCGTCCCGCTCTCGCTCTTTGTTTGATCGCCTGAGCCCGATTTTGGCGATTCCGCCAAAAACCATCCGGCTCTATCGAATATAAGGGCCGGGAGGAAACTTCCGGCCCTCGTTTTTTCAGGAGTCCCCCATGGCCGCACCGCTCATCCTGTCGCTCAACCCCGATGACGGCGTTGTCATCGCCCGTGCCACCCTGATGCCGAATACGCCCGTCGTGCAAGGCGTTGCCACCACGGGCCGCGTGCCCGCCGGCCATAAGATCGCCATCCGTGCCCACGAAACCGGCGCCCCCATTCTGCGCTATGGCCAGATCATCGGCTTTGCCACCGCCGCGATTGCACCGGGCGATCATGTTCATGTCCATAATTGCGGCATGGGCGATTTCGCCAAGGACTATGCTTATGGCGTGGACGCAAAGCCCACCGACTACTTCAGCACCCCGGCCACATTCCAGGGTATCCGTCGCGCCGATGGCCGCATCGCCACGCGCAACTATATCGGCATCCTCACCAGCGTGAACTGCTCCGCCCATGTCGCGGACATGGTCGCCGGCGCCTTCCGCAAAAACCCCTTCACCGGGGAAAACCCGCTGGCTGACTTCCCCCATGTCGATGGTGTCGTCGCGCTCACCCATAAAACCGGCTGCGGCATGACTCAGTTGGAACCGCTCAGGGTGCTGCGCCGCACCCTTGGCGGGTATGCGCGGCACGTGAATTTTTCGCATGTGATCGTGCTGGGGCTGGGCTGCGAAGTGAACCAGATCGGCGGGCTGATGGAGGAGCAGAAACTCGCGGGCCGGCTGCGCGCCATGGATATTCAGGAGATGGGCGGGACGCGCAAGACCGTGGAAGCCGGCATCGCTTTCGTGCGCGAGGTCCTGGCTGAATCCAACCAGGCCCGCCGCAGCCTTGTTCCTGCTTCGGAACTCACCATTGCGCTGCAATGCGGCGGCTCCGATGGCTATTCCGGCATCACCGCCAACCCTGCGCTTGGCGCTGCCTCCGATCTTCTGGTCCGTCATGGCGGGACTGTCATCCTCTCCGAAACCCCGGAAACCTACGGGGCCGAGCATCTGCTGACGCGGCGCGCGGTGTCGCGGGAAGTCGGCGAAAAACTGGTTGGGCTGATGCGCTGGTGGGAAGATTATACCGCCCGCGAAGGGGCTGAGATGAATGCCAACCCTTCGCCGGGCAACAAGGCGGGGGGGCTTACCACGATCCTTGAAAAATCGCTTGGCGCGATGGCCAAGGCAGGCAACACCAATCTTGTCGATGTCCTGCATTATGCCGAGGCCGTCACCAAGCGGGGCTTTGTGTTTATGGATACGCCGGGCTACGACCCTGTCGCGGCCACCGGACAGGTGGCTGGGGGGGCGAACCTGGTCTGCTTCACCACCGGCCGCGGCTCGGTCTTTGGCTGCAAGCCGGCGCCCTCGATCAAACTCGCGACCAACTCGGCCATGTTCAGACGGATGGAAGACGACATGGACATCAACTGCGGCACCATTGCCGATGGCGATGAGACGGTGCAGGCCTGCGGCGCGCGCATCCTGCAACTCATTCTCGATACGGCCTCCGGCACTGCGACCAAATCCGAGCAATTCGACTTCGGTGCTGCGGAATTTGCACCATGGACACTGGGCGCGACCATGTGAGTGGGTGCGCCATCTGCAGGGCAAGAAAAACCGCCAAGCTCTAGCAAGGGGCTCTCGAATGTTTGATGCACGCTTGCAGCCCTTGCTACAGCGCGGGTTTGCGCCCTTGGCGGCGATGCTGGCCAGCCGGGGCGTGACAGCCGATGCGGTGACGGTGGCGGGGTTTGCGGTGGGTGTCGGTGCGGCGCTTGCGGTTGGACTGGGTGCGACCGGGTTGGGGCTCGTGCTGCTGCTGGTCAATCGATGGGCCGATGGGCTGGATGGCGCGCTGGCCCGGCAGGTCGGGCCGACCGAGCGCGGGGCGTTTTTGGATATTGCGCTGGATTTTGCGGTTTATGCCCTGTTTCCGCTGGGGTTTGCGTTTGCCGATCCCGGCCGGAACGCCCTCGCGGCCGCGGTGCTGATCGCCTCGTTCATCGGCACGGGGTCAAGCTTTCTGGCGTTTTCGGCGATCGCGGCGGGTCGGGCCATGAAGGCGGCGGATTTTCCGATGAAGGGTCTCTATTATCTTGGTGGCCTCACGGAGGGTATGGAGACGATTCTGGTTTTTGCCGCGATGGGGCTGTGGCCGGCGGAGTTTGCGGCGATTGCATGGGTGTTTGCGGGTTTGTGCGGCATCACCACGATCACGCGCTGGCGCCAGGGTTGGATTGCGTTTTCTGCTGCTGGATCGGGGGGCATGCCGGTTGTTGCGTCGGTCAAACGCGACAACCGGCCGGGCTGCTCCGGGTTTTAGCGCGGGATGAATTCTGATCGCGAAGCCATCCCGCTCTCGCTCTATGTTTGATCGCCTGATTCAGATTTTTGGTGATTCCACCAAAAATCATCAGGCTCTAGAGCGGGATGCCTTCTGATAGGCGAAGGCATCCCGCTCTAACTCTTTGTTTGATCGCCTGATTCAGATTTTTGGTGATTCCACCAAAAATCATCAGGCTCTAGGTGATGATCGCGCTGCCGTTCGCGAAGGACAGGTGGTTGCTCATCAGATTGGCGGCGGTTTGGCCGGAGGTCATTCCGGTCAAGATGATGCCGTGCGTCGGATCGGCGCCGGAATAGATGCTGATCGCTGCCACACCGTTCACCGTTGTATCCGACGCATGGATAGCGCTGTTGGCGGCACCGTTCAGGTTGAGCACCAGTTTATCGATCATGTATTGGAAATGGTCGATCTCCTGAACGCCCAGGCTGGAGGAGAGGGTTGCGTTGATGGTTTGCGGGCTTGCTGTCGGCAGCGTTGTTACCGTGGGTGCGCCGATGAAGGACATCACGGGCGCACTCAGGCCGGCGCTGACCGACGCCGTATTGCCCGACAGCGTGCTTGTCGCCACGGCGAAGCCGCTGTTCACGATCTTGAAGGTTCCCCCCCAGAGGTCCTGCCCAAACAAGTTGCCAGACGCATCAGCAACGAGATTGGTACTGGGCGAAGCACCGTACTGTCCGGGCATCGCGTGGTCCGTTGTGAAGGCCGCGATGACGCGGGCAATATAGCTCGTGCCGGTCTTGACGAGTTCGAAGACAGTTCCAGCCCCATCGACATGGGGATTCGCAGACAACTGCCCCGGCCCGTTCAGCATCGTGGTGCCCCACAAATTGCCGGCGGCATCGATGGTAAGTCCGGCGAGCGGATCGAACCCCATGTTGGAGTCGGTGAATTGATACAGGTCTTTGGAGGTGTAGCTGTTGTCGGCATTATGAACCAACTCGTAAACGCTGCCTTCCCCAAGCGGCCCGCCGCCGACGCTCACCCCGAACAGATTGCCCGATGAGTCGGCAACCGGGGTTGTATCGGATGTGAAGGTCAATGCGGACGCATCGAACGAACCCGGAGCCGCAAACGACGCCCCAACGCCGCTGATCACACCCTTGCCCGGGACCGAGACATTGTAGGCGCCGGCGATCTTCCACAATCCAGCCGACCACGCGGCATATTGCGCTTCGCTCAGCGTGAAGGTCGGCGTCGTGGTGTCGGTCAGGGTGATCGAGCTGATCTTGCTGCTCGCGCCGAGGCCCGACAGCCACGACTGGACGTTGGCCGCACGATCGGAGACCGTGAAGCTGACCACATGGCTGTTGTTATTGAGTTGCGCGGATTGGGCTGCGCTGGCCCCGTTTACCACCAGGTTATACGCCAAGGTGGACGCCGCCAGCGGCGCAGCACCCGCGGCGTAGGCGGACCCGCTCAATGTGAGGGTCGGGGTGCCAGCGGCAGCATTGGTCAGGCTGAACGAGGTCAGCTTGCTGTTGGCGACGAGGCCCGACAGACCGGATTGCACATTGGCTGTCGTATCCGAGACCGTGAACCCGACCACATGGCTGTTGCCCTGCAGGGCGGCCGCCACGGAGACCGGTGCGCCGGTGATCACCAGATCATAGCTGCCGGTGGGCACCGTCATTGTCAGATAGTTCGCGTAGGTGGAGACCACCAATTTCGTCGCGATGTCGGAATAGGTGGCCGAGGTCAGCTTCGATGCGGCGCCGAGCGACTCCAGCGCGGGGAGGTTGTTGAGGATGTTGGCGCGCGTATCCGAGACCGCCACCTTGGCGCTGGCGGCCTGATTCCAACTCTTCAAGCCCGCCAAAGACGCGGCCTGGGCCGCGCTGGCGCCGCTGAGCACCAGATTATAGGCGGTGGTGAACCTGGCCAGAACCGCGTCATCCGCGGCATAGGCCGACCAGGTCAGGGTGAAGGTCGGGACGCTGCCGGCAGCATCCGTCGTGCCGATCGCGGTCAGTTTGCTGTTGGCCACGAGGCTCGACAAACCGGACTGCAGATTGGCCGCGGTGTCGGCAACCGTGAAGGCGGCCACGTGGCTGTTGCTCTGCATGACCGCGGCGGCTGAGACCGGCGCGCCTGTGATCACCAGATCGTAGTTGCCGGTCAGCGCGGTCATGGTGAGATAGTTTGCGTAGGTGGTCACCACCATTTTCGCCGTGCTGTCGGAATAGGTGGCTGTGCCCATTTTCGATGCGGCGCTGAGCGACGCCAGGGCTCCGGCGTTGTTGAGGAGAT
Source organism: Rhodospirillales bacterium (assembly GCA_947447625.1). GTDB lineage: Bacteria > Pseudomonadota > Alphaproteobacteria > Acetobacterales > Acetobacteraceae > CAIYPH01. Next base: position 1,504 of record CANFKS010000035.1, on the reverse strand, counting down.
TGGTCCGCGTGTCCGACACCGTCACGGTGGCGCCGGCTGCCAGCGTCCAGGTGGTGAAGGCCGCCAAAGACGAGGCCTGGTTTGCGTTGACGGTGTTGGCGCCATTGACCACGAGGATTGTGGTATCGGCGGCGACCGACAGGTTGCCTTTGCTGGCGAGTTGAGCGACCTGGGTGGCCGAGAGGTATTTGGTTTTGTTGATGATCCCGGTGACCTGCGTGCTGGTCGCAATGGTCAGGCCGGCGGCATAATCGGCATTCAACAACTGGTAAGCACTATCCGCCACCACCAGCGTGGCGCCGGGGGCCAAGCTGAACCGGGGCAAACCCGCCATTTGCGACGCGCGCCAGTTGTTTACGGTGTTGCTGGTGCCGGCGAGTGTCACCGATGCCAGTTGTTTGGCCGCCCCAAGGGCCTGCAGGGCCGTCATGTTGGCGATCAGATTGGTCGCTGTATCGACGATGATTTGGGGGGGAGCGGAGGGATTTGCGGCGAGGATGGCGACCGCTTGGGCTGCAGTTACTGACATTTAATCGTCTCCTGATTATACAAGCCTGTTGCTAGACAAGATGCCCGTGTGCTTCGCGCAATGCGGAGCCGGTTTCGGTCCTTAAGCATGATGGTGACCGCCACAGCCGCCACATCGATGCTTGGAACATCCACGGCGTTGCACTTAGAATGCCATACATTGGACAATAAGCAATGACAAAAAGAACATAAATTATCTAAATGTCGTGTTATGAAATTTTTAAAATACGTTTAAGCGGCCGCAATACATCGGTTGCTGCAAATATAAATTCGAATTCGATATAATTCGAGGGGAATGCCTGCTGGTGGGCGAAGGCATCCCGCTCTGACGCTGTGTTTGATACCGTAGACCTGTGATCGCGACTCTTCCGCGATCACAGGGCTACGGTATGCGCGCCGGGTTGGTGGGCGGCGGCGGGCGAAAAAAGACTCATACCAAGGGTCGCGCTTTGCGAGCCTTGGTATGATCGCCTGGTTCAGACTTTTGGCAATTCCGCCAACGGTCTGAACCAGGCTCTACGCGACCGAACGCGTGATATTTTGATCGATCAGCATCTGGGCGAAGCCCTGGTTGTAGACCGCGTATGTGTGCCCGCCCTGCGTGACGGTCCCGGCCGAACTGCCCCAGCCGGAGGAATTCACGCTGTCTCCGCTGGTGCCGTCGATGACGAGTTGGTGGCGGTTTTGGGTGGCTCCCAGGCTGTAAGTGCCGCCTGTTGTCCAACTGCTGTTGAAACTGTTGAAGCCGGCCATGTCGATGATGTCCCTCGCTGCCAGTGTCAGGCTGTTGCTGCCGGTTGAGAGGTCGATGCGCTCGATGGCATTGATGCGCGAGAGACCATCGGGCGTGGCGCCGCCCTGGTTGGCGATATGCGTGAGATCGAATTCCATACCACTCCCCGAGAGCCGGATGGTGTCGATGCCGCTGCCGCCGTCGATGCGGGCGAGCTGGGCGGTGTTGCCGCCGGCGCCGAAG
>CANFKS010000034.1 GCA_947447625.1 Rhodospirillales bacterium | reverse complement strand
GCGCATCTGGGCAATCCGCAGCGGGCGTGGCGGGCGTTGTCGCAATGGCGGTCGTCGTGGTTGTCCCGCGAGGGGGTGGCGGCGGTGCTGGTCTATGTGCCGGCGGTGGGGTTGGGGGCGGTCTGGTTGATGGGGGGGGCGGTGTCTGCCGGTGTGGGGCTGGTGATGGCGGGGTTGGCGGCGGGGACGGTGTATTGCACCGCGATGATCTATGCCTCGCTCAAGCCGGTGCGGCAGTGGCGGGATGGGTATGTGGTGCCGTTTTATTTGCTGGCGGCTTTGTTCAGCGGGGCGGTTTGTCTTGCGGCGGTGACGGGGTTTGCGAGCACGGCGGCGGCCGGGGTGTTGGGGTGGATCGGGATTGTTTCGGGTCTGGCGGCGGGGGCGATGAAAATCGCGTATTGGCAGCGGATCGACTCGGCGACGGGGGCGAGCACAGTGGCTTCGGCGACGGGGCTGGGGCATCTCGGCGTGGTGCGCAGTTTCGAGGCGCCGCATAGCGAGGAGAATTATTTGCTGAAGGAGATGGGATTTCGCATCGCGCGCAAACATGCGGGCCGGCTGCGGGTCTATGCGGTGATGATCGGGTTTGCGGTGCCGGTGGCAGTGCTGGTCGGTGTGGTGTTGGGGGTGGTGCCGGTGGTGGGGCTGATTCTGGTGGCGGTGTGTGCGGTGGTGGGGATGGCCGTGGAACGGTGGCTGTTTTTTGCCGAGGCGACGCATACGGTGGTGCTGTACTATGGGCGGGCGGCGTGAGGCGGGTTTGGTTTAGGCAGGAGTTTGGCTGACAGATAAATGATCGTAATGAATTTGGCGCGGTTTTTCCCGGGTCAGGCGGGGATTTTTCGCGCGATTGGGGGTGGGATCGGGGTGGGGTAGAGGAGGAAGGAGGGAATGGCGCTCGGGGGGGAGGCGCCGGGGGCGAAAAGGCGCAGGGGGAGGAGGGAGCGGCGCGGCGGGCGGTTGGGTTGTGCGCTGCTGAGGGCGCGCGCGACGGGGGCCAGGATGCGCCGGGCGCGTCGGCAGGATGCCAGGATTTCAGCGATTTCGGGCTCGGCGAGCAGGGCATGGAGTTGGGTGCTGAAGGTGATGGCTTCGCTGGGCAGGGCGCGGATCAGCCAGCCCAGGCCGGTGGGCATGCGGGGTTTCGGGGGCGCGGGGCGCGATGTGCGGGGGCGGGGTTCACGAGGGGGCGCGGGGCGCGTGGTTTGGCCCTGCGCGAGTTTGGCCATGAGGATGCCGATGCGGCGGGCGGCGCTCATGAGGTGGTGTTGGAGGGGGGGGAGGAAAGGGGCGAGGATAGGGTTGCGGGCGAAGCGGTAGCCGGCGAGCAAGGCGAGCGCGCGCAGCAGCGGGGCCAGGCGGGCCGCGAAGTTCAGGGCGTAGGCGCGCAGATGGGGCGCTAACGGCGGTTCGCTCATGTCGTATTTAATGACATTTTGCGTTAGTCGGTGCAAGGGGATTTTTGGGGGATGGGTGTTGTCTTTATCAAGATTCATACGGGGGGTGGGGATGCAAAGCCGCGGGGACGTGTATGATGCGGAGAGAGTTTCGACCTCAGGGGAGATTATTGATGAGCCAGTTCCTTCGCCTTTCCCGCCGCGGCGCGCTTGCCGGGGCGGCCACGCTTGCGATGCCGGCGATCGGGGGGGCGCAGGCCGCGCCCGTCAAGGTCGGGCTGATCCATCCGGTGACGGGGGCGCTCGCGGGGGCGGGCGGGCGGTGCCGGGCAGGCGGGTTGATGGCGATCGAGGACATCAACGCAGCCGGCGGCATCAAGTCGATGGGCGGCGCGAAGCTGGAGGCGATCCTGGGCGACGCGCAGGGGCGACCGGAAATTGCGACGCAGCTGGTCGATCAGATGGCCGAGGCGGGGGCGGCCGGGTTTACCGGGTGTTTCGCCTCCGCGCTGGGGCTGGCGGCAACGCAGGCGGCGGCGAAGTACAACATTCCGTTCTCGATCGACAGCGGCATCGCGGATGCGATCACGACGCGCGGGCTTAAGAACACGTTCCGGTTTTTCCCGAACAATTCGACGGCGACGGCGGACGCGATGGCCGCGCTCGGGGCGTTGAACAAGGCGGCGGGATCGCCGGCGAAGACCGCGGTGATCGTGCATGAGGACAGCGAGTTCGGGACCAATTCGGTGAAGCTGCAGGCGGCGATGCTGCCGGGCATCGGCATCGAGGTGAAGGCCCTGTTGCCGCATGCCACGCCGACGCGGGATTTCACCAATATCGTGCTGCGGATCAAGGCGGAGAAGCCGGATATCGTGCTGATCTCGAACTACGAGAACGAGTATGTGCTGCTGGCGCGCACGCTGGTGCAGCAGCGGGTGGACCTGGTCTCCACGTTCTCGATTTCCGGCGGCGGCTTCAATCTGAAGTTCGCCAAGGAGGCGCCGACGGTGGCGGAGAACATGATCGACTTCAACCATTGGCACAACCCGAAGGACCCGCGCTCGGTTGCGTTCCGCAAGCGGGTCGAGGCGGCGAGCGGGTTCTATTCGTGGGAGCATCCGTTCGGCTATTTCGCGGTGAAACTGCTGGCCGATGCGTGGGAGCGGGCGGGGAGTGCGGACAAGGAGCGCGCGATCGCGGCGCTGAACGGATCGACGATGGCGGATCACTTCATGCCGTACGGGCCGACGAAGTTCACCAATGGACAGAACAGCGGGGCCCATCCGGTGGCGTTGCAGATCCAGAAGGGGGATATGACGGTGATCTGGCCGAACGAGGTCTCGGATGCGAAGGCGGTGTTTCCGCGGCCGAAGGCTTGAGGAAGGGGTTCTTTTTTGAAAAAAAGAACCAAAAAACTTTTATCCGTTGGGATTTCGCCGGGTGCTGCCGGCGGAGTCCTGATGGGCTTGTTTGCGCGGACGGGGCGGGAAGGACTGCTTTTTTTGAAAAAAAAGAAGCAAAAAAACCTTATCCGTTCAGCGTTCAGAGCACTTCACCGCTGGGGAGCGACGTTGTCGTTCCGGGTTGGCTGCGCCTCTAGCCATCCGAAGCCCCTTAAAGGCGGATGTTTTTTTGCTTCTTTTTTTACAAAAAAAGAAGTGCTTGCTTGCTGCCATGCTTGAAATCTACACCGCCGCCCTGATCAACGGCCTGCTGATCGGCGGCGTCTACGCGCTCGTCGCACTGGGTCTGACGTTGATCTACGGCGTGTTGCACATCGTCAATTTCGCGCATGGCTCATTGCTGATGGTGGCGATGTTTGCGGCGTGGGTGTTGGCGGAGAAGGCGGGGGTGTCGCCTTATGCGGCGTTGCCGGTGGTGGCTTGTGGGATGTTCGCAGTGGGCTGGGCGCTGTATCGCTATGTGATCGGGCGGGTGTCGCGGGGGGAGGATCGGGCGATATTGCTGGCGACGCTGGGGGTTTCGGTGGTGTTGGATAATTTGTTTCTGGCGATTTTCGGCGGGGATACGCGCCAGATCGAGGGGGATTTGACGTTTGCGATGTGGGAGGTGGGGCCGTTGTTGCTGGCGGTGCCGAAGGTGATTGCGTTTGGGGTGTCGCTGGTGTTGGCGGGTGGGTTGTGGGCGTTCATGGCGCGCACGGATATGGGGCGGGCGATCCGGGCGGTGGCGAAGGAGCCGGAGGGGGCGCGGCTGATGGGGATCAGGCCGGAGCGGGTGTTTGCGCTGGCCTATGGGATCGGGATCGGGTGTTTGGGGGCGGCGGGGTGTTTGTTGCTGCCGAGTTTTTTCGTCTCGCCGCATGTGGGCAGCGTGTTTGTGCTGGTGGCGTTCACGATTGTGGTGTTGGGGGGGATGGGGAGTTTTCCGGGGGCGGTGGTGGGTGGGTTGTTGATCGGGGTGACGGAGAGTTTGGGCGGGTTGGTGCTGGGTGAGTCGCTGGGGCCGATCGGGATATCGTTGGTGTTCATCGCGGTGTTGCTGTTGCGGCCCACGGGGTTGTTCGGGGCGGCGCGATGAGGTGGGGGGTGATGAAATGGGTTTTGGTGGGGGGGGTGGCGGCGGTGCCGTTTGTGTTGCCGTCGCAGTCGATGGTGAATATTGCAATGCTGACGGCGTTTTCGGCGTTTTTGGGGCAGTGCTGGAATATTGCGGGCGGGTTTGGCGGGCTGACGAGTTTTGGGCACGCGGTGTTTTTTGGCAGCGGGGCGTATACGGGGGCGATCCTGCAGACGCGGTATGGGGTGAATCCGTGGGTGGGGTTGCCGGCGGCGTTTTTGGTGGGTGGGCTGGTGGGGGCAGGGATTGGGGCGGCGTCGTTTCGGGCGGGGTTGAGGGGGTCGTATTTCGCGCTGGTGACGCTGGCGTTTGCCGAGGTGTTTCGGGTGTTGTCGAATAGTTTGGAGTTTACCCAGGGGGGCTTGGGGATCGCGATACCGTTGAAGGTATCGGCGTGGAATTTCCAGTTTGCGGACCGGCGGGCGACGTATGCGGTGGTGTTGGTGTTGCTGGCGGTGGCGAGCGGGGTGGCGGTTTGGTTGACGAAGGGGCGGATGGGCGCGCGGTTGGCGGCGGTCAGGGAGAACGAGGACGCGGCGGCGGCGCTGGGGGTGGATATCGTGCGGACCAAGACGTGGGCGCTGGCGTTGTCGGGCGGGCTCGCGGCGATGGGGGGGGTGGTTTACGGGCAGACGTATCTGTACATCGATCCGTCGATCGGCTTTGGCACGGAGCGCAGCGTGGAGATGTTGCTGGTGGCGATGATCGGGGGGGCGGGGACGGTTTGGGGGCCGGTGCTGGGGGCGGTGGTGTTGCATGTGGTGGCGGATGTGTCGCGCGCGTTTATTGCCACGCCGGGGTTTGCGCCGATGGTGTACGGGGTGGTGTTGCTGGTGATCATTGCGGTGTTGCCGCAGGGGTTGGCGGGGGTTTGGGCGCAGGTGCGCGGGACGCCGGGGGGGGCGCGGGATGCTTGAGGTGCGGGGGTTGAGCAAGCGGTTCGGTGGGCTGCAGGCGGTGGATGATGTGGCGCTTGATGTGCCGCAGGGGCGGATCGTGGCGTTGATCGGGCCGAATGGGGCGGGGAAGACGACGAGTTTTGCGATGATTGCGGGGTTTGTGCGCCCGGATGCGGGGCGGATTGTGTTCGAAGGGCGGGAGGTGACGGGGGCGCGGGCGGATCAGATCGCGGCGCTGGGGATGGTGCGGACGTTTCAGATCACGCAGCCGTTTGCGGGGCTGAGTGTGGCGGAGAATATTCGGGTGGGGGCGTTTTTGCGGACGGCGGATGCCGCGGAGGCGATGGCGCAAGCGCGCGCGGTGGGGGCGGCGTTGGGGCTGGGGGCGATGCTGGATCGGCCGGCCGCGGCGTTGACGGTGGCGGGGCGCAAGCGGTTGGAGGTGGCGCGGGCGTTGGCGACGCGGCCGCGGATGTTGTTGTTGGACGAGGTGATGGCGGGGCTCAACCCGTCGGAGATCCATGAGATCGTGGCGATGATCAGGGGGATCCGGGAGGGCGGCGTGACGGTGTTGCTGATCGAGCACATCATGCAGGCGGTGGCGGCGTTGGCGGATGATGTTTATGTGCTGGCGCAGGGGGCGGTGATTGCGCAGGGCACGCCGCGGGCGATTGCGGACGATCCGGCGGTGATCGAGGCGTATCTCGGGCGCGGGGCGGCGGCGCGGTTGGCGGCGCATGCTTGAGGTTTCGGGGTTGCATGCGGGGTATGGGGCGTTCGCGGTGTTGCATGGGATCGATCTCGTGCTGCGGCCGGGCGAGATCGTGGCGGTGCTGGGGGCGAATGGGGCGGGGAAGACGACGCTCAACCGGGCATTGTCCGGGCTGATCCGGCCGCGTTCGGGGAGGATCGTGTTCGGGGGGGTGGAGACGACGCAAGCGGGGCATGATGCGATCGTGCGCGCGGGGTTGATCCATGTGCCGGAGGGGCGGCGGATTTTCCCGAACCTGACGGTGCGGGACAATCTGTTGCTGGGGGCGTTTTTGCGGGGGCGGGCGGAGCGGGGGCGGAATATGGCCAAGGTGCTGGCGATTTTTCCCAGGCTGGGGGAGCGGATGGGGCAGTTGGCGGGCTCGATGAGCGGGGGGGAGCAGCAGATGCTGGCGATCGGGCGGGGGCTGATGGCGGAGCCGCGTGTGTTGATTTTGGATGAGCCGTCGCTGGGCTTGTCGCCGCTGCTGACGGAGGCGTTGTTTGGGTTGATTGCGCGGTTGAATGCGGACGGGTTGTCGATCCTGTTGGTGGAGCAGAACGTGATCCAGTCGCTGGCGATCGCACACCGGGCTTATGTGATCGAGCATGGGGCGGTGGCGCTGGAGGGGCCGGCGTCGATGGTGGCGGATGATCCGCGGCTGAAGGCGGCCTATTTGGGGCTTGCCTGAGAGGGGGTTGCCTTCGTTCTGCCGCACGGGTGGTTTAGGGCGTTGTAACGGAACAATACGTGACACCGTGCTGTCTTGGCGTTGCGCTTCGCTTTGCTGTAAATGAAGCCGCGCGCCGCATTCCGCACAGGCTTGCTGTCGTGCCGCCTCCGTTTTTCATTTGGACGAACCCGCTGCTCGCATGACCGCATCTGCCCCCTTCCAACCGTCGAGCCGTCCGCGTCGAGCCGTTGGCGATGGGGTGGCGCTGGTGTTGCTCGCGGTGGTGGCGGCGGCGGTGCTGGTGACGGCGATGCGCTCGCCGTTGAAGGACGACGTGGCGTGGCTGCTGTATGTGGCGCGCAAGTGGCTGGAGGGGCAGCGGCTTTATGAGGATTTGGTGGAGGTCAATCCGCCGCTGATCATTTGGATCTACGCGGTGCCGGCGTGGCTTGCCAAGACCTTCGATGTTGCGCCGAAGCTGATTGCGGTTCCGTATTTCGCGCTGTTTCTGGTGGGGACTGCCGCGTGGTCGGCGCGGCTGTTGCAAGGGCGGGCGCCGATTTTCGTGCGCCCGGTGCCGGTTTTTGCGATGATTGCCGGCGTGATGCTGGCTTTGCCGGGGATCGAGTTCGGGCAGCGCGAGCATCTGCTGGTGGCGGCGTGTCTGCCGTATATCTGCCTTTATGCGCGGGAGTTGGATGGGGAGGCGGAGCCGCGCTGGACGGGGCTTGGCGCCGGTGTGCTGGCGGGGCTCGGCTGTGCGTTGAAGCCGTCATATCTGCTGGCGATCATCGCGATGGAGGCGGTGGCGCTGATCCGGGGGCATCGGACGCTGCGGGCGGCGCCGATTGCGTGTTTTGTGGCGGCCGGGGCGTATGGGCTCGGCGTGATCGTGTTTTGCCCGGCGTTTCTGGAAAAGGCGGTGCCGCTCGCGCTGGCGCTGTATGGCGGGACGGATACGCCGTGCCTGGAGATCATCGGGCAGAGTTCGCGGCTGATTTTCGGGCAGGCGGTGATTGTGTTGCTGTGCTGGTCGAGCACGACGACGCTGGCGCGGCGGTCGCACTTCAAGCGGCATCTGCTGTTGGCGCTGACGGCGTTTGCGGTGGCGGCGACGGTGGTGTTCGTGTTGCAGGGGAAGAGTTGGTTCTATCATCGCCTGCCCGCGACGGCGACGACGATGCTGGCGCTGTTTTTGTGGATTGCCTCGGTGTTGCCGGCGGATTTCGGATCGGCGCTGCGCGATGTGGTGACGCGGTTTCGCCGGGCGCATTTGAAGCGTCTCGCGCCGGTGCCGCTGGTGCTGGGGGCGTTGGCGTTGTTTGCGCTGGCGGATTACGAGAGGTTGCGGCCGTGGGTGGAGCAGGCGGTGGAGCCGACGCTTTCGACCGAGGTAAAGCTGGAGCGGCTTATTCGCAAGGAGCGGGCCAAGACCTATATCGCGTTTTCGGAGTGGATTGCGCTGGGGTTTCCGGTGGTGAACAACACGGGGGTGACGTGGGCGAGCCGGTTTGACTCGATGTGGGCGCTGAAGGGCGAGATCTGGCGGGCCAAGCAGGATGGGACGGGGCCGCGGGACTATCCGATCCGGCGCTGGGTGGCGAAGGATTTTGTCGAGAATTGCCCGGATATCGCAGTGGTCGATACGCGCGAGGGGATCAACTACGTGAGCGTGCTGATCGCATCGGATCCGGATTTTGCTGCGGCGTGGAACCGGTATCACCAGATTGCGGCGTTCGACGGGCTCAGGGTGTTGAAGCGCGACAGTGCCGGATGCATGCCGCGGGCGGGGCAGACGAAGCGGTTGCCGCAGATTTCGCACGCGACGACCTGGTAGGGTTCTGCTCTGATAGGGTGGCGGTGCGGCAACAGGGGGACTGGCGATGAATGAGGATCGGGCGGCGCTGCGGGCGCATCTGCAGGCGCGGTTTGGTGTGGCGCCCGAACTTCCGGCGGATTTGCCGGGGGTGGAGAGCCTGGCGCGGATGGCGGATCATCGGACGATCCGCGCCTATGCGGCGCGGGCGGTGGAGCCGGATTTGATGCGGGTGCTGGCGGCGGTGGCGTTGTCGGCGCCGAGCAAGAGCGATTTGCAGCAGGCCGATATCGTGCTGGTCGAGGATGCCGGGCAGCGGGCGGCGTTGGCGGGGTTGTTGGCGGATAATCCGTGGGCGGCGAAGGCGCCGGCATTTGCGGTGTTCTGCGGCAACAATGCGCGGCAGCGGCGGGTGCATGAATTGCGCAAGCGGGACTTCGTGAATGATCACATCGATGCGATGTTCAATGCGGCGGTGGATGCCGGGATTGTGCTGGCGACGTTCATCGCGGCGGCCGAGGCGGTGGGGCTGACGACGACGCCGATCAGTGCGATCCGCAATCATCCCGAGGGGGTTTCGGCGGTTTTGGGGCTGCCGTTGCATGTCTTTCCGGTGGCGGGGTTGTGCGTGGGCTGGCCGGCGCATCCGGGGTCGATTTCGCCGCGCTTGCCGCTGGCGGCGATGCTGCATGTCGATCGGCACGATGGTGCGGGGCTTGATGGGCAGATCGCGGAATACGATGCGCGGCGCAATGTCACGCGGCCATATCGGGAGACGCGGCGGGACGATGTGTTCGGGGTGAGCCCGGATTATGGCTGGTCGGAGGACAAGGCGCGGCAATATGCCCAGCCGGAGCGGCAGGGCTGGGGGGCGTTTTTGCAGGCGCGGGGGTTCCGGCTCGCCTGATGCCTGGATTGTCTGTGCGCGGGTTGGCGGGCGCCGAGGGATGGGATGGCATTGAAACGGGAAGGAGTCGCGTGCTAGCCAAGGATTATGGTACGCATTCAACACATGATAGCCGTTCTGAATGGCCCGAACATGAACATGTTGGGGCTGCGGCAGCCGCTTTTGTATGGCAGCGCGACGCTCGATGATGTCGAGAGCCTGTGCGCGGAAACCGCCGACGGGTTGGGGCTTGGCATTGATTTTCGTCAGACCAACGGCGAGGGGGAGCTGATTTCCTGGGTGCATGAATGCCGCGGCAGGGCGTCGGGCATCGTGATCAATCCGGCGGGCTACACCACGACCTCGATCGCGCTGATGGACGCGCTGCTGGCGTCCGAGCTTCCGGTGATCGAGGTTCATGTGACGAATATTCACCGGCGGGAGGAGTTCCGCCATCATTCCTATGTCTCGAAGGTCGCGGTTGGCGTGATCTGCGGGCTTGGCATTCGCGGCTACGCCCATGCTTTGCGGGCGATGGCCGATATTCTGGAGGACGTCTGATGGCATCGCTGCCCTTCAACGACGAGGCGGTTCGCGCCCTGGCCGGCATTCTGAATGACACGGGGCTGACCGAGATCGAAATCGAGGGCAAGGAGGGGCGCATTCGCGTCGTCCGGGCCGGAACGGTGGTGAGTGGGGTGGCGGCTCCGGCGGTGGTGCATGTCGCGCCCGTGGCCGCGCCCGCTCCGGCGGCGGCTGTGGTGGAGGATGATGCGCATCATCCCGGCGCCATTGCGAGCCCGATGGTGGGCATTGCGTATCTCGCGCCCGAGCCGGGTGCTGCGCCGTTTGTGGCGCCGGGCCAGGTTGTGGCGGCGGGGGCGACCTTGATGTTGATCGAGGCGATGAAGACGTTCAATCAGATCAAGGCACCGCGGGGCGGCACGGTGACGCGGATATTGGTGGCTGCCGGCGCGCCGGTGGAGTTTGGTCAGCCGTTGTTGATTCTGGAATAGGCCCTTGTTCAACAAGGTTCTTATCGCCAATCGGGGCGAAATTGCGCTCAGGATCCAGCGGGCCTGCCGGGAGTTGGGCATCCCGACGGTTGCGGTGCATTCGACGGCGGATGCGGAGGCGATGCATGTGCGCCTCGCCGATGAGAGCGTGTGCATCGGACCGCCGGCAGCGCGGGACAGCTATCTGAACGTGCCGGCGATCCTGTCGGCCGCCGCGATCACCGGGGCCGATGCGATCCATCCGGGCTATGGGTTTCTCTCCGAGAACGCGGCGTTCGCCGATATGGTGGATGCGCATGGGCTGACGTTTATCGGGCCGAGTGCGGCGCATATCAGGATGATGGGCGACAAGATCGCGGCCAAGGCGGCGATGGATGGTCTGGGTGTGCCGCTGGTGCCGGGGTCCGACGGGGCGGTGGCGGATATGGAGGAGGCCATCAAGGTGGCCCAGCGGATCGGCTATCCGGTGTTGATCAAGGCGGCGGCCGGGGGCGGCGGGCGCGGCATGAAGGTTGCCTCTTCGGCCGATGGGCTGGAGGAGGCGTGGCGCGTGGCGCGGACCGAGGCGCGGACGGCGTTTGGCAATGATGCCGTCTATATCGAGAAGTATCTCGACAAGCCCCGGCATATCGAATTGCAGGTGATGGCCGACAATTATGGCAGCGTGGTGCATTTCGGGGAGCGGGATTGCTCGTTGCAGCGGCGCCACCAGAAGTTGCTGGAGGAGGCCGGTTCTCCGGCGTTGACGAAGGCGCAGCGCGAGGAGATCGGCGAAACCGTGACCAGCGCCTTGAAGAAGCTTGGCTATCGCAATGCGGGAACGTTGGAGTTTCTGTATCAGGATGGCGTGTTTTCGTTCATCGAGATGAATACCCGCCTCCAGGTGGAGCATCCCGTGACGGAGATGGTGTGCGGGGTGGATCTGGTGCGCGAGCAGATCCGGATCGCGGCGGGGCAACCGCTGGGCTATACGCAAGCGGATGTGACGTTTTCGGGCCATGCGATCGAATGCCGGGTGACGGCAGAGGATCCGGAGACGTTCATGCCAACGCCGGGACGGGTGACGGCATTTCATGCGCCCGGGGGGTTGGGCGTGCGCGTGGATTCGGCGTTGTATGCGGGGTATGTGGTGCCGCCGTATTACGACAGCATGGTGGCCAAGTTGATCGTGCATGCGCCGGATCGGCCGCAGGCGATCGCGCGGATGCGCCGCGCGTTGGCGGAGTTCGCGGTGGTGGGGATCAAGACCACGCTGCCGCTGCATGAGCGGATATTGGCGGACCCAACGTTCCAATCAGGGGAGTATACGATCCATTGGTTGGAGCAGTTTGTGGGGAAGAAAGAGTAGGAAGGAAGCGCTTCTTTTTTGAAAAAAAGAAGCAAAAAACTTTTATCCGTTAAGAGGGGCGAAGCCGGTTTATTGGTTTCGCCCCTTTTTTATATGATGGAGTTTAACAGGAAAAGTTTTTTGGCTTCTTTTTTTTCAAAAAAAGAAGCGCTTGTTTCCCTTCAGTCAACCGACATCCCCTGCACCCGAATCAGCCCATCCGGCACCGGCGTAAACCCCTTGAGCCCGGCGCTGTGCGCGAAAAGCCAGGTGACGTTGTAGAGGAACAGCATCGGGCGGTCATCGGCCAGGATGGCGGCGATGTTTTGATAGATCGCGGTGCGTTTGGCGGCGTTGTTTTCGGCGCGGCCGGCTTCGAGGGCTTTGCCGAATTCGGGGCCGCAATATTTGCCCCAGTTCTGGAAGCTGTCGCAGGCCAGGTAGACGGAGAGGTTGCCGTCGGGGTCGGCGCGGCCGGACCAGTTGTTGATATGGGCCATGTAGTCGCCGGCGTTCATCGCCTGGATGTTGGCGTTCGATTCGCCGACCATCACTTTGACGGTGATGCCGGCTTCGGCGGCCATGGATTGGATGACTTCGGCGACCTGCTGGTCCCGCGGTGCGTTTTGGACGCGCAGTTCGAGGGTGAGGTTGGCGACACCGGCCTCCTTGAGGAGGGCGCGGGCGCGGGCGATGTCGCGCGGCGGGAGGGTGAGGGATTTGTTGTGGTAGGGGCTGGAGGGGGCCTCGGTCTGGTTGTTGGGCGTGAAGAGCCCGTCCATCGCGACCTGGTTGATGATGGTGCGGTCAAGCGTGGCTTCGAGGGCGGCGCGGACGCGCTTGTCCTTGGCGAAGGGGGAGGCGGCGGCGCCGGGGCCGTTGGCGACGTTGATGTTGAGGGCTGCGAAGCCGAGGCCGGTGATGGTGCTGAGCTTGAGTTTGGGGTCGGCTTTGACTTTGGCGGCATCGGGCGGGGAGAGGTCCTGCAGGATGTCGAGTTGGCCGGCCTGGAGATTGGTGAGGCGGATGGTGGCGTTGGGATTGGGGCGGATGATGACGCGGTCGAAGTGCAGGGCGGCCTGATCGCGGTAGCCGGCGAAGCGGTCGAGCGTGATGTGGCTTTGGGCGACGCGTTCGGTGAGTTTGTAGGGGCCGGAGCAGATGGGCGTGGTGGCGAAGTCCTTGCCGAGGCGTTCGACGGCTTTGGGGGAGACCATCATGCCGGCGCGGTCGGAGAGCACGGCGATGAGGGGGGCGTAGGGGGTGGTGAGTTTGATGCGGATGGTGGTGGGGGAGAGGACGTCAACGCCGGAGACGGGTTTGAGTTCGCCTTTGCGGACGCTGTCGGGCGCGGTGCGGAAGCGTTCGAGGTTCCAGGCGACGGAGTCGGCGGTCATTTTCTCGCCGTCCTGGTAGAGGACGTCGTCACGCAGGGTGACGGTGAGGGCGAGGCCGTCGGCGGACCAGTCCCATTTGGTGGCGAGTTGGGGAGCGAAGGTGAGGTCGGGTTTGAGGTCCCAGAGTTTGTCGCACATGGCGGTGAAGACGAAGCGGCCGCCGAAGGTGCCGCCGAGGGCGGGGTCGAGGCGGTCGGGTTCTTCCTGGGTGCCGATCCGCAGCGTGCCGGCGGCGTGGGCCGTGGCCATTGGCGCGAGGAGGGTGAGGGCGAGGAGGGAGGCGTGCCAGGGGCGCATGGGTTTTGTCCGGGTTTACAGGTGTTGCGGGGATGCTAGGCGCGCTTTGCCAATGTCGTCTAGAGCCCGATGACGTGTGGCGGAATCGCCAAAAAGTCTGAATCAGGCGATCGGACACAGCGTGGGAGCGCGATGAATTCGCCTGTCAGAAGGCATCCCGTTCTAGCGGCCGAGCAGAACGAGGACGACGCCGCCGACGATGAGGAGGAGGCCGGCGATGTCGCCGTTTTTCATGCGTTCCTTGAGGTAGAAGCGGCTGAACAGCAGGGTGAAGACCATTTCGACCTGCCCGATCGAGCGGACGAGGGCGACCGGGGCCATGGCGAAGGCGCTGAACCAGCAGGCGGAGCCGCAGGCGGAGAGGGTGCCGACCCAGGCGGAGTGGCGCCAGGTGGTGAAGGCTTTTTTGAGTTGGTCGGGTTCGCGGACCAACAGATAGCTGCCCTGCATGAGGGTTTGCAGGATGTTGGTGACGACGAGGGTGAAGAGGGCCTGGTGGATGACGTCGGGGCCGCCGAGGGAAATGTTGGCGGATTTGATGAAAATGGTGGTGAAGGCGAAAATCAGGCCGGAGCCGAGGCCGCAGAGGGCGGCAGGCTGGATGGTGGCGGCGATGAGTTCGCGCCGCGTGAGGCCGATGCCGGCGAGGGAGAGGACGAGGACGCCGAGCACGCCGAAGCCGATGCCGATGCCGGCCAGGGGCGAGATCGCCTCACCGAGGATGATCCAGGCGGCGATGGCGCCTTGCAGGGCCTCGGTTTTTGCGTAGGCGGTGCCGACGGCGAAGCTGCGGAAGCCGAAAGCCATGATGAGCAGCGTGGTGCCGAGGATTTGCAGCAGGCCGCCGAGGGCGCAGTAGAGGAAGAATATCAGCGGCGGCGCGGGCAGGATGTGGCCGGTGGCGAGACTGTAGATCGCCAGCATCGCGGCACCGGTGGGCAGGGCGTAGAGGTAGCGCACGAAGCCGGCGGCGTTGACGGAGAGAACGCCGCGGAGTTTCTGCTGCAGGGCGGTGCGCCAGGTCTGGAACAAGGCAGCGGAGAGGGTGATGGGGATCCAGAGTTCGATCATGCCAGCCGCGAGTCCCGTGTTTGATGCGGGAGTGGAGCATGTTTGCGGATGGCGCGTTAGAGCCTGATGATTTTTGGCGGAACCGCCGAAATTATGGATCAGGCGATCAAACAAAGAGCGAGAGCGGGATGAATGCGCCTATCAGAAGGCACCCCGCTCCAGGAGCGTGAGCGCGTGAGGGGAAATCACAGGCGGCGGGCGGTGTCTAAGTGAAAGTCGATCGGGGTTTCGATGGGCGCGCGCGGGTCAATGCGGCGGGTCTGGCCGGTGTGGATCGGGGTGTCGATCGGGTTCATGATGGGTTTGAGGCCAATGAGGGCGGCCTGCCAGACCGAGACGGTCGCGCGCTGGCGGTCCACGGCGGTATCGAGAGCGGCGAGGGCGGCGAGGAGGCGCGTGGAGGGGTCATCGGCTGCGATGGGCCGGCCAGCTTGGGCGCGGGCGGGGAACGGGAGGATGGCGGCGCGCTTGCGGTCGGGGCGGGTCATCGCTGGCCTTGTCGTGATTTGATGGTGCGTTCAAACATGAATCGTTGGTTAAATCGAGAGGAAAATATAACTTATGATGCATTGTCCATATTTTAATGCCATCGCGGGCGAGCGGGTGGGCCGCGCTATTTTGGGTCGGCCGGTCTATGGTGGGGACGGTTTTGCGCCCGCGGGGCCGCCACACGACCGGACGGATTGACCTGCCATGGATATCGCAACCGATATCGCTACCGTATTCCTGTTGATCCTGCTCAATGGGCTGCTCGCGCTTGGCGAGTTGTCGTTGATTTCGTCCAACCGGGCGCGGCTTTCGGTGATGGAGCGCAAGGGGATCAAGGGCGCCGCGCTGGCGCGGCGGATGGCGGAGGAGCCGCAGCAGTTTTTGCCGACGGCGCAGGTGGGCATCACGCTGGTGGGGATTCTCTCCGGCGTGTTTGGCGGCGCGCGGCTGGAGGCGGGGATCACCCCGCTGCTGGAGCCGCTGGTGGGGCCTGGGCCGCTCGCGGGGTCGCTGTCGATTGCGCTGGTGGTGGTGCTGATCACGTATTTCACGATGGTGCTGGGAGAGCTGGTGCCCAAGCAATTGGCGCTGCGCCAGCCGGAACGCGTGGCTGTGGTGGCGGCGCCGATGCTGCTGGTGTTGTCGCGGATCACGATGCCGGTGGTGTGGGTGTTGAGCCAGTCCTCGGCGGCGGTGCTGTATCTGATGGGCGCGAACCGGGCGCCGCCGCAGACCGTGACCGAAGAGGAGCTGAAGGCGCTGCTGGCGGAGGGCGAGGAAACCGGAGTGCTGGAAGCAGGCGAACGCGACATGATCGAACGGGTGTTGCGCCTGGCGGACAAGCCGGTGCGGGCGATCATGACGCCGCGGACCGATATCGCATGGATCGACCGGACCGATTCGGCCATCGAGATCGTCGCTGCGCTGAAATCGGCGCCGCATTCGCGCTTCGTCGTCTGCGACGGGCGGATCGACAACGTGGTCGGTGTGGTGCAGGCCAAGGATATTCTCGACCGCATCCTCGATGGCAAGGAACTCTCCATTGCCGCCGCGCTGCGCCAGCCGATGGTGATGCCGGATACCGTCACCGCGCTTGACGCGCTCGAACGGCTCAAGGCCGACCCGCGCGGCATGGCGTTGGTGCTCGATGAATACGGCAGTTTCGAAGGGCTGGTGACCGCCGCAGACGTGCTGCAGGCGATCGTCGGCGACCCTGAACTGCCGGAACCTGCGCCCGGCACGGTCACCACTCTGGAGGGTGAACTGACGCTGGACGGCGCCTTGCCGGTCGATGAGCTCAAGGCCCGGCTCGACCTGCCGGATCTGCCGGCCGAAGGCAGCTACCATACGCTCGGCGGCCTGATTCTGGCGCTGCTGCGCCGTGTGCCGCACTCCGGGGATCGGATCGTGTTCGGCGGATGGCTGTTCGAAGTCACGGAAATGGATGGGCGGCGAGTGGAGCGGGTGCGCGCGAGCCGGGCGGCGCTGGCGGATGGGTGAGGCCTGGATCCGGCCGGGGGGGGGGCGGCTTGTGAGGGGCGCAAGCGGGGTGATAGGCAGGGGGGATTGGAAAAGGGATTGGTGCGATGACCATGTTCGATCTGACGGGTAAGGTTGCCATTGTGACGGGGGGGAATGGCGGCATTGGGCTCGGCATGGCCCAGGGGCTTGCCGAGGCGGGCGCGCGGGTGGTGCTGTCGGGGCGCAACCAGGCGAAGGGTGACAAGGCGGCGGCCGGGCTTGGGCATGGGGCGGTGTTCATCGCCGCGGATGTGACGAAGAAGGCGGCGTGCGCGGCGCTGGTGGAGGCGGTGACGGCGCAGTTCGGCCGGCTCGATATCCTGATCAACAACGCCGGCATCGCCATCCGCAAACCGCCCGAGGCGCTCACCGAGGTGGAGTGGCACAGGGTGATGGACACCAACATGACCTCGGCGTTTCTGATGAGCCAGTTGGTCTATCCGAAAATGGTGGCGTCCGGCGGTGGCAAGATCATCAATATCGGCTCGGTGATGAGCCTGTTCGCGGCCTCGCACACCGCGCCCTATGCGTCGAGCAAGGGGGCGATCATGCAGTTCACCAAGGCGATAGCGGCGGCGTGGGCGAAGGACGGCATTCAGTGCAATTGTGTGCTGCCGGGCTGGATCGACACCGAGTTGACGGCGGCGGCGCGCGAGCAGGTGGCGGGGTTGAACGAGATGATCCTGGCCCGTACGTCGGCGGGGCGCTGGGGCAAGCCGGAGGATCTCGCGGGGATCGCGGTGTTCCTGGCGAGCCGGGCGTCGGATTTCGTCACCGGGGCGGCGATTCCCTGCGATGGCGGCTATATGGCGCGGGGCTAGAGCCTGATGATTTTCGGCGGAATCGCCTAAAAGTCTGAATCATCCGATAAAACAGAGAGCGAGATCGGGATGGCTTCGCAATCAGAAGCCATCCTGCGCTGATCCGTCTCAGGCGCAGTCGCACCCCGGCGTGGGGGTGCTTGTGCCCCGGGTGACGTGATGATCGACCCATTCGGCCACCAACCGGCGGGCCTCGGAAATCGAGGCCTCCGGGTGGTGAATGCGGTAGAGCGTGGTGCAGGCCTGGAAGGCCGGCAGATCCGGGGTGCCATGGGCGCGCAGATCCCGGTAGGCGGTGACGACGGCGCGTTCGCAATTGCGGGCGATGTAGCTGAAGTCGCGTCCCATGGTTTGCGGGTCCCTGTTACTGCGGCCAGTTTAGCCTGCGGCGACGATCTCGGCCAGGGCTTTGCCGACCTCGATGGTGCCGGCCTGGCCGCCCATGTCGCGGGTGCGGGGGCCGCCTTCGCGCAGCAGGGTTTCGATCGCATCGACGATCGCTTTTGCTGCCTCCGGTTCGCCCATGTGTTCGAGCATCATCGCGCCCGACCAGATCTGTCCGATCGGGTTGCAGATCCAGCGGCCCGCGATATCGGGCGCCGAGCCGTGCACGGGCTCGAACATCGAGGGGTAGATGCGCTCGGGGTTGATGTTGGCCGAGGGGGCGATGCCGATGGAGCCGGCGACGGCGGGGCCGAGGTCGGAGAGGATGTCGCCGAACAGGTTGGAGCCGACGAGGACGTCGAACCAGTCGGGGTGCTGCACCAGATGGGCGCAGAGAATGTCGATGTGGAACTGGTCGGTGGCGATCTCGGGGTAGTTTTTGCCCATCAGTGCGAAGCGCTCGTCCCAGTACGGCATGGTGAAGGTGATGCCGTTGGATTTGGTGGCGGAGGTGAGTTTTTTGCGCGGGCGGGTCATGGCCAGTTCGAAGGCGTATTTCAGGATGCGATCGACGCCGGTGCGGGTCATGACCGTCATCTGGCTGACGAATTCGCGATCGGTGCCCTCGAAATGGCGACCGCCGGAGGAGGAGTATTCGCCCTCGGTGTTTTCGCGCACGACGTAGAAGTCGATGTCGGTCTCGGTGCGCCCGGCGAGTGGCGTGACGGCGCCGGGCATCAGGCGGCAGGGGCGGAGATTCACATACTGGTCGAAGCTGCGGCGGAACGGGATCAGCAGGCCCCAGAGGGAGATATGATCGGGCACGCCGGGCCAGCCGACGGCGCCGAGGAAGATGCTGTCGGCGCCGCGCACCTGGTCGAGCCCGTCATCGGGCATCATCTTGCCGGTTTTCTTGTAGGTCTCGCAGGACCAGTCGTAGTGGTCGAGCGTGAGGTTGAAGCCGAAGCGGCGGGCGGCGGCGTCGAGCACGCGCAGGCCCTCGGGGGTGGTTTCCTTGCCGATTCCGTCGCCGGGGATCACAGCGATGCGATAGGTCTTGCTCATGCGGGACGGGCCTTTTTGCGGGGTGCGTAGTGCGGTGTCAGGCGTCGGAGCCAGGCAGGTCGAAGCGGGAGCGGATTTCGTCGGCCACCCTGGCGCTTTCGTCAAGCACCGCGCGCGGCCAGGGGGACAGCGATGTGCCAAGCGGGCGGATCAGCCCGGCCTCCTCGAAGCGTTCGATGAAGCGGCGCTGGCGGCGGCCGGCCAGTTCGGGCAGGGCGTAGAACACCGGCACCCCGGTGGCGCAGGCCTCGCTGATCATCGAGACCGACTCGGCCGTCACCACGATGGCGTCAGCCATGGCGAGGAAGCCGAGATAGGGGTTGGGCCCCGGCTCGCCCCAGCGGAACAGCAGGTGCATCACCCGGCCGAGCCCGGCGGCGAGCGCCTCGGTCGCCTCCTCGCCGGTGCGCCGGCTGGTGGTGGCGAGCACCGTGCCGCCCTGGGCGGCGACGATGCGCGCGAGTTGGCGGGCCAGACGGTTGGCGAGGAAGGGGGGCATGTCGGTGCCCCCGGGGCGCCCGCCGACGAGCAGGGCGACGCGCGGATGCGGCAGATGGGCGAGGCGTTCCTGCCAGGCCTCGCCGGCCTGATGCAGGGCGAGCGGCGTCAGGCGGTGCGGCGCGCCCATGATGGGCATGGTGTTTTCGGCGTCTTTCGGCTCGTCATGCATCGGGATCACCAGCAGGTCGAACGCCTCGGGCCGGAACAGCGCGGAGAGGCCGGGGCTCATGCAATGCACGATGCGGCAGCCGAAGCGGGACTTCAGCCACAGCGCCACCGCGGCGGAGCGCCGCCCGGCGGACAGCACGAGGTGGGGCGCATGGTCGAGGGCCTGGTCGCTGGCATGGCCGATTGCGGCGCGGGCGGCGGCGGACAGTCCGAGCAGCGATCCGGCCGGGGCGAGCCCTGCGATATGCGCCATCCAGCTCCACGCCAGCGGAATGCGGCGGAACGGCAATCCGAGCCGCTCGGCGATGCCCAGCGCCTGGGCGGCGGTGCCGGCCCGCGGATCGTCGAGCACCCAAACCCGCGCGGGCGGCGCATCGGCCGGGTCGCTCGCCCGTGTGGCCGGTGCCGGCACATCTGTCATGCCATGCGCTCCGCCCCTGATCCCATCACTGCCGATGGACGCCGCCCTGGCTTGAAGCTAGGAGAGGGCCATGGAAAAGCGGCCCGGTATCGGGTGCGCGGCACGGGCGAAAGGATGCGGGACGTGGCGATGGAAAAGCTCCATATGAGCGATTGGGACCGGGATGCGGCATTGACCGCCGCACGTATCCTGCTTGAGATCAAGGCCGTCAATTTCCGGCCCGAGGAACCTTATACCTTTACCTCGGGCTGGAAGTCGCCGGTCTACATCGATTGCCGCCGCATCATCTACTTCCCGCGCGCCCGGTCCAAGATCATCGACCTCGCGGTGGAGAAGATCGGCCGCCATATCGGCTACGAGTCGATCGAGGCCGTGGCGGGCGGCGAAACCGCCGGCATTCCGTTCGCGGCCTGGATCGCGGACCGGATGAGCGCGCCGATGGCCTATGTCCGCAAGAAACCCAAGGGCTTCGGCCGCAATGCGCTGATCGAGGGCGATGTGCCGGAGGGCAAGCGGACCTTGCTTGTCGAGGATCTGACGACCGATGGCGGCTCGAAAATCCAGTTCTGTCAGGCCCTGCGCGACGCCGGCGCGCTGATCAACCATACGTTCGTGGTGTTCTACTACGGCGTCTTCCCCGGCAGTTTCGAGACGCTGAAGAAGATGGATGTCAGCCTGCATCATCTCTGCACCTGGTGGGACGTGCTCGAAGTCTGTCGCGAGCGGCCGTATTTCTCCGACTCCGCGCTGTCTCAGGTGCGCAAGTTCCTGGAAGACCCGGTGGCGTGGTCGGCCGCCAATGGCGGTGTGTCGAGCGTCGAGGAAGCGCTGCGCCGTAAAGCTGAAGCCTTGGGCTGACGCCGAGCGCGCGCCGTTGGCCCCTGGCGTCAGGGGGCAATGGCGGGTGGTGTCAGAACCGCAGCATGGCACCGGCGCGGGCGCTCACCTCGTCCGCGTCGAGGTCTGCCAGGGATTTTGCGTTGATCGGCGCGAGCCATTCTCCGTTCGGGCCGCGCGGCGCGGTGATCGACGGGTCGCTGTCGGGGCCGAACAGGACCAGGCTGGGCGCGCCCGACACTGCCGCGAGATGCATCGGGCCGGTGTCATTGCCCACCACGACGGCGGCGCGGGCGGCGAGATCGTAGAGTTCGCCCAGGCTGGTGCGCCCTGTGAGGTCGATCGCGGTGGGGCAGATCAGGGTGATCAATGCGCCGAGATCGGCCTCGGTTTTCGCGCCGATGACGACCGGGGTTACGCCCCGGTCCGCCAAATGGCGCGCGAGCATCGCATATTTTTCGGCGGGCCAGCGCTTTGCCGGCCGAGAGGGCGCCGCACCCGGCACGAGGAGTGCGTAGCGCTGTGGCAGATCGGCGGGGCTGCGCGGCAGCCATGACACATCGGGCGGCGGGAAATCCGCGATCCCTGCCATTTCGAGTTGTTCGCGCTGGCGTTCGCGCGTGTGCATCGC
The DNA here is from genome assembly GCA_947447625.1 of Rhodospirillales bacterium. Classification (GTDB taxonomy): domain Bacteria; phylum Pseudomonadota; class Alphaproteobacteria; order Acetobacterales; family Acetobacteraceae; genus CAIYPH01. Next base: position 17,263 of record CANFKS010000034.1, on the reverse strand, counting down.
GTCGCGGTCGGGGTTGGCGTGGGGCAGCGCGCAGCCTTGGGCGATGCCGGACCAGCGCGGTCGGCCGGCGAGGCGGAAATAGCGGGAGGAGCGGCCCGAGGTTTGCAGGTCGTAGACGAGATCGAAGCCGCGCAGCTGCAGCCGCAGCCGGGCCAGCCCGGGGAGGTTCCACCATGCCGGGCGGGCATCGGTTTGGATCGCGTCGAACCACGGCGCATCGGCGGCGAGGCGCGCGAAGGGGGCGGTGGTCAGCAGCGTGATGTGATCGGCGGGGTGATGCGCCCGGATCGCGGCGAACGGGCCGAAGGACTGGACGAAATCGCCGAACGCGCCGAGCCGGATCACCAGCGCGCGCATCAGCCGAGCACCGCGCGATAGGCCTCGATCGTCGCGTCCTGCAGGGCCGCGGTGGTGTAGCGGGCCTGCACCGAGGCGCGTGCCGCCGCCCCCATCGCCGCCCGCGCCGCATGGGGCATCGCCAGCGCTGCGTCGAGTGCGGCGGCCAGGGCTGCTGCATCGCCCGGCTTCACGCGCATCCCGGTCACGCCATGCTCGATCGTCTCGGCCGCGCCGCCATGATCGGTGCCGATGGTGATCCGCGCCATCGACTGGGCCTCGATCACCACGCGGCCGAACCCCTCCGGCTCGATCGACGGGTTGACCACCACATCGGACAGCATCAGCGCCGCCGGCATGTCCTCGCAATGCCCCACCATCCGCACCCGCTCGGCCACGCCAAGCCGGGTCGCGAGGGCCGACAGCTCGGCTGAGAATTTCGCGCGCCCCTGGTCCGAGCCGACCAGCACGACATGGGCGGCCCGGTTGGTCATCTGCGCCAGCGCCTCGATCAGCACGGTCTGCCCCTTCCAGCGCGTCAGCCGCCCCGGCAGCATGATCGTCGGATGCCCGTCCTCCACCCGCCAGGCCTTGGCCAGCCGGGCCATCCGGTCTGTCGCCACCCGCGCCGGATCGAACATCGCGGGGTCCACCCCACGGGGGATAACCCGGATCCGGCTTGCCGGCACGCCGTGCCGGCGCTGGATCAGAGCGGCGACGAAGTGGCTGATCGCAATCACGATTTCGCCTTGCGCCATGATCGCATTGTAGCGCCGCTTGAGCATGAACTGCTCGCCGTAGGGCGCGTGATAGGTCGTGACGAAATGGACCCCCGTGCGCTGCGCGGCGAGCCAGGCCGACCAGGCCGGGGCGCGCGAGCGGGCATGGACGATATCCACGCGCGCCTCGCGGATGAGCTGCGCCAGGGCCGTGGCGTTGCGCCAGATGCGCCATGGGTTTTTGGAGTCGAGCTTGAGTGTGACGTGGCGCCCGCCGGCGCGCAGCACCGATGGCACCAGCCGCCCGCCCGCGCTGGCGACGAGCGCGGTGCCCCCGGCCCGGGTGATGGCCTGGGTGACTTCGACCGTGCCGCGCTCCACGCCGCCGCCGTCGAGTGCCGGCAGCACCTGGAGCACCACCGGAAACGGCGACTCTGTGGTTTCGTTCATGATCCGGCTATATCACGGCGCATCGGGAAGTGAAGGATGCCGGACATGGCGCAGGGCGCAATCGAGCACAGCGGGCGGATCGCGCGCGAAGACGGCGTGGAACTGGCCTGGGCGCGGCTGGAGGGCAGGGGGCCGGTGGTGGTCTTCCTGCCCGGCTTCAACAGCGACATGGCGGGCAGCAAGGCGACGGCGCTGCGCGACTGGTGCGCCGGGCAGGGCCGGGCGATGCTGCGGCTCGATTATTCCGGGCATGGCGCGAGCGGCGGCCGCTTCGAGGATGGCAGCATCGGGCGCTGGATGGCGGATGCGCTGACGGTGATTGACCGGCTGAGCGCGGGCCCGCTGCTGCTGGTCGGGTCCTCCATGGGGGGATGGATCGCCCTGCTCGTCGCGCTGCGCCGCCGGGCGCGCGTGGTGGGTCTCGTCGGCATTGCGGCCGCGCCCGATTTCACGGAATGCATGATCTGGGACGGGCTGACGCCAGCCGAGCAGGCCGATCTGATGGCAACCGGCCGGCGCATCGTGCCGAGCCAGTATGGTGAGCCCTATGTGATCACGCGGGGCCTGATCGAGGATGGCCGCACGCATCTGCTGCTCGGCGCTCCCATCGCGCTCGACTGTCCGGTTCGGCTGCTGCAAGGCCAGCGCGACGATGACGTGCCGTGGCGCCACGCGGTCGATATCGCGGGCAACCTCGCTTCCGAGGACGTGCGGATCACGTTGATCAAGGACGGCGATCACCGCCTCTCCCGCGGGTGCGACATCGCCCTGCTATGCCGGACCGTGGCTGCCCTCCTCGGCGAGGATGGCGGCGAGGCCTGATCGGTAGTCGGGGAAACGCCACCGATACCCCAGCGCCGCTTGCGTCGCAGCCGAGGAGACGCGCCGGTTTTCCGCCCAGAACGACCGCGCCATCGGGCTCATTGCGGCCAGCGCCGCCGCATAGGGCACCAGCGGCGGCGGCGGCACGCCCAGCAGCCGCGCCGCCTCTGCCAGCACATCGGCCGAGGATGCCGGCCCGTCATCGCTCAGATTGAGCGCCCGCACGCCACCGGCCCGCGCCGGCTCGGTGGCTCTTTCCGCCAGCCTGTCTGCGGCCTGCAGCATGGCGGCCAGCACCGCGCCGGTGATGTCGTCGCGGTGGATCCGGCCGAACACATGGCCGGGCTTGTTCACCCGCCGCGACCGGCCCGCCCGCACATCATCGAGCGCCGAGCGGCCCGGCCCGTAGATCCCGGCAACCCGGAACAGATCCACCGCGCAGCGCCCCGCCATCGCGCCCCAGCCGGCCTCGGCCGCGACTCGACGCAGCCCGCGCGGTCCGCTCGGCGCCGGCGGCGTTGCCTCGTCGACCCAGCCGCCATTTCGATCGCCGTATACCCCGGTGGTGGACACATAGCCGATCCAGCGCACCCGATCGGCGGCCGCGATCGCTGCGCCATGCGCTGCCAGCGCCGGGTCCCCGGTCTCGCCCGGCGGGGCTGTTGCCAGGATATGCGTGGCTTTGGCGATCGCCGGGCCGGCCTGATCGAAGTCGATCACCTGCCATCGCGCTTCCGCCCGGGCGCCGCCGCGACTGGTCGCCGTCACTTCGAATCCGGCTGCCACCGCCGCCTCCGCGATCGCGCGTCCGCAATATCCCGCCCCGAATATCAGCAGCGATCGTCCGACCATGTGCGCCTCTTTTGCGGTGATGCCGGCTGACAGACTACACTGTTCGGACGATGAACACGCGCCTTCTTTCCGTTCTGGGTGGGCTGCTGCTCGGCGCCGCCGTGGCTGCCGGCTGCTGGATGCTTGCGTCCGGCGCGCCGGGCGTCAGCGAAGACATGGCCCCGCTCGGCAGCCTGGCCCCGCGCGGCAGCTTGGCATTGCCGGTGCCGCCGGTGCCGCCGCGCGTTGCCGCCGGGCAGGATTACGAGAAATGCCTCGACCTGCTGGAGAACGACCCGACCGGCGCCACCGCCTTCTCTCTTGGCTGGAGCGCGGGCGGGGAGGGGGCTGCCCATTGCCTCGCTTTGTCCAAAATCGCGCTTGGCCAGCCCGCCGAAGGGGCCGCTTTGCTCGAGGCGATGGCGGGGCGCAGCATCGCGCCGCCGGCCGTCCGCGCCATGTTGTTCGGCCAGGCCGGCCAGGCCTGGGTGATGGCCGATGACAACGACCGGGCCTATGCGGCGATGACCCGCGCCGTGGGCCTGCTCGGCGATGATGTCGAACTGCTGATCGAACGGGCCGGTATCGCCGGCAGCCTCGAGCGCCACGACGACGCGATTGCCGATCTGGATCAGGTGCTGGCCCGCGATCCCACCCGCACCGACGCCATGACCCAGCGCGCCGCCACCCTGCGCAAACTCAACCGGCTCGATGCCGCCGATGGCGAAATCGCCCGCGCCCTCGCCCTCGATGCCGATTACCCCGAGGCGCTGCTCGAACGCGGCATCCTGCGCCAGCGCAAAGGCGACACCGAAGGGGCGCGCGCCGACTGGGACCGGGTCATCGAGCTTGACCCCGACAGCCCCGCCGCCGACCTTGCCGAACAAAACCTCGCCCTCCTCGACGCCGGCCCCGACAATGGACCCGAGCCTGCGCGTAAACCCTGACCGGCCAAAAAAAATCCCGCAATGTGGTTGCCCCCGGCCGCGCCCTCCGAGATGATGGGCGAAACGCAGGAGACCGATCATGTTGTTCGAACTGGCCGAAGAGCACCGGATGCTCAAAGATCTGGTGGCGAAATTCGTCGATCAGGAACTCATCCCCCTCGAACCGGCCGCCCTTGCGCGTGAAATCCGCGGCGAAAAAATGGGCCTCACCGCCGAGGAGGAAACCCGCCTGCACGCCAAGTGCAAGGAACTCGGGCTCTGGGGCCTCGATGTGCCCGAGGAACTCGGCGGCGCCAACCTTCCGGCCGTCGCCCTCATGGCGATCAACGAGGAACTCGGCCGCACCTGCATCCCCTTCTTCTTCCCGCCCGACAGCCCCAACCTGCATATGCTGATGGCCGCCTGCAACGAGGACCAGAAGCAGCGCTACATGCTGCCCTATGCAAGCGGCGAAAAGAAATCCGCCATTGCGATCTCCGAACCCGGCGCCGGCGGGGACCCGTCGGGCATGACCACCCGCGCCGTGCAGGACGGCACCGACTGGGTCATCAACGGGCGCAAGATCTGGGTCAGCCGCGTGCCTTACGTCGATTTCACCATCGTCATGGCCCGCGTCGGCGAAGGCAAGCGCCACGAAGGCGTGACCGCCTTCCTCGTCGACAAGGGCACGCCGGGCTTCATCGTCGAACGCGAAATCCCGATGATCGGCGGCCAGCGCACCTACGAACTCGTGTTCGACAATCTGCGCGTGCCCGAGACGCAAATTCTCGGCACCATCGGGCAGGGCTTTGCGCCCATGCAACTCCGCCTCACCGTCCGCCGCCTGCAAATGGGCGCCTGGTGCACCGGCATGGCGATCCGTGCGCTCGACATCATGATCAACCACGTCAAGCAGCGCACCACCTTCGGCGCCAAACTGTCCGACCGGCAGTCCATCCAATGGTGGATCGCCGATGCCGCCACCCGGATCCACGCCTGCCGCCTCATGGTGCTCCATGCCGCGGCCAAGCAGGACGCGGGCGGCGATGTGCGCACCGAGGCCTCCATGGTCAAGGTGACCGCGACCGAACTCGCGCAGGATGTGATCGACCACGCCATGCAATCCCTCGGCGCGATGGGCATGACGCGCGAACTGCCGCTGCAGATCATGGCCCAGAAAGTGCGCACCATGCGCATCTACGAAGGCCCGAGCGAGGTGCACCGCATGGTGATCGCCCGCCGACTGATCGACGCGCGGAAATAACGCCGCGTGGGCGTTGGCTGACCCGCGCCACGGGGGCGTGGGGTTCGGGTCTGGGTTTGCGCGGCGATTTTCCGGGCGCATGCTTCAGCGGGCCTGACGCGCCGGCTGGACATGGGATAGGGTGATGTGCGGTCCATCCCGGACGGCCCGGCACCCAGCCGTGCGGCATCAATCAGAAAGGCCGGCATGTGATCGGTTACATGGCCTCACGCTTGGTCACGGCCTGCATCATGGTCGTGTTGGCCTCGTTCGTGGTCTTTCTCATCGCCAACACCGTCCCCGGTGATCCGGTGCTGGCGCAGCTTGGCGATCTTGCCGCCGCCAATCCGGCTGTGGTCGCTGCCTTTCGGCATCGCTGGGGCCTCGATCTGCCGCTTTGGGAACGCTACTGGATCTTTCTCGAAGGGCTGACGCGCGGCGATTTCGGCGAATCCATCGCCTCCCACCGGCCGGTCATGCAGGATATTGCGGAGTATGGCCCGGCCACCGTGGAACTCGCATCGGTTGCCTTTGTCCTGTCCCTCGCCCTCGGCCTGCCGCTTGGCATCCTGGCCGCGGTCAGACGCGACAGTTGGATCGACAATCTCGCCCGCATGATCTCCCTGGTCGGTGTGTCCGCCCCGACATTCTGGCTCGCCTTCGTCATGTTGGCGGTGTTCTACGGCGCGCTCGACTGGGCGCCCGGCCCTGGCCGCCTCGACGTCGCTGCTTTTCCGCCGGAGCGCCTGACCGGATTGCTGCTGCTCGACACGGCCTGGCTTGGCGATTGGGCGACATTCCGTGACGCGGCGGCCCATCTCGTGCTGCCCGCTGTGGTTCTTGCAAGTTCCACCCTGGGCCTCATCACCCGCACGACGCGCGCGGCCATGCTCGATGCCTTGTCGCAGGACTATGTGCGCGTCGCCCGCGCCAAGGGTCTGCTCGCCCGCACCATCGTCACCGGCCATGCGCTGCCCAATGCCATGCTGCCCGTCGTCACCCTCGGCGGCCTCGCTTACGCCAATCTTCTGGCCGGCGCGGTGATGACGGAAACCGTGTTCTCCTGGCCCGGCCTTGGCCGCTATACGTTCCGCAGCGCGGTCGCCATCGATTTTCCCGCCATCATGGCCATTACGGTGATTGTGGCGGCCTTGTTCGTGCTGGTGAATTTGCTGGTCGATATGTCCTACGCGCTGCTCGATCCGCGCACGGTGAAGACATGAGCGGCGTCATCCTGCCGCGCCTGGCCTCGCCCGGGCTGCGCTGGGCCCGGCGCTACGGGCTTGCGGCTTCTGGCGGCGCGATCATCCTGGCCTGGTTGATCCTGGCCGGTTGCGCACCCTGGACCGCGCCGTTCGACCCCAATTTCGTTGACGTGACGGACCGCCTGCGGCCGCCCTCGGCCGTCCACTGGCTCGGCACGGACGCCCTTGGGCGGGATGTGTGGTCGCGCATCATCTGGGGCGGCCGCGTTTCGTTGGTCGTGGGGTTCAGTGTCGTGCTGCTCGGTGCTGCCTTCGGTACGCTGCTTGGCGCCGTTGCGGCCTATGCGCGCGGCTGGGCCGAGGAGGTGCTGATGCGCATCACCGACCTTGTGTTTTGTTTCCCGCCCATCATTCTCGCCATGGCCATCGCGGCTGCGTTGGGCATCGGCACGCTCAACACGATGATCGCGATGCTGGTGGTGTGGTGGCCCAAATTCGCGCGGCTCGCGCGCAGTCTGGTGATCAGCCAGCGCGCGCTCGAATACGTCGAGGCTGCCCAGACCGTAGGCTTCGGCCCCGCCCATATCCTGCTGCGCCAGATCATGCCGAACGCTCTCGGCCCGCTGATCGTGCTCATCACCCTCGACCTCGGCAACGCCATCCTGGTGTTCGCCGGCCTCTCCTTCCTGGGTCTCGGCGTCACTCCGCCGTCTGCCGAATGGGGGGCGATGGTCGCGGAGGGCCGCGAACTCGTGCAGCAATGGTGGGTCGCCACCTTCCCTGGCCTTGCCATTCTCTCTGTGGTGATGGGCTTCAACTTCGTCGGTGACGGCGTGCGAGACTGGCTGGACCCCCATGCCCGAACCCGCTGAACACCCGCTCCTGGCGGTGCGCGACCTGCGCACCTGGTTCCTCGCCGACAGCGGCCCGATCCGTGCGGTGGACGGGGTGAGTTTCACGCTGCATGCCGGGGAGACCCTTGGCATCGTCGGTGAATCCGGCTCCGGCAAAAGCGTTCTCGCCAAATCCATCATGCGCCTGCTCGACGAACCCGCCCGCATCGTGGGCGGCGACATCATGTTCCGAGGCCGGCATCTCAATCAACTCGGCGATGCCGAAATCCGGCAGATCCGCGGCCGCGAAATCGCGATGGTCTTCCAGGATCCGATGACCTCGCTCAACCCGGTTCTGCGGATCGCGCGGCAACTGGTCGAGGCGATGACCGCGCATGGCCGCTTCACCGTGGCCGCCGCGCGCAAGCGGTCGATCGACTTGTTGCGGCGCATGGGTGTCGCCGCCCCCGATCGGGCGGTGCGCGCGTATCCGCATCACTTCTCCGGCGGCATGCGCCAGCGGGTGATGCTCGCGATGGGGTTTTCCAACGAACCCGCGCTCCTGATCGCCGACGAACCCACCACCGCCCTCGATGTCACCATCCAGGCGCAGATCCTTGACCTGCTGCGCGACCTCAACGCCAGCCTGGGCACGGCCGTCATTCTCATCAGCCACGATCTCGGGGTGATCGCGAATGTCTGTTCGCGGGTGCTTGTCATGTATGCCGGCGAAGTGGTGGAGGAGGGCGCGCCCGAGGACCTGCTCAGCGATCCGCGCCATCCCTACACATGGGCCCTGCTGCACGCCGCCCCGCGCATCGACGCGCCGCTTGATGCATCCGAGCGCCGCCTCGCGACGATCGAGGGGCAGCCGCCCGATCCCCGCGCCTGGCCCGCGGGCTGTCGCTTCCGGGCGCGCTGCCCTTTCGCCGAGGCCCGCTGTGCCGAGCCGCCGCCTCTGTCGGCGACCGGGCCCACCCGCGCCGCCCGCTGCTGGATCACCCAGGACGGCAGCAGCCTGCCGCCCCCGCCGCGCCGGACCGCGGCGCCCGCCGCTGCTGCCCCCTCTGCCCCCTCTGCTGCTGATAGCCCGGTGCCCATGCTGCGCCTGGCGGGGGTGACGAAACATTTTGCCCTTGCCCGCGAGAGCTTGTTCGCGCCGCCGCGCATGCTGCGCGCGGTCGATGGCGTGGATCTCGACGTCTTCAAGGGCGAAACCGTCGGGCTGGTCGGCGAAAGCGGCTGCGGCAAATCCACCCTCGCCCGCCTCATCGCCCGCCTGCACGCCCCCACATCGGGGACAATCGCCTTTGACGGGCAGGACATCACCACCGCCTCGATCGCCGAGATGCGCCCGCTGCGCCGGCGCATGCAGATGATTTTCCAGGATCCTTTCGCATCCCTCAACCCGCGCATGACGGTGGGCGACATCCTGGCCGGCCCCATCGCTCTGCACGGATTGGCCGGTGATCCCGCCTTGCGCGTGGCGGAGTTGCTTGATCTCGTGGGCCTCGCCCCGGCGCATGCCGCGCGCTATCCGCATGAATTCTCGGGCGGCCAGCGCCAGCGCATCTCCATCGCCCGCGCCCTCGCGGTCGGGCCCGAACTGATCCTGGCCGACGAGCCGGTCTCGGCGCTCGACGTCAACATCCAGGCGCAAATCATCAACCTCATGGTCGACCTCCAGGAGCGCCTGGGGCTGACCTATCTGTTCATCGCCCATGACCTCGCCGTCGTCCGTCATGTCTGTGACCGCATCGTGGTGCTCTATCTCGGCCGCGTCATGGAGATCGCCCGCGCTGGCGACCTGTTCGCCCGCCCGCTGCATCCTTACACGGCGGCCTTGATCGCCGCCGCCCCGGTGCCGGATCCGCGGATCGAGCGCAGCCGCCGCCGGGTTCCCATGCTGGGTGAACCCCCCTCGGCAATCGCCCCGCCCTCCGGCTGCCGCTTCCGGACGCGCTGCCCGATTGCGGCCCCGCTCTGTGCCGCCGAAGTGCCGCTGCTGCGGCCCGGTGCTGACGGCCAGTTCGTCGCCTGCCACTTTCCGGGCGCGCTGTGATGGGCCTTGGAGTTGAGCGGCTTCTTCCCTAAGCTTTCCGCAATCCGGGAAGGAAGAAGATCCATGTTCAAGCGCATATTTTGTCTGGCTGCCGCCCTGCCAGTGCTGATCACCCTGCCAGTGCTGATCGCCCTGCCATTGCTCAGTGCCGTGCCAGCCTTGGCGCAAAAGAAAGCCAGCCTCGTCGTCGGCCTCGATATCAGCGACGGCCGCAACTACGACACCGCCCGCTCGTCCGACCTCACGCCGCCGCTGACCCATGGCGCCGTCTACGAAACCCTGGTGACCCTCGGTACCAGCGACCTCGTGACCATCCGCCCCGCGCTCGCCACCAGCTGGAGCGCGATCGACGGCGGCAAGTCCTGGCGCTTCACGCTGCGCCCCGGCGTGAAATTCTGGGACGGCACGCCCCTCACCGCCGAGGACGTGAAGTTTTCGCTCGACCGCCTCGTCAACCTGAAGGACCAGCCCGCCACCTATGCCGCCAACATGGGCGCCGTCACGATCGTCGATCCCATGACGGTCGACATTGCGGTCAAGAATCCGGCCGAGCCCCTGCTGATCGACCTGTCCGCCCCCTCTTTCGCGATCTATTCGAAAAAGATGGTGCTCGCGCAAGGCGGCGTGGCCGAGCCCGGCGCCGACCAGGCGGACAAGGCCACCACCTGGCTCAACAGCAATTCCGCCGGCACCGGCCCCTATCACATGGTTCGCTGGGAGCGGAATTCCGGCGTCGAACTCCGGCGCAACCCGAATTGGTGGGGCGGCACGGCCCCCTTCGAGCGCATCGTCATCCGCCATATCGCCGATGGCGGTGCGCAGCTGCTTTCGGTGCGCAAAGGGGATATCGACATCGCCATGAACCTGTCGGCCGAACAGCTCGACAGTCTCGGGGGCAATGCCGACGTCAAAATCATCCAGGGCGGCAGCACGGATACGCTGTATTTCATGATGACATCCGACCCGGCGCTGAACCCGATCCTCGCCAAGCGCGAGGCACGCCAGGCAGTGGCCGCGGCGATCGATTATGACGGCATGATCAAAGCGCTCGTCGGCGGCTTCTCCGAGCGCCCGCCCGCCTTCCTGCCCAACGGGATCGCCGGCACCACCCAGGCGCAAACCAAGGAGTTCGGCTTGCGCGAGGACATCGCCAAGGCGAAGCAATACCTCGCCGCCGCCGGCGCGCCGGAGGGGTTCGAATTCGAACTCGGCTACCCCAGTGCGGCGTATTTCAGCACCTCCTACGCCCTGATGACGCAGAAGATGCAGTCCGACCTCGCCCGCGTCGGGATTAAGATGACCCTCAAGCCGATGGACAACGTCAATTGGCGCAGCCAGTTCAACGGCGGAAAACTGCAGGCGACCGTCGCGGCGTGGAACTCCCCCTCACCCAACCCCTATCTGTGGACCGGCGCCTCGACCCAGCGCGTCGCCGGTCGCATGCGCTGGACGCCGAGCCCCGAATTGAAGGACCTCGTGAGCGCCGGCGCCGCCGAGATCGATCCGGCGAAACAGGGTGCCATTCACGAAAAGATTGCGCGGATCATCGTCGACAACGCCAACTACGTCACGCTCATGCAGCCGATCTACCGCATTGCCGTCCATAAGAACGTGAGCGATGTCCAACTCACCGCCAATGTCTGGAAAATGGAGCTGTCCAAGGTCCGTCCCGCCAATTGATCCCAGCCCGTTCGCCCCCCCGGCAAAACCGGGGGGGCGAACGGCGTGGCAGATTATCCTTCGCTCCCGCGCTGCCGCTCAGGCCTTCTTGACATTCCAGAACGGCGTCACTGGCGCCCGAACGATATCGCTCACGCTGTCGCGATGCGCCTGCGGTACGAAATATTGGCCGACGGGAATGAAAGGCGGCTCCTCGAAGGCGAGCAGTTGCATCTGCTCGCAGAGCTTTTTCTGGCCCTCGAGATCGACCGCGTCGAACCACTGCTCCGTCAATGCTTCCATCTTCGGGTTCGCCTTGTGCGCATGCAACGGCAGATGGCTGCCCGGGTTGGTGATCCACAGCCCCGCCCAGCCCACGGCAAAGATGTTCCAGGCCCCTTTTTCGGTGTTCTCCTTGGCGTTCCACCGGCTGAGCAGGGTGCCCCAATCGGTTGCGTCGAGCTTCACGTTGAGGCCGATATCTTTCAGCATCTGGTGCAGCACCATGCCGTAGGCGTTGGCAGTGGGCAGTTCGGTGGCAATCATTTGCACGATCTGTTCACCGTTATAGCCGCTCTCCTTCACCAGCTTGCGTGCGGCATCGAGGCTGCGCGGGCCGTTCAGGGCCTCCATCCCGACACCGCTGGCATAGGGCGAGGCCGGATGGAACGGGCCCACGCCGGTTCGCATCAACTCGGTCTGATCGCCGATCACCGACTGGATATAGTCGGACTGGATCACCGCGGGGAACAACGCGCGGCGCAGCTTCGGATTGTCGAAGGGCGGGATCGCGTTGTTGAAGTAGATCTCCGTCCAGGTGCCGAGCGGATCGACCACCTCCACCTGGACGCCCGGGGCCTTGCGCAATTGCGGCAGCAAGTCGAACAGCGGGCGCTCCAGCCAGTCCACTTCGCCTTTCATCAGCGCCTGCGCCGCCGTGGCGGGATCGGGGATGATGTGCCATTCCACCCGATCGAGATACGCAACCTTGCCGCCCGCCCACATGTCGGGCTTCTCGTTGCGCGGCACGTATTTGTCGAACTTCGAGAATGCCGCCCGGGTCGAGCGGTCCCACTCGTCGGGCGCGAACTTGTAGGGGCCGGAGCCGACGGCCTCCGTGATCTGGGTGAAGGCGTCGGTGTTGCCGACGATCCGCTCCGGCATGATGAAGCACGACGTCGCGCCGAGCCCGTAGGGCAGATGGGCGAAAGGCTTCCTGAGGTGGATTTCGAACGTCCGATCCCCGGTGACTTTCATTTCGTTGAGCTGCGATGCCATGCGCTTGCCGAACAGATCCCGCCCGGACCAGCGCTTGATCGAGGCCACCGCGTCCTTGCTCAGCACCGGGGTGCCGTCATGGAACCACAGGTTCTCGCGCAGCGTGAACGCCCAGACCAGCTTGTCCGCCGAAAGCGTGTAGCCCTCCAGCATCTGCGGCTGCGGCATCAGTTTGGCATCGAGGCCGAACAATTGATCGGCATACATATAAGCGGCATCGAAGGCGATCAGCGCGCTCGACCACAGCGGGTCCGGCGTGGAGAGATTCGCATGAGGCACGAAGCGCAGGGTTTTGGCGTTGCCCTGACCGATGGCCGGGCTTGCGAGGCCACCGGCCGCCGCGGTTGCCGCCCCGAGTTTCAACGCCCTACGGCGGTTGAGGTGTGCAGACATCGTCCAGCCTCCTCTGAGTGATCAAAGAGCGTAGGAGCCTCTATCCTCCGGTGGCAAGTCGCTCCGCATACAACGGGTCCGAAACCAGGCGCCTCTCCTTCTATGCCCCGCCATTCGCTGCGGGAATCACGCTGGGTGGATCCCGGTTCAAGACGATGAAACTGGTCATCGGGCTGTCGATGGCCAGTTCGTCGAAGCGCTGCTTGAGGCGGCGCAGCAACTCGCGGCGCACCGCCCAGCGGCTGGACGACGTGGTTTTCATGCGGGCCTGGACGATGAAGCCGTTGAGGATGAATTTGTCGAGGCCGAAGACGTCGATATCCTCCTTGATCATGTCGCACCACGGGGCCTCCTCGCGCAGCGCGCCGGCGACCTCCTTGATGATCGCGACGATCCGGTCGGAGGGCTCGTTGACGCCGACCGGCACGTCCAGCACCGCATAGCCGAAATCCCGGGTCATGTTGGTGACGGTGGTGACGGCGCTGAACGGGATCATATGAACGGATCCGTCGAGCGCCCGCAGCTTGATGGTGCGCACCGAAAGCGCCTCGACCGAGCCCGACAAGCCGCCGAGCGTCACCGCGTCGCCGACCTGCATGGTGTTTTCGAGCAGCAGGAACAACCCGGTGATGACGTCCTGCACGAGTTTCTGCGAGCCGAACGCCAGCGCCACGCCGATCACGCCGGCGCCGGCGAGCAGGGGGGCGATATTGACGCCGATTTCGCTGAGCACCGTCAGCCCTGCTACGAGGCAGATCGTGACGAGCAGCGCCGTGCGCAACATCGGCAGCAGCGTGCGCAGCCGGGCCAAGCGTGCCAACTGCGCCTCGCGCGCCAGCCGAGCGAGGTGACGCTCGACGCCGATATTGGCGAATTCCCACACAACCAGCGACGCCACCAGCGTCACCCCGATGGCGACCAGCGCCGAGATCAGCCGCGCGCCGACATGCCCGGCCGCAAACCAGGCAAAGGCGTCGATGTGCCAGATTTCCAGCACCACGATGCCGACCGCGCTCCAGATCACGACCTGCAGGACCAGCCGGAGCATCGGGTGATAGCTGCCGAGTCGCTGGTCGAACCCCGGCAAGGCAACGCTGGTATCGCCTGAAATCCGGGTCCAGCGCGTCAGCGCGGCGAGTGCCGCATTGATGATCTGCTGCGCCGCAACCAAAGCAGCCGCGGTCAGCAGCGCGATGCGCAGCAGCCGCGAGAACCCATCCGGCACCGCAAGCGCCCACACCATCCACAGCGCGAGCAGATAGAAGATCGCAACCAGATGCCACAGCCCCGCCAAATGGTTGCGCACCACCGCGACCGGTCCCTTGGTGTCCGCCCGCGCCCGGATCAGTCCGGCCACCGCCGCGCGGTGGCGCAGGATGATGAAGGCCAGCATCAGATAGATCGCCAGCACCACGAGCTTGAGCAGCGCGTCATGGGCGATGCGATACAGCCCGAACAGCAGCCCGACCTCGGCCAGCGCGTAGCCGAAGAGGCCCACCGCCGCGAGGCGCCGCGTCCAGCCCAGCGCAGCGCCCGCCACCGCGTCGGGCAGCCGCAGCAGGCTTGGCAGTCCAGGCCCGATCAGCCCGCGCTGCACCGCGGTGACAACACGGCACAGCGCAAAAGCGTGCAACAGGCCCAGGATGATGAGGCGGATCGCCGGCTCCGCGCCGAGTCCGGCCCCCAGCATCGCGTAGCTGCTCGCCACCAGGGCTGCGATCGGCAGCAGCAGCAGCAGCATCCGCAGCGAGGCGGACGGCACGCGGCGCACCACGCGCAACGGCGAGGCGAACACCGGCCCGCTCCGTTCGGTCTGCCCCGCCTCGGCGCGCGCGATGCCGTCGTCGTCGCGTTCCGCCTCAAGCCGGACCGCCCGATCCGCCAGCGCCGCCAAGGGCCGGCGCAGCAACCGGCGCACCGCCCAGTGCGCCGCGAGACCGACACCCAGGATGAGCGCCAGGCGCCAGGCGGTTTGCAGCATCAACTGCTGCGACCACGGGTCTGTCACGAGTTGCTGGACGAAACTGAGCAGCAGCGGAAAATCCGTCACCGTGCGGACCGTCAGCAGCAGATCCTCCGGCAGCCGCCCGATGCGGTGCGACACATCGGCGATCAACTCCGCCCCCAGACTGTCCGGCGCCAGGTGTAGCGCACGTCCCTCGGTCTCCGCGGGCGAAGCGGCCGGTGCCGCGGCAGGTGCTGCAACCGCGGCGGGGGAGGGGGCAGCGGCCGGCGGCCGCGCCGCCGCCGGCGCGGCCTTGGCGATTGCTTCCAGCACGCTGATCACCTGAGCCCGCCGCGCCGGATCCTTCAGGATATCGAGCGCCTGTTGGCTCTGCGCCGCCGTCAGCCCGCCTGCCGCAGGGGCGGTCAGGGGCGCTAAAGTTTGGGGGGGCGGCGTCTGGGCGCGCGCCGCCGCCGTCAGTCCCGTCAGCAGCGCAAGCACGAAAAGAACTGTTTTCATGCGGCAAGGCGGATCATGCGCGACCCTGGCTTGTCAATGATGATTGCCGCGAGCCCGATATCGCGTCGTATAAAGTTGGTCATGCACATGTTTCTCATCGTCCTTCTTGTCATCGCCATGGCAGCCACCCTCGGGGTTCTGCTGTTCGGCATGGTCGGCATGGCCCGCAACAGCAACGACCCGGCGCGGTCCAACCGCCTGATGCGCTGGCGCGTGATTCTCCAGGCCGCCGCCCTGGTCATTGCGATGCTGCTGATCAGTATGCTGAAATCATGAAACAATATGCCCTGCATCAGCGGCGTTTGACAGCAGCGGCGGCCCGGCACTAGGGTCCGGGCGATTTTCCTTCGCAGGTGCAATAAGATAAGCTCGCCACTGGCGGGCTTGTCCGACCGGCACCGGGTCTCAATTCCAGGAAGCGGCGCGGCACTCCATGAAAATTCTCGTCCCCGTCAAGCGGGTTGTCGACTACAACGTCAAGGTCCGAGTGAAGTCGGACGGCACCGGGGTGGAAACCGCCGGAGTGAAAATGAGCATGAACCCGTTCGACGAAATCGGCGTCGAAGAGGCGGTTCGGCTCAAGGAAAAGGGCGTTGCCACTGAAATCGTGGCGGTTTCCCTGGGTGTTGCCGCATGCGCTGAAACCATCCGCACCGCGCTCGCCATGGGCGCCGATCGCGGCATCCTGGTGGAAACCGATGTCGACCTGCAGCCTTTGGCCGTGGCCAAGCTGCTCGCCGCCATCGCCGCCAAGGAGCAGCCCGGCATGATCATCCTCGGCAAGCAGGCCATCGATGACGACATGTCCGCCACCGGCCCCATGCTCGCAGCCCTCCTCGGCTGGGCGCAAGGCACCTTCGCCAGCAAGGTCGAAGCCACCGACGGCAAGCTGACCGTGACGCGCGAAGTCGATGGCGGCCTCGAGCGGGTCGAAATCACCCTGCCCGCCATCATCACGACCGACCTGCGCCTCAACGAGCCGCGCTACGCCTCGCTGCCCAACATCATGAAGGCGCGCAAAAAGCCGATCGAAACCCTCAAGCCCGAAGATCTCGGAGTCGACCCCGCCCCGCGCCTCACGGTGGTCAAGGTCTCCGAGCCGCCGAAGCGCCAGGCCGGCGTGAAAGTGGCCTCGGTGGCCGAACTCGTGGCCAAGCTCAAGAACGAAGCGAAGGTGATCTAACCATGACGTCCCTGGTTCTCCTCGAGCATGAAGCCGGCTCGATCAAGCAGCCCTCACGCTCCGCCGTGGCCGCCGCCGTGGCCCTGGGCGAAGTCCATGTCCTCGTCGCCGGCACCGACACGGCCGCCGCCGCCGCGGCCGCAGCCCGGCTGCCCGGCGTCTCCAAGGTCCTGGTTGCCGATGGTGCCGATACGGCACACCTGATGGCCGAGCCGATGGCCGCCCTGCTGGTCTCGCTCGCGCCCGCCTATTCCCACCTGCTCGCCGCCACCACTGCGGTCGGCAAAAACATCATGCCCCGCCTCGCCGCCCTGCTCGACAGCCAGCCGATCAGCGACATCGCCGCCGTGGTTGATGCCGACACCTTCGTCCGCCCGATCTATGCCGGCAACGCGCTCGCCACCGTGAAGTCCTCCGATATCAAAAAGGTCATCACCGTCCGCGCCGCGAGCTTTGATCCGGTCGCCGCCGAAGGCGGCTCCGCCAGCATCGAAGCCGTCGCCGCCGTCGCCTCGCCTGCCATCTCGTCCTTCCTCGGCGCCGAACTCTCCAAATCCGAGCGCCCGGAACTGACCGCAGCCCGCGTCGTCGTCTCCGGCGGCCGCGGCATGCAGAACGGCGACAATTTCAAGCTGCTCGACCCGATCGCCGATAAACTCGGCGCCGCCGTCGGTGCCTCGCGCGCCGCCGTGGACGCGGGCTTCGTGCCGAATGACTACCAGGTCGGCCAGACCGGCAAGATCGTCGCCCCCGACCTCTATGTCGCGATCGGCATCTCCGGCGCCATCCAGCATCTCGCCGGCATGAAGGACAGCAAAGTCATCGTCGCCATCAACAAGGACGAGGAGGCGCCGATCTT
>CANFKS010000033.1 GCA_947447625.1 Rhodospirillales bacterium | reverse complement strand
TTGCTGGAACTCGGGGTGACCCAGTCCAACACTGAGGATCGCAAGAAAACCTACGCGCGGGTGCAGGAAATCCTGTCCGAGGAAGTGCCGTTCGCACCCCAAGGCGGAACCTACCAAGGCAACCTCAAGAAGAAGCAGCTTCAAGGCGTGAAGCCCACGGGCTACACCGTCAACTGCGCCTGGAACATCCACGAGTGGGGTTGGGCCTGAGCTTTAGAGCGGGATGCCTTCTGATAGGCGAAGGTATCCCGCTCTAACTCTTTGTTTGATCGCCTGATTCAGATTTTTGGTGATTCCACCAAAAATCATCAGGCTCTAGAGCGGGATGCCTTTTGATAGGCGAAGGCGTCCCGCTCTAACTCTTTGATCGATCGCCTGGTTCAGATTTTTTGGCGATCCCGCCAAAGACCATCAGGCTCTAGACAAGGAAGGCGAGGGGGGCTTGGCCCCCTCAGTCCCCAGCGGGGGTCGAGGGGCAGCGCCCCTCGCCTTGCTCTGTGTCTGTTCCGGCTCAGTTCGATCCAAGGAAGTCGCGCTTGCCGATTTCGACGCCGTTGTGACGCAGGATGGTATAGGCGGTGGTGCAGTGGAAAGTCAGGTTGGGGATGACGAAGCCGATCAGATAGCCTTGGCCAGTGAAAGCAACGTCGCCGGCGCGCATTTTCAGCACGATTGGCTTTTCTTCGCTGCCGTCGATCTGGGCCGGCGTGATGCTGTCGAGCAGGGCGATGGTTTTGGCGATGCGGGTCTTGAGGGCTTCGATCGTGGTCTCGTCGTCAGCATAGGCCGGGATTTCGATGCCGGCGAGGCGGCAGGCGCCGCCCTTGGCCATGTCGGTGGCGATCTGGACCTGGCGGGCGAGGGCGAACATGTCGGGCGCGAGGCGGGCGGTGACGAGGACGCTTTCGTCGAAGCCTTTGGCCTTGGCGTGATCGGCGCCTTTCTGGAGGTTGGCTGAGAGTGCGTTGAGCAGGGTCTTGGCCATCGGCATCAATGCGCCGTACATGGAAATCGACATTACAGGCTTCCTCCTTTGCGGCCCGCCGAGGCGCCGATGCGCAGACGGAGGGCGTTGAGCTTGATGAACCCCTGCGCGTCGAACTGGTCGTACGCGCCTTGGTCTTCTTCGAACGTGACAACCTTCATCGAGTAGAGACTGTTGGGGCTCTCGCGGCCGATGATGGTTGCGTTGCCCTTATAAAGCTTTAGCCGGACACGACCAGTGACGCTTTTCTGGCTTTCGTCGATCAGAGCCTGGAGCATGCGGCGCTCGGGTGCGAACCAGAAGCCGTTGTAGATCAGCTCCGCGTAGCGCGGCATGATGCTGTCCTTGAGGTGGGCGGCCTCGCGGTCGAGTGTGATGGTTTCGATGCCGCGGTGGGCGGCGTAGAGGATGGTGCCGCCCGGGGTTTCGTAGACGCCGCGGGATTTCATGCCGACGAAGCGGTTTTCGACGAGGTCGAGCCGGCCGATGCCGTTGGCTTTGCCGAGCTCGTTGAGGCGGGTGAGCAGGGCGGCCGGGGAGAGGCGGATACCGTCGATGGCGGTTGGGTCACCGTGTTCGAAGTCGACCGTGATGACGGTGGCTTTGTCCGGGGCGTCTTCGGGGGAGATGGTGCGCTGGTAGACCATCTCGTCGGCTTCGATGGCGGGGTCTTCGAGGATTTTGCCTTCGGACGAGGAGTGCAGCAGGTTGGCGTCCACCGAGAAGGGGGCTTCGCCGCGCTTGTCCCTGGCGATGGGGATCTGGTGGGTTTCGGCGAATTCGAGAAGTTTGGTGCGGCTCGTCAGATCCCATTCGCGCCAGGGGGCGATGATCTTGATGTCGGGCTTGAGGGAGGCATAGGCCAGTTCGAACCGGACCTGGTCGTTGCCTTTGCCGGTCGCGCCATGGGCTACGGCGTCAGCGCCGACGGCTTCGGCGATTTCGATCTGGCGCTGGGCGATCAGGGGGCGGGCGATGGAGGTGCCGAGGAGGTACTGGCCCTCATAGAGCGCGTTGGCACGGAACATCGGGAAGACGAAGTCTTTCACGAATGTCTCGCGCAGATCGTCGATGAAGATTTCCTTCACGCCGGCCATTTCGGCCTTGCGGCGCGCGGGTTCGAGTTCTTCGCCCTGGCCGAGATCTGCGGTGAAGGTGACGACTTCGCAGTTGTAGACGGTTTGCAGCCAACGCAGGATCACGCTGGTGTCGAGCCCGCCGGAATAGGCCAGCACGACCTTTTTGACATCCTTTACGCGCATGGCGCCTTGCTCCTCTTTATCGACGTATGACGGGCAGGAAGTAGCGCCGAGGTGCCTCGGAGCGCAAGGCCGTCAGGTGGTTGGGCGGCGCAGGACTGAGGCCAGATAAAGGGTGAACGCGACAATGGCGCCGGCATCGGCGAGGAAGGCTGTGAGGTAGCCGCCATGGGCGATGAGGGCGGCGAGGAGGAGGGCGCCTACGGATTGGCCCAGGAAAAGCACGAAGGCGAAGCTTGAAACCGCGGTGGCGCGGGCCTGGGGGAGGAGTTCGGTCGCGCGGGCCTGCATCACACCATGCAGCAGGTAGAAGCCGAAACCCATGGCGAGTTCGACGGGGATGAACAGCCACCAGACCGGGCTCAGTACGCCGAGGGCGACGGCGCCGGCCATCAGGGACCCGCCGAGCAGGACGCAGCCCGGTTCGCCAAGGCGGGCGACGAGGCGGCGGACGAAGCGGGTGTAGGCCAGGGCGCCGACCCCGAAGCCGGCGAGGATGAGACCAACGACGGCGTAGGTGAGGTCGAAGCGCTCATGCATGTAGGGTGCGAGGAACGGGAAGCAGCCCATCAGCAGAACGCCATCAAGCCAGCCGCAGATCAGGATGCGCCGCGCCAGGGGATGTTTGGCGAGGACAACGTAGTTGACCAGGCTGAAGGCGGCGGTGCCGCGTTTGTCGGGCAAACGCGCAAGGCGCATGCGCAGGCCGATTGCGAGGATGATGCCCCCGATGGCGAGCATCAGGAAGACGCCGCGCCAGCCGATGAATTCACCGAAGATCCCACCGACGGGGCCGGCAAGGAGTTGGGCGAGGACGATGCCGTTGAGGAAGCGGCTGAGGGTGACCTGACGTTCGGCGTAGGGCACGGCGTCAGCGATATAGGCCATGCCGACGGGAATGACAGCGGCGCTTGCGGCGCCGGCGGCGATGCGCAGGAGGGCGAGTTGGTTGACGCCGCCAGCCAGAGCGCAGGCGCCGGTGGCCAGTGCGAAGGCGAACATCGCCCACAGGATGACGCGCAATTTCCCGACACGGTCACCAAAGGGGCCGATCGCGATCTGGCAGAGGCCGTAGGGCAGGGTATAGGCGGCCACCACGATGGAGACCGCGGGAACGGTGGTGGCAAAGTCGCGTGCGATGACGGAAAGCAGAGGATCGACCACGCGGGCACCGGCGGAGGAGAGGAAGCCGGCGGCGGCAAGCAGGACGATCGGCAGGGCGGCGGATTTGGCGGGAGGGAGGTTCATCTCGTCCATTCCACTCGCGGGCGTGCGAGGTGGCAAGGGCGCTGGGTGCGGATCAGGGGCGCGGAGGAGAGCGTCTGCGGGTTGCAGCCTGATGATTTTTGGCGGAATTGCCAAAAGTCTGAACCGGGCGATCAAACAAATAGCGAGAGTGGGATGAATTCGCCTATCAGAAGGTATCCCGCTCTAGCGGGGCCGCTCTAGCGGGGGGGTGGCTTGTCCTGGGAGGGCAGGATGTCCTTCCAGAGGGAACTGCCGGCGGGACGGTGGCCGGCGTTGGCGAGTTGGGCGGCGGTCGAGGAGGTGGGGTTGAGCACCATCGTGCGGATGGCGCCGCAGCAGAGGCGCTTGGCGAGCAGATCCAGTTCGGCAATCAAGGCCTGCATGACGGGTTCGGAATCGAGCAGGTCGACGGCGACGAAGTGCTCAGCGACCAAGACGCTGCCATGGCCGAGTTCCGCCTCCTTGCGATAGACGAAAAGGCCGCAAGGCATTGTGCGGGGGGCGCGCACGACGACGATGATCCCTTCGCGGCCGGCGCGCTTCGGGTCCGCGGCGCGGCGGGCGAAGCGGAGCCATGCGCGTAAGTTCAGGCCCGGGATCGCTTCTCGCACGAGGGGGAAGACGGCGGACGCCTGCTCTGGCGGCAATGGATGACACGACAAGCCAGACATGGCCGGGACCGGATGTGATGAAAGATGCCGCAATCTCTGCGCCACCCGGTTGCTCCGCCTTGACACAGATCAAGCCGATGGTCTGATACGTCGAGTTTGCTGTTCACGCCGTGCTGTTTCTCGTTTAAGAACTGAAAGCAATTGAACGGGGCGGCGAACAACAAGCGCCGAGAATGGTAAATGTCGATGACCCGTATCCGACCGCTGATTATGGACCCGAGCCGTCGGGACGAGCCATGTGCCCATTGTGGCGCGCGAGCCTATAGCGTTTGCAGCGCGATCGACAGCAAGGACCTCGAGCGGCTTGCGGTGCTGTCGACCCAGATGACAGTTGAGCCCGGTCGTAGTTTCATCGAGGAGGGCGATCCGGCGGAGCATTTTTTCAATGTGACATCGGGCACCGCCAAGTTGTTCAAGCTGCTGCCGGATGGGCGGCGGCAGATTACCGGTTTTGCAGGCACAGGCCATTTCCTTGGCCTTGCGGTGTCGTCGTCCTATTCGTTCAGCGCAGAGGCGCTGGAGCCGATGCGGATATGCCGGTTTTCGCGGCCGAAGCTGAGAGTGCTGCTTGACGATTTTCCGGCTATGGAAAAGCGCTTGCTTGAAGTGGCGTCCAACGAGTTGGTGGCGGCGCAGGAGCAGATGCTGCTGCTTGGACGCAAGACGGCGCGGGAGCGCTTGGCGTCGTTCCTGATCGGGCGGGCGGATATGCCGACGCATTGCCTCGGGTATCAGCCGAGCCCGACGGAGACGGTGCGGCTGCCGATGACGCGCAATGACATCGCCGATTATCTTGGCCTGACCATCGAGACGGTCAGCCGGACGTTGACCAAACTCAAGGGCGAGGGGCTGATCGAAATCCCGTCCTCAAGCATCGTGGTGATCAAGCGGCACACTGCGCTGGTCGGCATCGCGACCGGCGAGACGGAGCAGGGTTAACCCCTTCCGCGTCCGGCCAGCCGCTTGGTATCTGCGTTACTGCGCCTGGGCTGAGGCGTCGCTACGGGTTGCGCCGACCCGGGCGGCGAGGGCCGCTGCCATGAAGGCGTCAAGGTCGCCGTCCAGTACGGCGTCCGGGTTGCCTTTTTCAACGCCGGTGCGCAGGTCCTTCACCATCTGATAGGGTGCGAGGACGTAGCTGCGGATCTGGTGACCCCAGCCGATCGCGGTCTTGGCGTCCTCCTGTGCCGAGCTGATCGCTTCGCGGCGTTGCAGTTCGGCCTCGTACATCCGGGCTTTCAACATGCCCATGGCGGTGGCGCGGTTGCGATGCTGGCTGCGGTCGGTTTGGCAGGCGACGACGATGCCGGATGGGAGGTGGGTGATGCGGATGGCTGACTCGGTTTTGTTGACGTGCTGGCCGCCGGCACCCGATGCGCGGTAGGTGTCGACCTTGAGATCGGAGGGGTCGATCTCGATTTCGATGGTGTCATCGACGACGGGATAGACCCATATCGAGGCAAAGCTGGTCTGGCGGCGGGCCGCGGCGTCAAACGGCGAGATTCGGACCAGGCGATGGACGCCTGATTCGGTTTTCAGCCAGCCATAGGCACTCGGACCGGTGATCTGCAGGGTGCAGGACTTGATGCCGGCCTGCTCGCCTTCGCTCTCTTCGATCAGTTGGATCTTGCAGCCGTGTTTTTCGGCCCAGCGGGTATACATGCGCTTGAGCATCTCGGCCCAGTCCTGCGCTTCGGTGCCGCCAGCGCCGGCGTTGACTTCGACGTAGCAGTCGAACCCGTCGGCCTCGCCGGAGAGGAGGCTTTCGATTTCGCGCCCCTTGGATTCCTCGGCGAGGCGTTTCAGCGCGTTGATACCATCGGTGACCATCGCCAGATCGGCCTCGGCCTCGGCCATT
This sequence comes from Rhodospirillales bacterium, assembly GCA_947447625.1. GTDB lineage: Bacteria > Pseudomonadota > Alphaproteobacteria > Acetobacterales > Acetobacteraceae > CAIYPH01. Next base: position 32,225 of record CANFKS010000033.1, on the reverse strand, counting down.
TCGATGAGTTCGAGCGTGTCGGCGACGTCGGTTTCGAGCTTCAGGACGCCCTCGATCAGGCCGACCAGTCGGTTGCGCTCGCGCATGAGTTCCTGCGCGGCGGCCGGCTTGTTCCAGAGATCGGGGTCTTCGGCGCGGTGGTTCAGTTCTTCGAGGCGGGGGAGGGCGACATCCCAGTCAAAGATGCCTCCTCAGCAGCGCGACGGACTGCTTGATCTGTTCGTTGAGGGATTCGGATTCGGCGGACATGATTCACACCTGTTGGCGGGATGGGCGATTTGGTTTGGGGGCGTTTTAGTACAGGCCGCCGAGGTCGCTGTCGACCCCGCCAGCCGCAGGTTTGTTGGGGCGTGGATCGGTGCTGGTGCCGGCTGCGGCAGGGCGGCCTATGGAGGCCGCGGAGGCGCCGGGGGTCTGGCCGGGCTTGAAGGCGTCGGTGACCTGGCCGGTGCCGCTGTCCCAGGCGGCGAGGGTGACACCGGTGGGGGGGATGAATTTGAGGTTGGGGCGGCTGGCCAGGGCGGTCGCCATGAAGTCGTGCCAGATGGGCCCGGCGGTGGTGGCGCCGAAGGCGTTGATGCCGAGGGTTTCGGAGGGCTTGTCGAAGCCGACCCAGACGGCGGTGACGAGATCGGGGCTGAAGCCAACGAACCAGGCGTCGGTGAAGTCGCTGGTGGTGCCGGTTTTGCCCGCAAGTTGGCGGTTGATGCCGGCGGCGACGGCTGTGCCGGTGCCGCGTTGCATGACGCCCTGCATCATCATGACGACCTGAAAGACCGAGGCTGGGTCGGCGATCTGTTTGCGCGTGTCGGTGAGCTGAGGGGTTTGCGACGGGTCGGTGCAGGCCATGCATTGCGGGCCAGGGGCGCGCCAGATCACTTTGCCGTCGCGGTCCTGGACGGTGTCGATAAGGGTGGGGATGACTTCGCGGCCGCCATTGGCGAGGACGGCATAGCCGGCGGCCTGACGCATGACGGTCGTCTCCACGGCGCCAAGCGAGGCCGGCAGGACGCGGGGCATGTCGTCGACGACATGGAAGTCGATGGCGGTTTTGGCGACTGCGTTCATGCCGAGCATGTCGGCGAGGCGGATGGTGACGAGGTTGACGGATTTCTCGAGGGCGACGCGCAGCGGCATCGGGCCGTTGAAATCCTCCTCGTCGTTATGCGGGCGCCATTTGCCGGCGGCGCCCTGGTCGACCACGAAAGGGGCGTCAAGCACGCGCTGGGAGGGCGAGATGTTGCGCATCATGGCGGTGAGATAGACGTACGGCTTGAAGCTGGAACCGGGCTGGCGGTTGGCCTGGGTGGCGCGGTTGTATTGGCTCAGTTCAAAGCTCCAGCCGCCGGCGAGCGCCAGGACGCGGCCGGTGGCGGGGTCGAGGCTGACCAGGGCGCCCTGGACGAGAGGGATCTGGCGCAGGGTGGCGCGTTCGGGGCGGGCTGGGGTGCGGCCTTGGGCGGGGGTGGCTTGGGTGGGTTCGACCATGACGATGTCGCCGGGCTGGATCACCTCGGCGAGGCGCTTGGGCACGGGGCCGAGTTTGCCGTCCCGTGCCGGGCGGGCCCAGGCGAGATCGGCGAATGGAAGGGGGAGGATGCGCGGCTGCTGGACGGTGGTGCCGGGGACCCGTTCCATAAAGCCGACGCGTGCTTCGGCGTCCGTTGCCTCGATGACCACGGCCAGCCGCCATTCGGGCAGCATGCCCGCGGGACGGGCGGCGGCAGCCAGCGTATTGGCCCAGGATTGCCGGAAATCGGACGTGGGGGCGGTGTGGGAAACGGGGCCACGCCAGCCGGCGCGGGCGCGGTCGTAGCGCATGAGGCCGTCATGCAAGGCGCGGTCGGCGGCGATCTGCAAAGCGGGGTCGAGAGTGGTGCGGACGACGAGGCCGCCCTGGGTGGTTTTCTCGGCACCGTAGCGCTCGATCAGGGTGCGGCGGACTTCCTCGCCGAAATAATCACCGCCGGCCACCACTTCGGGGCGGCGGAACGCGGAGGGCGAGATCGGGGTGGTTTTTGCGATGGCGGCCTGCTCCGCGGTAATGGCCTTGTCGTCGGCCATGCGGTCCAGCACGTAGTCACGCCGGGCGCGAGCGGCCTCTGGTTGGCGGAACGGGTTGTAGTTGTTGGGGGCCTTGGGCAGGACGGCAAGGAAGGCGGCTTCTGGGATGGTAATTTCGTCAAGCGGCTTGTTGAAATAGGCTTGCGCGGCTGAGGCGACGCCATAGGCTTGAAGCCCGAGGTAGATCTCGTTGAGGTAGAGTTCGAGGATACGGTCCTTGCTGAGGGACTGCTCGATGCGGGCGGCGAGGATCATCTCCTTGGCCTTGCGGGCGATGGAGACCTCGTTGCCGAGCAGCATGTTCTTGGCGACCTGCTGGGTGATGGTCGAGGCGCCGATGGGGCGCTTGCCCTGGCCGTAGTTCATCACGTCCACCACGATGGCGCGGGCGATGGCCAGCGGGTCGATGCCCTTGTGGGTATAGAAGTTCTGGTCTTCGGCAGAAATGAAGGCGCGCTTGACGATCTCGGGGATGGCGGGGACGGGAACAAACATGCGCCGTTCGGTGGCGAGTTCGGCGAGGAGGCGAGAGTCGGCGGTGTAGACGCGGCTCATGACGCGAGGCTGGTAGCTGCGCAGGCCGTCAACGTCGGGCAGGTCGGCGCTGTATTTCTGATAGCCGATGTAGAGCGCGCAGGCGGCGCCGACGGCACCGATCACGACGAGGGTGCTGATGATGGTGACGATGCGGCGTATCCAGCCGAAGGGGGGCGGTTTGCGCGACGCGCGGGGCGGCTTCGGCGCCGGGTCGGGCGTCGGTTCGGGTGGGAGGACGGGCGCGGGATCGGGTGCCGCCGGATCGGGGGAAGTGGCGGCACGCGAGGCGCGGCGCCCGCCAAGGGGCGCGCCGGCGGTCAGGGGTTCGCTCATGATTTCCGCATTACACCAAGTCGGCCGCCGGAGGGTAGCTTTTCGCGTCAGCCTTTTGCCTGAGGCTGCGTTGCCTGGGGGCCTGGGGCGCGGTTTGGTTCGAACCAGGCATCAACCGCGCGGCGCATGGCGCTGGCCACGCGGGCGCGATGGGCGGGCTGGCGCAGGGCTGCTTCGTCCGATTTGTTGGACATGAAGCCCATTTCGACCAGCACGCTGGGGATGTCGGCAGATTTGAGGACCATGAAGCCGGCGTGGCGGTTGGGGTTTTGCAGCAGGGGTAGGTCACGCCCGAGTTCGCTCACGATCTTGCGGGCCATGCGGCTGGCGCCTTGGCGGGTTTCCTGGCGAACCAGGTTGCCGAGGATGCGGGAGACTTCGGGCGAGCCGCCGAGCACAAGGGCGCCGCCGACGCCGGCGGCGTTTTCGCGCCGGGCAAGGGCTGCGGTTTGAGCATCCGACGCGCCGTCGCTCAAGGTGTAGACACTGGCGCCGCGCACGGTGTGATCGGTCATGGCATCGGCGTGCATGGACACGAAGAGGGCGGCGGATTTGCGCTGGGCGATGGCGACGCGCTGTTCGAGGGGGATGAAAACGTCCCTGGTGCGGGTGAGTTCCACCCGGTAGCGGCCACTGGCGAGGAGTTGGCGCTGAAGTTCGAGGGCGGCGGCAAGGGCAACGTGCTTTTCGAAGGTGCCGGAGAAGCCGATGGCGCCGGGGTCCTTGCCGCCGTGGCCCGGGTCAAGCACGACAAGGGGCAGAGTGACGGCTGGCTTTGCCTCGGCGGCGTGTTGCCGGGTTTTCGGCCCGGGCGCTGCGGCTAAGGCGGACTCGGGAAGCACGAGCCGGGCGGTGACGCCGGCGCCGATGAAGAAGCGGCGGGAAAGCAAGGGCGGTTCTCCGGGGACACGTGGTGTCGAATCCTAACAAATAACTTTCGGAACTGCACGCTAGTTGTTGATTGCGGCGATTCTTTGCGGTGCAATGTCAGCGCGCTTGCGAAAGGCTTGGGTTTGGGCCATGGTGAGGTGCTTCGGTGATGCTACCGAGACGGTGCGCAAGCGTCGTTTCGTGGTGATCCGGCGGCTGCGATGCAGGGCACCGGCCAGATTGGCGAGGTACCGGTTGCGAGCTGTCGTACCCGTCATCGCTCGCGCCGCGCGCTGTCAGCGCCGGCAAGCCAGTGCGATTGCGCCGCCCCTTTGCGTGCGCGACACAAACGCGGCAGCGCCGCGTGGCCGCGGGGGTCGAGGTTTCGGCCGGCATGTATTTCCACCGGGGCGGCGCGCCCGAGACAGGCGTGCCACCCGACCGCAGACACAGGGTCCGATGATCGCCATGCCGTTTTGCACCTCTTGGGCCGTCGATACCAGCACTGCTGGGTCCGTCCGTCGGGGTTGTGACGCGTGCGCACGCACATCGATCGATAGGCTTTTTTCCCTGCCACTCCTGCGATCGGGTCCGCCCCTTCCGTCATCACGATCGCGCCGCGCGCGTGCCGCAGGAGCGGCATTCGCGCGCGTGGTCCACCGGAGTTCAGGGCTTAATGACCAAGCGCATGTTGCTGGATGCCACCAACGCGGAAGAAACCCGCGTTGTGGTGTTGGACGGTAATCGCCTCGAGGATTACGACGTTGAGACGTCGACCAAGAAGCAGCTGAAGGGTAATATCTATCTTGCCAAGGTGGTGCGGGTTGAACCCTCGCTCCAGGCCGCATTCGTTGAGTATGGCGGCGGGCGCCACGGGTTCCTCGCTTTTGGCGAAATCCATCCCGACTACTATCAGATTCCGGTGGCTGACCGGCAGCGCCTGATCGCCATGCAGGCCGAGGAGGCCCGCGCCGAGGAGGAAGCCGAGGATCGTGCTGCCGGGGAAAACCCGGCGGCGCGTCCGGTGGCGCGCGCCGCGACGATGGACGATGCGACCGTGCCGGTGCAGGGCGAGATGGCGCTTGCGGTGACCTACAACGAAGTCACCTACGGGGCTTTCGAGCCGGATGCCGGCCAAGGGCAGGCCGGTGAGTCCGAAGCGCGAGACGTGGATGGGCGCGAGACGGAAGCGGCCGAGAGCGCGGCGGCAGGCGAGCAGGAAGCAGCCGACGAGGCTGGCGGTTATGATGCCGAACTCGATATCCCTTCGCCCGACGGGCCCCCGCCCGAATCGTTCGGCGGCGAGAGCGACGTATTCGAGGGCAATGGCGCCGAAGAGGCCGCCGCTCGCCGTTCGTCGCGCATGTTGCGCAACTACCGTATTCAGGAGGTGATCCGTCGCCGCCAGATCCTGCTGATCCAGGTGGTCAAGGAAGAACGCGGCTCGAAGGGCGCGGCGCTGACGACTTATATCTCTCTGGCTGGGCGGTTCTGCGTGCTGATGCCGAATTCGCCGCGCGGCGGCGGTATTTCGCGCAAGATCACCTCTGCCTCGGATCGCCGGCGGCTCAAGGAGATCACCGCCGAACTGGAGGTTCCGCAGGGCATGGGGCTGATCGTGCGCACGGCGGGTGCGGCCCGGCCGAAGCCGGAGATCACGCGGGATTGCGAATACCTGATGCGCCTGTGGGACGATATCCGCGAGCACACGATGCGCTCGGCGGCGCCGGCTCTCATCTATGAGGAGGCCAGCCTCATCAAGAGGGCGATCCGCGATGGCTACTCCCGTGATATCGACGAAGTTCTGGTCGATGGCGCCGATGGGTGGAAGGCGGCCCATGATTTCATGCGGATGTTGATGCCGGCGCATGCTCGCAAGGTCATTCAATGGCGGGCCGCCGACAATGGCGGACAAACGCTGTTCAGCCGGATGGGTGTGGAGGCGCAGCTCGACTCGATGCTGTCGCCGACTGTGCAGCTTCGGTCCGGCGGATACCTGGTGATCAACCAGGCCGAGGCGCTGGTGGCGATCGACGTGAACTCGGGACGTGCGACGCGGGAGCGCAACATCGAGGAGACCGCACTCAAGACCAATCTCGAGGCGGCCGAGGAGGCTGCGCGGCAGTTGCGGCTGCGCGATCTGGCCGGGCTGATCGTGATCGACTTCATCGACATGGAGTCGAAGAAGCACAACGCGATGGTCGAGCGCCGCTTGAAGGAAGCGCTCAAGAACGATCGTGCGCGGATCCAAGTGGGCTCGATCAGCCATTTTGGGCTGCTGGAGATGAGCCGCCAGCGGCTGCGGCCAAGCCTGACGGAGACCAACTTCATCACCTGCCCGCATTGCGGCGGATTGGGCCATGTGCGCTCCACCGAGAGCAGCGCGATGCATGTGTTGCGTGCGATCGAGGAGGAGGGCGCGAAATCCCGCTCGGCGCTGGTGACGGTGCATTGCTCGGGGACGGTGGCGTTCTATCTGCTCAACCACAAGCGGGACCGGCTGACGGACATCGAAATGCGCACGGGCATGCGGGTGCATTTCAGTCCGGATGAAAGCCTGAGTGCGGCGCAGTTGCGCATCGTGCGGGAACGGACATTGGAGCCTGGCGAGCGGCCGATGCTGGCGGTGACGGTGGCGCCGGTGGTGCCGGTGTTCGATGCGATCGAGGAGGATGACGACGTCTCGTTCAGCGAAGACGAAGCCGAGGAGATTGTGAGCGAGGTGCCTGCGGCGCGTGCTTCCGAACCCCGTTCATCCGAGGGTCGTGCTTCGGCAGGGCGGAGTTCTGAGGCACGGGCCTCGGATGAGCGGCCTGCTGAAGAGGGTACGGAGGAGGAGCGTGGTCGCCGCCGTCGTCGCCGTCGGCGTGGCGGGCGGCGTGAGGATGGCGAGGGTGCCGAAACCGGTGCGGCTGATCCTGGCGTGGTCTCGGACGAGGATGTGTCCGAAGTGCTTCCGCTGTTGGCGGTTGATGGCGATGGCGAACCGGTGCTGATCGATCCTGACGCGGATGCGGCCCCCGAGGTGTTGGTGGTCGATCCGGCCGAGGCGGAGCAGCCCCCGCTCGAAACGGCGCTCGATGACGGCGCACCGGCACGGTCTCGCCGGCGCGGGCGTCGCGGTGGACGTCGTCGTCGTCGTGACGAGAACGGCGTCGAGATCGAGGACGGCGACGAGGCGCCCGCAACTGCGGCGGCCGCGCCGGAGCCGATGGTGGCGGTTGCTGCTCCGGTTCCTGTGGCACCCGCTTATGCCGCTCCAGCCTATGTTGCCCCCGCCTATAACGGGCCGACGCCGGCTGATCCGTTTGGCGGGCAGAATGTGATGGATATCTTCGACCTGATCGAACAGGCTGAAGCCCAGCGTGCCGCTGCAGCCGCCGCCCCTCCGCCTGCTCCGATGCTTCCGACTGCCCCTGCGCCGGTGCTGGTTGAGGCGGTGCCGGTTGTGTCTGAACGCGTTGAGGTCAAACCTGTCGTGGCCGAACCCGTGGCGGCTGAGCCCATCGTGGTCGAACCCGTCGTGGTCGAACCCATAGTGGCCAAACCCGTCGTGGCCGAACCCGTGGCAGCTGCGCCCGTCGCGGTTGCGCCTGCAGCGGTCGAGGCGGTAGCCGAAGCGCAGGTCGTGCTGGAGCCGGTGGCCGCTCCGGCAGAGCCGCAGGCGCCTGTTGTCGGCCCGGCGGTTCGTCCGGTTGTGCTGGGTCAAGATGGCGTGCCCGAGGCACCGCCCAAGCGGGGCTGGTGGCGCCGCTGAGGCGTCTGGCTTGAACCGAGGCCCGTCGGCAATGGCGGGCCTCGTTTTGCGTACGGAGGGCAGAGATCTGTCTCGGCCACTCTAGCTCCATGGCCCCGCGCCCTGTAACGTATCCGGGTATTTAGCGGGACTCCCGACCTTGCCCCTGACACATCGCCATCTGCTCCAGATCGAGGGCCTGCATCCGCCTGAGATCGACACGATGCTCGACCTGGCCGAGAGCTATGCGCTGCTCAACCGGTCCGGCAAGACGCAGCGTGATCTGCTGCGCGGGCGCACGCTGATCAATTTGTTCTTCGAGGATTCGACGCGCACGCGCACGAGTTTCGAATTGGCGGGCAAGCGACTGGGCGCCGATGTGATCAATATGTCGGTCAGCACGTCCTCGGTGAACAAGGGCGAGACACTGCTGGATACGGCGGCCACCTTGAATGCGATGAACTGCGACCTGCTGGTGGTGCGCCATGGGGACTCGGGGGCGCCGGCGCTGCTGGCGCGCAAGGTGGATGCTGCGGTGATCAACGCTGGCGACGGGATGCATGAGCACCCCACCCAGGCACTGCTCGACGCGCTCACGATCAGGCGGCGGCGCGGGCGGCTCGAGGGGCTGACGGTGGCGATTTGTGGTGATGTGCTGCACAGCCGGGTGGCGCGGTCCAACATCTTTTTGCTCTCGGCGATGGGCAGCCGGGTCCGGGTGATCGGGCCGCCGACGTTGATGCCGACGGAGATCGAGCGGCTTGGTGTCGAGGTGTTCCATGACATGCGCGAGGGGCTGCGGGATTGCGACATCGTGATGATGCTGCGGCTGCAGAAGGAGCGGATGACGCGGGGGCTGATCCCGTCGTTCCGCGAATTCTTCCGCTTCTATGGTCTCGATGCCGAAAAGCTGGCCTGCGCCAAGCCGGACGCGCTGGTGATGCATCCGGGGCCGATGAACCGGGGGGTGGAGATCGCATCGGACGTGGCGGATGACCCGGTGCGCAGCCTGATCAAGGAGCAGGTGGAGATGGGGGTGGCGGTGCGGATGGCCGTGCTCGATATCCTGGCCCGCCGGAGCAGCCGCAATGATTGATGTGATCATCGAGAATGTCCGATTGATCGATCCGGCCGCAGGGCTCGATCAGCATGGGGCGCTGCTCGTGCGCGATGGGCGGATTGCCGATCTCGGCGGCGGGCTCGGGCGGCCCGAGGGCGCGCAGGTGATCGACGGGGATGGGGCGATCCTGTGCCCTGGGCTGGTGGATATGCGGGCCGAGGTGGGGGAGCCCGGGGGGGAATATCGCGAGACCATCGCCTCGGCGGCGGTGGCGGCGGCGGCGGGGGGGATCACCACCTTGGCGGCGCTGCCTGACACCAAGCCGGCGATCGATGACCCGGCGCTGGTGCGCCATTTGCGGGCGCGGGGCGAGGAGACCGGCAGCCTCACCATTCTGCCTTATGGTGCGGCAACCAAGGGGTGCCGCGGCGAGGAACTGGCCGAGCTTGGGCTGCTGCGCGAGGCCGGGGCGGTGGCGTTCACCGATGGTGCACGGGCGATCGGCTCGGCGCGCATGATGCGGCTGATCCTGGCCTATGCAAAAGGATTCGGCGCCCGCGTGGTGCAGCACCCGGAGGATCCCTCGCTCGCTGAGGGCGGAGCTGCGACGTCTGGCGAGTTGGCGACCAGGCTGGGGCTGCCCGCCATTCATCCGGCGGCTGAGGCGTTGATGGTGGCGCGCGATTTGCGGCTGTTGCGGATGACCGGAGGATCGCTGCATTTCGCTCATGTCTCGACCGGGGAGGCGATCGACCTCATCCGCATGGCCAAGGCGCAGGGGCTCGATGTGACGTGTGACACCGCGCCGCCTTATTTCGACCTCAACGAGACTGCGATCGGCAATTTCCGCACCTATGCCAAGTTGTCGCCGCCTTTGCGGTGTGAGGCGGACCGGCTCGCGGTGTTGGCTGCGGTGGTGGACGGGACGATCGATGCGATCGCCTCGGACCATCAGCCGCGCGATGCCGATGACAAGCGGCTGCCATTTGCTCAGGCGGCGCCCGGCGGGGCGGGGCTGGCGACGCTGCTGGCGGTGACGCTGGCGCAGGTGCATGGCGGGGCGCTCGATGTGTCGCGCGCCCTGGGGTTGCTGACATGCGGGCCGGCGGGGCTGCTCGGTGCAAAGGGCGGGACGTTGGCGAGGGGGAGCAGCGCTGATTTATGCCTGTTCGACCTTGACGCGGCTTGGCAGATCCAATCGGGCGCCTTGCCGGGGCGGGCGCAGAACACGCCCTTTGACGGGCGGGCGGTCGAGGGACAGGTGATTGGCACCTGGAAGGCGGGGCGGAGGGTGTTTGGATGAGCGGTGGTATCTCTGTACTGCTGATCGGCTATGTCCTGGGCTCGATCCCGTTCGGGCTGCTGCTCACTATGGCGGGCGGTGTTGGGGATGTGCGCAAGATCGGATCGGGCAGTATCGGCGCGACCAATGTGCTGCGCACCGGGCGCAAGGGCCTGGCGGCCGGGACGTTGCTGCTCGATGCCCTAAAGGGGGCGGCGGCGGTGCTGATCTGCGCTCGTCTTGGGGGCACGGGCGGTATGTTCCTGGGCGGGTTTGCGGCGGTGTTAGGCCATATGTATCCGGTGTGGCTGAAGTTTCGGGGCGGCAAGGGCGTGGCGACGGGGTTTGGCGTGTTGATTGCTGCCAATCCGCTGATTGGCCTCGCGGGGTGTGGGGTATGGGCGTTGTCCGCCTTGCTGTTGCGGATTTCTTCAGCGAGCGGGTTGATTTCCTTTGCGTCGATGCCGGTTCTGGCCTGGTTTCTCGATGCGCCGCAGCCGATCCTCGGGTTGGCGCTGGCGATCACCGGGTTCGTGTTTTTGCGACACAAGGACAACATTGTGCGGCTGATCGCCGGCACCGAACCGCGGATAGGCACGAAAAAGTGATTGATGCGCCCGACCGTCTTCGTCTGGCGCGGACGGAGGGGGTCGGTCCGGTCACCTATCGGCGACTGCTTGCACGCTTCGGCACAGCGGCAGCAGCGATCGAGGGGCTGCCGGATTTGGCGCGCAATGCCGGGCGGCGTGGGGCGCTGGTGGTGCCGGATCGGGCCTCGGCGGAGCGTGAGATCGAGGAGGTTGGCCGGATTGGCGCGGAGTTGCTGTATTTCGGCACGCCTGCCTACCCCGTTCTGCTGGCACAGACCGCCGATCCGCCGCCGGTGCTGGCGGTGGCGGGGGATGCGGCGCTGCTGCAACGCCCCGCGGTTGCGTTGGTGGGGGCGCGCAATGCATCGGGCAATGGGCGGCGGTTGGCAGAGATGATTGCGGCCGATTTGGCGGCGGCGGGTGTTGTGGTGGTGTCTGGCCTGGCGCGGGGGATCGATGCGGCTGCGCACACGGGGGCGTTGACCCAGGGGGTAACGGTAGCCTGTGTTGCCGGGGGTATCGATATCGCCTATCCGCCTGAAAATGCTGCTTTGCAGACGCGGATCGGTCGGGAGGGCGCTGTTGTCGCGGAAATGCCACCCGGGACGATTGCCCAGGCGCGGCATTTCCCGCGGCGCAACCGGGTGATCGCAGGCTTGTCGCTGGGCGTGGTGGTGATCGAGGCAGCCTTGAAATCGGGGAGCCTGATTACGGCCCGGCTGGCAACCGAGGCCAATCGGGAGGTATTCGCAGTACCGGGTTCGCCGCTCGATGAGCGCTGCCGGGGCGGCAATGCGCTGCTCCGAGACGGTGCCAACCTCATTGAAAGTGCTGCTGACGTGCTGTCGGTGCTGGGACGGGCGATCTCCGAGCCGGTGGCACCGGGCGTACCAGCCGGGTTCGCGGAGGGGTGGGGCAGGCCTGATTTGTCGTCCTCGGACCGCATGCGGGCGGAGCAGATGGTGGTCGAACTGCTTGGACCAACACCGGTTGGAGTTGACGATCTGATCCGGCGCTGCCAACTAACGGCGTCCTCGGTCATGTCGATCCTCTTCGACCTGGAACTTGCGGGGCGTGTTGAGACGCTGCCCGGTCACCGGGTGGCACTGGTTGCAGGACAGGGCGGCTAGACCGCGATCGCCGAGGGCCAGTAGGCCGCAGGCGTGAATCGCTGGTTCCGCGTCGCCTCGAACGGAGCAAAATGTCGGACGTCGTCGTCGTCGAATCGCCCGCCAAAGCCAAGACAATCAACAAGTATCTTGGGGGCGGCTACAACGTGCTTGCCAGCTTCGGCCATGTGCGAGACCTGCCGCCCAAGGACGGCAGCGTGCGCCCGGACGAGGATTTTGCCATGGACTGGGAGGCCGATGCCCGCGGCGACAAGCAGGTCGCGGCCATCGTCAAGGCGCTGAAGGGTGCCAAGACCCTCTACCTTGCGACCGATCCGGATCGCGAGGGGGAGGCGATTTCCTGGCATGTGCAAGCGATGCTGGCGGATAAAAACGCGCTGAAGGGCGTGGTGGTGCATCGCATCACCTTCAACGAGATCACCCGCAACGCGGTGCAATACGCGATCGCCCATCCGCGCGAACTCGATAAGCCGTTGATCGACGCCTATCTCGCGCGCCGCGCGCTGGATTACCTGGTGGGTTTCAATCTGTCGCCGGTGCTCTGGCGCAAGCTGCCCGGTGCCCGGTCGGCCGGGCGTGTGCAGTCTGTCGCGTTGCGGCTGATTTGCGAACGTGAGGCGGAGATCGAGATTTTCCGACCGCGCGAGTACTGGACGATCGATGCTGCCCTGCTGACGCCGGCAGGCGCCCCGTTTACTGCGCGGCTGACCCATCTGCAGGGCAAACGGCTCGACCAGTTCGACCTCAACAGCGCGGCATTGGCCGAGCGCGCCCGCGCGGAGGTCGCAGCCGGAGATTTTTCGGTCGCCACCGTTGAGCGCAGGCGGGTCAAGCGCAATCCGCCGGCGCCATTCACCACCTCGACCCTGCAGCAGGAGGCCTCGCGCAAGCTCGGTTTCGGGGCGCAGCAGACGATGCGCGTGGCCCAAGGGCTCTATGAGGGCGTCGATATCGGCGGTGATACGGTCGGCCTGATCACCTACATGCGGACCGACGGCGTGCAGATGGCCAGCGAGGCGGTGACCGCCATTCGCGGCCATGTGCTGGAGACCTATGGCAAGGACTACCTGCCCGGCGCGGCGCGCGAATACACCAGCCGCGCCAAGAACGCGCAGGAGGCCCATGAGGCGATCCGCCCCGTTGACGTGGGACTGACGCCGGACCAGGCGGCGGTGCACCTCACGCCCGACCAGAAACGGCTCTATGAATTGGTTTGGAAGCGGGCGGTGGCAAGCCAGATGCAGTCGGCCGAACTCGATCAGGTCGCGGTCGATGTCGCCGATCCCGCTCAGCCGCAGGGGCCGCGATTGCGTGCCAATGGCTCGATCCTGGCGTTCGATGGCTTCCTCAAGCTGTATCGCGAGGACCAGGACGACGCGGAGGGCGAGGACGACAACAAGATGCTGCCGCCGATGCGCGAGCGCGATCCGCTGCGCCAGGGACAGGCACCGTTCGTCAGGGCCGACCAGCATTTTACCCAACCGCCGCCGCGCTATTCCGAGGCGAGTCTGGTGAAGAAAATGGAGGAACTCGGCATCGGCCGACCCTCCACCTACGCCTCGATTCTCACGGTGTTGCAGGACCGCAACTACGTGAAGCTCGACAAGAAGCGCTTTGTGCCGGAGGACCGTGGCCGACTGGTGACGGCGTTCCTGACCAGCTTTTTCGAGCGCTATGTCGATCCCGGCTTCACTGCCGGCCTCGAGGAGCAGCTTGACGACATTTCGGGCGGGCGGGCCGACTGGCGCGCGGTGATGCGGTCGTTCTGGGCGCAGTTCCATCAGGCGATCGACAGCACGCGCGATCTCAAGATCAGTGACGTGATCAATGCGCTCGACGCCGATCTGGGCCCGCATTTCTTTCCGGTCCGGGAGGATGGGACTGATCCGCGGGGTTGCCCGTCCTGCAACAAAGGGCGGCTTGGGTTGAAACTGGGGCGGCACGGCAGCTTCATCGGCTGTTCGAGTTATCCGGAATGCCAGTACACCCGCCGCCTCGCGATGGACGGCAACGAGGAGGATGGCGGCACGCTGAAGGAAGGGATGCGCGAGCTTGGGCATCATCCCGAAACCAGCGAACCCGTCACCGTACGGCGTGGGCCCTATGGCGTGTATGTCCAGCAGGGTGAGCAGGTCGCGGGGAGCAAGGCCAAGCCGCGGCGGACATCGTTGCCCAAGGGCGTTGAGGGCGACACGGTGACGCTGGAGCAGGCGCTCGGGCTGTTGAGCCTGCCGCGCCTGGTGGGGATCCATCCTGAGACGCAGGAGCCGATCGAGGCCGGGATCGGGCGGTTCGGGCCGTTCGTGAAGATGGGTGGCGTGTTCGCTTCGCTCGACAAGGACGACGACGTTCTCGTGGTTGGCCTCAATCGCGCGATCGATGTGCTGGCGCGTAAACTCGCCTCGGTGCGGACCATGGGCGGGCATCCCAAGGACAAGGAACCGGTGCTGGTGCGCAAGGGGCGGTTCGGCCCCTATGTCCAGCACGGCAATACGGTCGCCACTTTGCCGCGCGAACTGACGATGGACGACATCACGCTGGAGCAGGCAGTGGCGCTGCTGGCCGAGAAGGGCAAGATACTGAAGCCGCGCGGGTTTGCGGCGCGCAAGGGGGCGAAGGCCGCGCCCAAGTCGGTTGCGGCGAAGTCGGACAAACCCAAACTCGCCAAAGCGGCTGCGGCGGGAAAACCGGCTGCAAAAAAGCCGGCAGTCAAGAAGAAGCCTGTCGCAAAGAAGGCCGCCGCGACGAAGTCTGGAAGCTAGGATGAAAAAGCCACCCCGACCCGCCCGGCGCGCGGAGGGGGTGCCGAGCCGCGCCGAGATCAAGCGCTTTATCGATGCCGCCCCCGGGCGTGTCGGCAAGCGCGAGATCAGCCAACACTTTAATCTCGGCCCCGAGCATCGGGTGGCGCTGCGTGGCATCCTGAAAAGCTTGGCCCATGAGGGCAATGTCGCGCCTGCAGGTCATCGCCGCTTCACCGCGCCCGGCCGTCTGCCGGAGTCGATGGTGGTTCAGATCACCGGCACTGATCCGGACGGGGAGGCGGTGGCCAAGCCGGTGAAGTGGGAAGGCGACGGCCCGCCGCCGATGATCTTGATGGCCCCGGAGCCGCGCGGGCGGCCTGCTCTGGCGCCGGGCGAGAAGGTGGTGGCGCGGCTCAAACCGATCGGCGGGGGCAAGTACGAGGGGCGCACTCTAAAGCGCCTGAGCGAGACGCCAGGGCGGGTGATCGGGGTGTTCCGGCCTAGTCCCCATGGCGATCGCGTGGTTCCGACCGATCGGCGCGCAAAGGCGGAGTGGGCGGTGCCGTTCGGCGAGGCCGGCGGGGCAGAGGCCGGGGAGATCGTGCTGGCAGCACCCTTGCCGGGGGGGGGCTTCGGGCTCAAGCCGGTTCGGGTGATCGAACGGCTGGGAGCTTTGGGGGATGCCCGCTCGGTGTCGCTGATTGTGATCCATACGCATGACATCCCGACCGAGTTTTCCGCCGAGGCGCTGGCAGAGGCGGCCAAGGCCAAGGGCGTCACCGTGCGGGGGCGGACCGATCTGCGTGCCGTTCCGCTGGTGACGATTGATGGCGAGGATGCGCGTGATTTCGACGATGCGGTGTTTGCGGCGCACGAGGGCGACGGGTTCCGCCTGATGGTGGCGATCGCCGATGTGGCGCACTACGTCCGGCCGGGCAGCCCGCTTGATCGAACGGCGCGCACGCGGGGCAATTCCTGCTACTTCCCTGATCGCGTGGTGCCGATGCTGCCGGAGGCGCTGTCGAACGGGTGGTGCAGTTTGCGGCCCAACGAGGATCGCGGGTGCCTGTTCGTGGAAATGAGCATCGACGGACAGGGGCGCAAGACGACCCATCGGTTCGGCCGTGGCCTGATGCGTTCGGCGGCCCGGCTGACCTACGAGGAGGTTCAGGCGGCGCAGGATCGGGGCGACGACCTCGGCTTGCCGGTTCCGGCGCTGTATGCGGCGTTCCGGGTGCTCCTTGGTGCGCGCAATGCGCGGGGTACCCTCGATCTCGATCTTCCGGAGCGCAAGGTTACGCTCGATAACGCGGGAAAGGTGGCCTCCGTCGCACCGCGCCCGCGACTCGACAGCCATCGGTTGATCGAGGAGTTCATGGTGCTGGCCAATGTCTGCGCGGCCGAGGAGTTGGAGCGGCTGCACCAGCCCTGCGTCTATCGCATCCACCCGCCGCCGTCGGAGGAGAAACTCGAGAACCTGCGCACCTTCCTGCACGGTTTCGACATTTCTCTGCCGCCGGGCAATAAAATCCATCCGCGTGACCTGGATCATGTGCTGAAGAAGGTCTCCGGCACCGAAGCGTCCGTGCTGGTGAGCGAAGTGATGCTGCGCAGCCAGATGCAGGCGGCTTATGATATCGACAATATTGGCCATTTTGGCTTGGCACTGTCGCAATATGCCCATTTCACCAGCCCGATTCGCCGCTATGCCGATCTACTCGTTCATCGCGCGCTGATCGCCGGGCTGAAACTCGGGCCGGGCGGGCTGGCGGCGGAAGATCATGGCGGGATGGCCGATACCTGCGAGCACATCACCGCGACCGAGCGGCGCGCGGCCCTTGCGGAACGGGACGCGATTGACCGCTACCTGGCGGCGTTCATGACGGACAAGGTCGGCCAGCATTTCGCAGCCCGGATCTCCGGAGTGATCCGCTTTGGCCTGTTCGTCACCGTGCTGGACAGCGGTGCAAGCGGGTTGGTGCCGATTTCGAGCCTGCCCGACGATTTCTACATCCATGACGAGGCGCGTCAGACCCTGACCGGGCGGCGCAACGGGCTCGAATTCCGCCTGACGCAGGAGGTGGAGGTTCGTCTAGCCGAGGCGAGCCCCGTCACCGGGGGCTTGGTGTTTCACGTTATGCAGGGTGCCGGCGACGGTAATACCGCGCGGAAATCGCCGCGAGGGGCTGGCATGAAGCGCGAAGGACGCCGTCGCACTTGACTCCGGGGGGATGGGTAGGCGATTAACCTGCCCCTCATGCTGCCCTGGGGCGGCGCGATAACGTGTTCGGAAGATATTATGGCCAAGAGCAACACCATCCAGATCAAGCTCGTGTCGACGGCTGACACCGGCTACTTCTATGTGACGAAAAAAAACGCACGTGCCCAGACCGGCAAGCTCGAGATGTCGAAGTACGACCCCGTCGTGCGCAAGCATGTTCCGTTCAAGGAAGCCAAAATCAAGTGATTTGGCGGGTGATCGCTTGATCGCCCGCACCTGTCGTGCGCAAGAGGCGGGCTACACCGCCTCTTGATACGATGACCGGTTTCGGCCTTCCCGTTTTGCCCGATAGAGCGCTTGATCTGCCGATTGGAGAAGTCGCTCGGGAGCGATGTCTGGCTGACCGGTAGACGATACGCCAATGCTGACCGTGAGACGGTGGCGCAAACCGGGCTCCGGGTAGAATTGCATCTCCGCAATAGCGGTGCGCAAGCGCTCAGCGGCACTTTTCGCTTCATCAACCGAAGTGCCGGGCATCACGACCGCGAATTCCTCGCCGCCGTAGCGCGCGATCGAGTCGAAGACCCGGATTCGCCGGCGCAGCGCATCGGCAATCGCGCGCAGGGCTTGATCGCCGATCTGGTGGCCCCAGCGGTCATTGACCGATTTGAAATGGTCGACGTCGATCATCATCACCGCAAGGCCCTGCGGTTGGCCGGCCTCCATCAGGCCGCGCAAATGTCGCATCAGATAGCGTTGATTGTAGAAGCCGGTGAGCGCGTCCGTTAGTGCCATTTCGAGGGCATGGCCCAGATCGGCGCGCAGGCGGTCCTGGTATATTTTACGGCGGATCTGGTTGCGGGCTCTGGCGCGCAACTCGTTTTCATCGACCGGACGCAGCACCCAGTCACTGGCACCGATGTCGAAGCCGCGCAGCATGCGGGATTTCTGGTCCGGGTCAACGACCAGGAGAAGGGGGATGTTCTGGGTCTGCTCAGCGGCGCGCAATTTGGCGGCGACCCGAAGCGGGTCCTGGTTGGTGAGCGCGAGGCTCAACACAATCAGGTCGAAGTTCATGGTGGCAGCAAGGTGTATGGCGTCGATTTCGGTACTGACGCGCGCTGCGAGGATCCCTTCGCGGGCCAGGCCATCCTGCATCATCAGCATACTGGGTTCGAAATCGTCGATCACCAGGGCGCGGGCGCCAGCAACCGACGGGGGACCGGCGCCGTCGCCGCCAAGGCCAAGGGCGCGGGCGGTTTCGCCGCGGATACGCCACTCATCGAGCAGGCGTTTGAGCCGGACGAGGGACTTAACCCGGGCCAGCAGGGTGTCATAGTCGACCGGCTTGGTCAGGAAGTCATCCGCGCCGGCTTCGAGGCCACGCAGGCGCTCTTTGGGCGCGCTCAGAGCGGTGATCATCACGACCGGGATGTGCTGAGTCTTGGGTGCATCTTTCAGGCGCTTGCAGGTTTCGTAACCGTCGACCTCCGGCATCATCACATCCAGCAGGATAAGGTCGGGCTGCCAAGCCTGGGCCTGTTCGATCGCATCGAGACCCGAATGAGAGGTGGCGACCTGATAATATTCCGCCCCGAGACGCGCCTCGAGCAGACGGGTGTTGGCGGCGACATCATCGACAACGAGGATGCGGGCAGTCATTGGCCGCTGAAGACCTTTCAATGCATCGATACGGCACGTCAACGGCCGTAAATCTTGCGGTCAACTCTCTTAAACCTCTCATCCGCGCGAAGGAAGCGGTCTCTAAGATCGAAGTGGGATCATTCCGACATAGCCGTCGCGTTGCGGGTCGGCGCCGCCTTGCAGGCTTTCGTCCCAGGTGGTGATGCCATGGGGGGCGGCAAAGGGGAACGACATCGGCGAGCGCTTGACCTCATAGCCCATCGCCTCGACAGCGCGCTGCACGCCGCGCGGAATGCGGTTGGATATGTCGATCGCATCGGTGGTGGCGGAAAAGCGCGGGGCCTGCACGGCCTCCTGCATCGTCATGCCCCAATCCAGCAGGTTGAGCAGCACCTGGAGGATCGCAACCCCGATCCAGGCGCCGCCGGGGGCACCCAGCGTGGCGACGGGTGTGTTGCCTTCGAGCACGATGGTGGGGCTCATCGAGGAGAAGCGGCGCTTGCCCGATGCGATGGACCCAGCGCGGCCAGGGCGCGGATCGTACCAGTTCATCGCGCCGTTCAGCATGAACCCCATCCCAGGCGGCATGACGCCCGATGGGGTGCCGAGGGTATGGGTCAGGGAGACGACTTGGCCCTTGGCGTCAACGCAGGAAATCGTGGTGGTGTGCTTGGCGTCCCCGCCTACCCGCGGCAGTGCGGTTTTCTCTCCCGAGGCAATGCGCGCGGCGCAGGCGTCGGCGTAGATGTCGGACAGCAGCATGTCGAGCGGGGGTGGGACGAAATCGGGGTCGCCGATATGGATCTCCTTGTCTCGACCAGCAATCTTCATGGCCTCGGCGATCACGCGAATGTATTCAGGGCTGTTGTGACCAAGGGCGACAAGGTCGAAGCGTTCAAGGATGCGCAGCATTTCGACAACGACGATTCCGCCAGCAGGCGGGGGCGGGACTGCGATGCGGCGGCCACGATAGACGATTTCGAGCGGCACGTGCTCCCGGATGCGGAAGCCGGCGAGGTCGGAGGCGGAGAGGAGGCCGCCATGAGCCGCCATGTCGGCGATGATGCGGCGCGCAATGTTGCCGGTGAAGAAGCTTTCGGCACCATGGGCTGCGAGTTCGCGCAAGGTTGCCGCGAGATCTGGGTTGTGGACCGGATCGCCGACCCGCTTGGGTGCGCCGTCGCGCATGTAGAGGCGGGTGCCGTCAGCGGTGTAGGACAGTTTGTCCGCGTAGCTGCGCCGCCCATAAGCCGCCTCGTTCATCGTGAACATGGCTGCGACATGGGGGCGGATCATCCAGCCATCTTCGGCAAAACCGATTGCGGGCTGGAACAGCCGGCCCCACTCGAGTTGGCCAAAGCGGGCGTGCGCGGCTTCGAAGACCCGCAAGATGCCCGGCGTGGTAACCGCCTTGTGGCCGAGTTCATTGACCGCGCCCTGCAGCACATAGCCGTAGCCATCGGCACATTCGCGCTCGAATATCCTTTCCCACATCTCGGGGGTTGCGGCAGCCGGGCATGTTGAGAGGCCGTCGAGGATGGTATGGGAGCCGGTCGCCGGGTCGAACACCTGCATCGAACCGAGGCCGCCGATGCCGCACATCATGGGATCCACGACGCCCTGGGTGAAGGCGCAGGCGAGCACCGCATCAACCGCGCTACCGCCCTGTGCCAGCACTTCTAGACCCGCCTCGACCGCTTCCGGCTGCGGGGCGACGATCATGGCCTGGGCGGCGGGCATGCGACGGTGCGGGCGGGGCATCATGGACCTCCTGAATACGCCGCACGGTGTGGCCGGAATGCGCGGCTTGGCAACCTCAGTAGCGGCGCAGCAGCCCCACCAGCCGACCTTGCACTCGCACTTTGGCGGCAGGGTAGATTTGTGTCTTGAACGTTGAGTTTGCGGGTTCGAGAGCAATGGAGTTGCCGCGCCGGCGCAGCCGCTTGAGAGTGACCTCCGCCTCGTCGACCAGGGCGACGACGATCTGTCCGGTTTCGGCGGTGTCGGTGCGTCGGATAATCACGGTGTCGCCATCCCAGATCCCGGCATCGCGCATCGACTCGCCATCGACTTCGAGGGCAAAATGATCGCCCGTGCCGAGCATTGCCATCGGCACGTCAACGTGGCTCGCTGTGTCGCGCAGCGCCTCGATCGGCATGCCGGCAGCTATCCGCCCGTAGAGCGGCAGTTGGACCGAACCGGCTTCGTTGGCTGACCGAACGCCAACAAGTTTGCTGCCGAAATCGCCGCGTATGACAGTTGGCGAGAAGCCGGCCCCGGCGATCGGAGCCTCGGCCGCGGCCGCATCGCGCGCCACGATGTCATCGGGAAGGCGGGTGACCTCCAGGGCACGGGCGCGATGATGCCGGCGTTGCAGGAACCCACGTTCCTCAAGCGCCGATATCAGGCGATGAATGCCGGACTTTGAGCGCAGGTTGAGGGCGGCCTTCATCTCCTCGAAGCTCGGCGAGAAGCCGGTGTCTTTCAGATGGCGGTCAATGAAGGTGAGCAGTTCGTGCTGCTTGCGTGTGAGCATGGGCGAAATCTCCCGTGTCGTCCGGAACAAACCGGCAACTTCAGGCATGTTCTATTTAAGTTCCCGTCGCCGTGTCAACGTTATTCACAGCCCCAGCGTATCGAGACGAACGATGGGTACAAGGGTACCCATCGCGGCAGCCGGAGCGTGGGGAGGGCGCAGAATCAGGGCGTCCGACTCGGCCAGCATCCGCAGCATCGCGGAGTCCTGTTTGCCAAATGCGGTGACGACCGGGGTGCCGTCGGCACCCAGTGTCAGGCGGGCACGGAGGTGATCGGCGCGGTGATCATTGGCCGCCAGATCGGCACCGAGCTTGGCTTGGCTGACCGGCGGCGGGGCGGCGGGCAAGCCGGACAGCACGGCAAGTGCGGGCACCAGGAACAGGATTGCAGTGATCAGCGAGGAGACCGGGTTGCCGGGCAGGCCGAGCAGCGGGATCTCTCCAAGCCGGCCGTGGATCAACGGTTTACCCGGACGCATGGCGATTTTCCAAAAATCGACGACCAGGCCGCGTGCGCCGAGGGCCTCCTGAATCAGGTCGTGCTCGCCCACGCTGGCGCCGCCGGTTGTGACCAGGATGTCGCAGGTTTTAGCGCCGTCGGCGGCCGCGGCAATGGCGGCGCGGTCGTCTGCAGCGATCGGCAGAACAACGGCCTCCCCGCCGCCCGCCCGAACCAGAGCGGCCAGGGCATGGGAGTTGGATGAGACGATACCGCCAGGCGGGATCGGCTCCCCGGGCAGCGCAATTTCGTCACCGGTTGCCAGGATCGCAACCCGAGGGGCGCGATGCACGGACACCCAGGGATGATTGCCAGCCGCGATCAGGCCGATGTCGCGCGCGGTCAGCCGCTTGCCGGCCGGCACCAAGACGTCACCATAAGCGAAATCCTGGCCGGCGCGGCGGATATGGCGCCCGGGGACAGCAGTTTCGTTGACGGTGACGCGTGCGCCGGTCCGGGTAGCGTCCTCCTGCAGCAGGATGCTGTCGGCGCCGGTGGGCACGAACGAGCCGGTGAACAGCCGCAGCGCCTGCCCGGTGGCCAAGCTGCCGTGCCAAGGATGCCCGGCCGGGGCGTTGCCGACGACATCAAGAACTGCGCCACGCGGCCCATCGCTCGCTTTCAGTGCATAGCCATCCATCGCCGAGACATCCTGTGGCGGCTGTGTCAGGCGCGCGGTCACCGATGCGGCGCTCACGCGCCCCCAGGCCGCAGCGAGCGGGATGATTTCGCTGGCGGTCGGTGCCAGCCCGGCCAGGATGCGTTCGCGGGCCTCGTCAACGCTGATCATGACGCGGCCCGTGCAGCGACCGCGGCGCGGTGGGAGCGCATCACGAAGTGCATGAGAGTGATCCCCTGTTTCCAAGAAAAATAATGAGATCGAACGCAGTTTTCAGCCGGTCGCGCCCGAAGTGGCCCCATGTCCGCTGCCGCAACCCCGATCCCGTCGCCACCGCCCGGAGAGCCACGCGGGAGGGCGGGCTCATGGCTGGCTGAAATCGCCCGACTTGCCGCCCGACTTGGCCACCACGCGCAGCCCCTCCACGCGCATGCCGCGATCGACCGCCTTGCACATGTCATAGACCGTCAGCGCCGCGATCGAAGCGGCTGTGAGGGCTTCCATCTCGACACCAGTGCGTCCCGTGGTGCGTACCATCGCAGTGATCGCCACGGTGTCGACGCCCTCGGCCGCCAGATCGACCGTGACTGCAGCAATCGGCAAGGGGTGGCACAGCGGAATGAGAGAGGCGGTCTGCTTGGCCGCCATGATGCCGGCAAGACGGGCCACGGCAAACACGTCGCCTTTCTTGGCAGTGCCGGCCACGATCATCGCCAGGGTCTCGGGCCGCATCACCACGC
This sequence comes from Rhodospirillales bacterium, assembly GCA_947447625.1. GTDB lineage: Bacteria > Pseudomonadota > Alphaproteobacteria > Acetobacterales > Acetobacteraceae > CAIYPH01. The sequence goes on along the minus strand of CANFKS010000033.1, from coordinate 9,619 downwards.
GCGCCTTGGCGGTGGCCTCGCGGACGGTTTCGGCCTTGGCGGAGACATCGACCATCACCGCATTGCCGGCCGCGTCGAAATGGGTCAGGGCGCTCATGAGCCGAGCAGAGCCCTGGTGGCCGCGGCCACGTCGTCCTGGCGCATCAGGCTCTCGCCGACGAGGAACCGCATCACCCCGATGCGCGCCAGGCGCGTAAGGTCGTCATGTGTCTTGAGGCCGCTTTCGCCGACGACGACGCGGTTGGACGGTACCAGGGGCGCGAGAACCTCCGTGGTGGCGATGTCCGTTTTCAGGGTCTTGAGATTGCGGTTGTTGATACCGATGAGGCGGGTATGCAGTTTCAGCGCGCGGTCAAGTTCCTCACCGTCATGGACCTCGGCAAGCACGTCCATGCCGAGCGAGGTGGCGACCCTCTCCAATTCGGAGGCTTCGGCGTCGGTCAGGCAGGCGAGAATGAGCAACACGCAATCGGCGCCCATCGCCCGGCTTTCGACGATCTGCCAGGGGTCAAGCATGAAATCCTTGCGTATCGCGGGCATCGGCACGGCGGCCCGGGCGGCCCGCAGATCGGCTTCCTGGCCTTGGAAATACGGGGCGTCGGTCAGTACGGAGAGGCAGGTGGCGCCGCCAGCGCGATAGGCCTCGGCCAGGGCGGGCGGGTCAAAATCCGGCCGGATCAGGCCGCCGGAGGGGGAGGCTTTTTTGATCTCGGCGATCAGCGCGAACCGGCCGGCATCGACGGCTGCGTCGAGCGCCAGGGCAAAGCCGCGGGGCGGGGGTTGAGCGGCCGCAGCCCGCTCCATCCCGCCGATCGGATGCAGTGCCTTGCGCCGGGCGGTTTCGATCCGTGTGTCGGCGCAGATCCGTGCGAGGGCATCGCTCATGCTGTGGCTCGTTTCAGGGCTTCGAGGGCGGCAAGGGCGGCTCCGTCGTCAATGCCCTTGCCGGCCATTGCGGCGCCTTCGCGCAAATCCTCGGTGCGCCCCGCCACGATCAGCGCGGCGGCGGCATTGAGTATAACGGTGTCCCGATAGGCCCCCTTGGCGCCGCGCAGCAGGGCTTCGAGTGCTGCGGCATTGACGGCGGAATCCCCGCCCTTGACGGCTGCGATGGGCGAACGCGGCAACCCAGCCTGCTCAGGGGTAACTATAAGTTCGGAAATCGCGCCGTCCTTGAGGGTAACCACCTGATTCTCCCCGGCGACAGTCAATTCATCGAGCCCCTGGCCATGCACCAGCCAGACGTCGGTACTGCCGGTATTGGCGAGGGTTTCCACCATCGGTCGCGCCCAGGATGGGTCGAACACCCCGGTCAACTGGCGTTTCACCGAGGCCGGATTGGCGAGCGGACCCAGCAGGTTGAAGATCGTGCGGGTGCCGAGTTCAACGCGTGGGCCGGCGGCGTGGCGCAGTGCTGCGTGATGGCGCGGGGCGAACATGAAGATGCAGCCGGCTGCCTTCAGGACCTCGGGCATCCGCTCGAACGGCACATCGACGTTGACGCCGAGTTGCGTCAGCACATCGGCCGCCCCGGTGCGGCTCGACAGCGCCCGGTTGCCGTGCTTGGCCACCACCACGCCGAGGCCTGCGAGCACGAAGGTGGTCGCAGTCGAGATGTTCAGCGAGCCCGAGTTGTCGCCGCCGGTGCCCACCACGTCGATGGCACCCGGTGGGGCAGTCACGCCTGTCATCCGTGACCGCATCGCACGGACCGCACCGGTCAGTTCGGCCACCGTCTCGCGGCGTACCCGCATCGCCATCAGCAAGCCCGCGATCTGCGCGGGCGTTGCTTCGCCTGACATGATCGTTCCGAAGGCATCCTCCGCCTCGGCTTCGCTCAACGTTTCGCCCTGGGCCAGGCGCGCCAGCACGGGTTTGAGATTGGTCGACATCGCGCCCTCCCTCAGGCCGCGCGCGCGGGCGCGTTCGCCCCGCGTGCGAGGGACAGGAAATTGCCGAGGATCTGGTGCCCGTGCTCGGAAGCAATGCTTTCGGGATGAAACTGCACGCCATAGACCGGCAAACTGCGGTGACGCAGGCCCATGATGATATCGCCCGTGCGCGCGGTATCGACCAGCGTGTCCGGCAGTGTTTCGCGCTTGACGATCAGGCTGTGGTAGCGCGTGGCGTTGAAGGGCGAGGGCAGGCCGGCAAACAGATCGGTGTTGTCGTGGCTGACTGCGCTGAGTTTGCCGTGCATCGGCGCCGGCGCGCGCACCACCTCGCCGCCAAAGGCCTGCCCGATCGCCTGATGGCCGAGGCACACACCGAGCAGCGGAATCGTGCCGGCGGCGGCGTGGATCAGATCCAGGCAGATGCCGGCTTCATTGGGCGTGCAGGGTCCGGGCGAGAGCACAATCGCCTCCGCACCCATCGCCATCGCCTGCTCGACGCTGAGTGCGTCGTTTCGCCATACCTCGCAGCGCGCGCCAAGGTCGCCCAGGAAATGGACGAGGTTGAACGTGAAGCTGTCGTAGTTGTCGATGAGCAGGATCATAACCGTATTCTTGCCTTCCGGGTTCCGCCGGTCAAACGCCAGTGCAGAGATCAGGTGGATGCGGCCGCGATCCGTGCCAATGCCTCGTCCTTGCCGAGCGCGACCAGGGTGGCATCGATGCCGGGGCTGACGGTGCTGCCGGTGAGGGCGGCGCGCAACGGGGCGGCGATCAGGCCGAGTTTGACGCCCCTGGCTTCGGCCAGGCCGCGCAGCACAGCGTCGATCGCCTCACGCGAGAAATCGATGGCCGCGAGGGCGGCACCGAGGTCGCGCAGCACGAGGCGGTTTTCGGCGGTGAGCGCGGCTTCGGCCTTGGGTTCCATTGCCAGCGGCAGCGGATGGGCCAGGAAGGCTGCGCTGTCGGCAAGTTCCGCCACCGTTTTGGCGCGCTGCTTGAGTTCGGGCATCAGGGTGGCGATCCGGTGCATTGCATCGGTCCCGAGCGCCAAGGCGGGCCGGTGCGCGAGGCGCTCCAATACCAGATCGGTGAGACGCTTGTCGTCAGCCTGGCGGATCCAGACCCCGTTGAGATGGTTCAGCTTCGCGTAGTCCATCCGGGAGGCGCCGCGGTTCACATCCACGATGTCGAACAGCGCGATCGCCTCCTCGCGGGAGACAACCTCAAGGTCGCCATGAGCCCAGCCGAGGCGCAGCAGGTAGTTGCACACCGCCTCGCGCAGATAGCCCTGCTCGGCGAATTCCAGCACCGAGACCGCGCCGTGGCGCTTGGACAGCTTGTGTCCGTCCGAGCCATGGATCAGCGGCACATGGCCGAAGCGGGGGCGTTCCCAGCCCATGGCGTCATAGATCTGCGCCTGGCGGAAGGTGTTGGTGAGGTGGTCGTCGCCGCGGATCACATGAGTGATCGCCATGTCGTGATCGTCCACCACCACGGCATGCTGGTAGGTCGGCGTGCCGTCGCCGCGCAGGATGATCATGTCGTCCAACTCGGCATTGGCGACGCGGACGACACCCTGCACGAGATCCTCGACCACGGTCTCCCCCTCCTGCGGCGCGCGCAGGCGGATCGAGGGGGCAATCCCGGCCGGGGCCTCGGACGGGTCGCGGTCACGCCAAGGGCTGCGGATCTTCAAGCCGGGGTTGGCTTCGCGCATCGCCTTGAGTTCGTCGGCGCCGAGCCAGCAGCGATACGCAGTGCCTGCGGCCAGCATCTGGTGTGCGACCTCGGCGTGCCGGGCAACGCGGGCGGATTGATAGATCGGCGGCGCATCGGTCTCCAGGCCCATCCAGGCAAGACCGTCAAGAATCGCCTGCACCGCCTGCGGCGTGTTGCGGGCCTGGTCGGTGTCTTCGATGCGCAGCAGGAATTCACCGCCCATGTGCCGGCTGAAGAGATAGTTGAACAACGCGGTGCGGGCGCCGCCGATATGCAGCATGCCGGTGGGCGAGGGGGCGAAGCGGGTGCGAACGGTCATGGTCTCGGTCTCGACAGGAGGAGGCGGGCTTCTATCACGCCAGCGCCAAGCGCGTTAGCCTGTCAGCCATGCAGCAGAACGATGCACCGGGTGATGACGGTTGGCTGGCGAAATGGATCGGCGCCGAGCGCGGCCGCTTCGTTATCTGGCTGCCGGTGTTCATGGCGGCAGGGGTGGTGGGTTACGACGCCATGCGCCAGGAGCCCCCGCTGTGGTGGGGCGGCGGGGCGACGCTGATCGCGGTGCTGGTGGTGATCTTCGGGCGGCTGACCTGGCTGAGATTGCTCGGCGTGCCGTTCGTCGCGCTGAGCCTCGGCCTGTTGTCGGCCCAGCTTGCGGCCTGGCGCGCCGTGCCGATGGTGGACCTGCCGACCCGGGCAACGATCGTGACCGGCACGGTGCGTGCTGTCGAGCAACTGCCGCTCGGGCGGCGCATCACCGTCGAACGCCCCAGTCTGGACGGCGCGACGCCGCTGGACCGGACGATCCGGCTGCGCCTCAAGGCGGGCGACGAGGTGGATCTTGCGACCGGCGATACGGTGCGGGTGCGTGCGATGCTGAGCCGGCCGGCCCCACCGGCCTATCCCGGCGCGTGGGATTTGCAGCGCGATGCGTATTTTGCGGGTCAGGCCGGGTTCGGCTTCGCGCTCAATCCGGCGCAGCGGGTCGCTGCGGGAACGCCGTCCGGGCTGGGAGCCTGGCTCCAGGCGTTGCGTGAGGTGATTCTCGGACGGGTCAATGCGGTGTTGGAACCGACGGGGGCTGCGATCGCCGGCACGCTCTTGACCGGGGGGACGGCGGCGATCCCGGAAGCCGATCGCGCGGCGTTCCGCGATTCGGGCCTCGCGCATCTGCTGGCCATCGCGGGGCTGCATATCGGCATCGTGATGGCCTGGAGTTTCGGGGCAAGCCGACTCGGCTTTGCGCTGTCGGAATATGCGGCGCTGCACTGGCCGCTTAAGACCATCGCAGCCCTGGTCGCATTGGCGGCCGGAGGGTTCTACATGCTGCTGACCGGCGCGCACGTGCCGATCATCCGCAGCTTCGCCATGGCTTGCCTTGTTACCCTGGGGGTGGTTGTCGGGCGTCGGGCCTTGTCGCTGCGTGGATTGGCTGTTGCGATGACGGTGCTGATCCTGATTGCGCCGATGGAGGTGCTTGGCGTCAGTTTCCAGATGAGTTTCTCCGCGGTGCTTGCCCTCGTCGCGGGGTATGAGGCCTTGCGGCCGTGGCTGACCAAGCTGCGCGGCGACGGGGCGTGGTGGCGCCGCGGTCTTGGGCATTTCGTGGCGCTCGGCCTCACCAGCGCCCTGGCCGGCACCGCTTCGGCCCCTTATGGGGCCTATCATTTCGGCCATGTGCAACTCTACTACATCGTCGCCAACATCATCGCCGTGCCGCTGACCGCGCTATGGGTGATGCCGATGGGGATGCTGGCGCTTCTCGCCATGCCGCTCGGCATGGAAGCCCCGTTCCTGAGCGCGATGGGCTGGGGGATCGATGGCGTGCTGGTGATCGGCCGTGCCGTGTCGTCCTGGCCGGCCGCGGTGCTGGCGGTCGCGCATATGCCGCCGTGGGGGCTTGCGGCGGTTTCGCTTGGCATCGCCTGGCTCGGCATCTGGCGAACGCGCCTGCGCCTCGTGGGACTTGTCGGCATCGTGCTGGGGTCAGTGTCGCCGCTGATGGACCGGCTGCCCGATGTGCTGGTCTCGCCCGATGCCCGTCTGATCGCGATACGGCTCGACGAGGGTGTCGCTTATCAGCAGATCGCGGGCGCCTCGCGGTTCACCCGGGATGCGTGGTGGCAATATCTCAACGTCGCCACCCCGATCCGGATCGATGCAACGCCTTGGGTGCTGGGTGAGCAGGTGCGCTGCGTCGCATCGGTATGTCGCATCACGATCAAGGGACGCAGCGTGGTGCTCGCACGGGGGGCCTATCCGTGCGACGCAGATCTGCTGGTCTCGGCCGAGCCGCAGCGCCTCGAATGCGCCGCCGAACCCGTTTACATCGACCGGTTCAGCGTCTGGCGGCAGGGTGCCCATGCCGCCTGGGTCGGGCCGGATGGGGTGCGCGTGATGTCGGACAAGCAGTATCGCGGCGACCGACCCTGGGTACTTGGCCCACCCAATCGCAACGCCATCCCGCGCGGGGCATTGCAGGTGGCGCCGGTGGATCCGTTGCCGCAGGAGTAGATGGGCCGTGCGGGCGCGAATTGTCTTGCAATCCGTGGTGCCACTGCATCAGCATTCGAAGCCATGCGCTGGGTGTTCGCCTTCCTGTTGATGTTGACCTCCGCCTGGGGCGTACGCGCCGCTGAGGGGGTCGATCTTGCGCTCGTTCTGGTCACGGATGTCTCGCGCAGCGTGCATGACGGGGAATTCGCGTTGATGAAGGACGGATATACCAGCGCCTTCAACGACGCGGACGTGCTGAAGGCGATCAGGGGGGGTGCGCTCGGGCGGATCGCCGTCAGCTATGTCGAATTCGCCGGATCATCCGAAGTGCGCACCGTCGTGAACTGGACGGTTATTTCGGACGCCGCATCGGCGGCGGCGTTTACCAAAAAACTCCAGGCCGCGCCGCGCAGTTTCTGGGGGCGGACTTCGATCAGCGCCGGGATGGCGCTCGCGCTGCGCAACCTCGCCTCATCCGGTTACGAGGCGCAGCGCCAGGTGATCGACGTGTGCGGAGATGGCACCAACAATGCCGGACGCGATGTCACCGAAGTCCGTGACGAGGCGGTTGAACGCGGCATCACCATCAATGGCCTTGCCATCATAAATGAGCGGCCAATGTCCTGGGCGCAGGCCCATACCCAGCCCGAGGGCGGGCTTGATACCTGGTATCGCGAAAACGTCATCGGCGGGCCAGGCAGCTTTGTGCTGACGATCCGCGATTTCCGCTCCTTCGGCGAGGCGATGCGCAAGAAACTGCTCAACGAAATCGCGAGCAATAGCGGCCGCGAAACGCTATAGAGCCCGATTGCGGGATGTTGACCCACACGGCGGCGCGAAGCACGCGATAAAACCATGGAGCGAGAGCGGTGCCACGCGGCTGCGGCAGCTTTGACGTTGCAGCACTTTGCGGTGAAACTCGCGCCATCGTCCAAACAGGAGAGTAGAGTGGAAATCCGCAATCTCGGCACATCGGGCCTGCGCGTCTCGGCCATCGGCCTCGGCTGCAACAACTTCGGCGCCCGTATCAACCTCGAGCAGACCCGTGCCGTAATCCACAAGGCGTTTGACCTCGGCATCACCTTGTTCGACACCGCCGATGTCTACGGCGAGCGCGGCGGCTCCGAGACCTGCATGGGCCAGGTGCTGGGTGACCGCCGCAAGGACATCGTGCTGGCCACCAAATTCTGCATGCCGATGGGCGACGGGGACAACATGAAGGGGGCCTCGCGGCGCTACATCATGGCCGCCGTCGAGGCCAGCCTGCAGCGCCTCAAGACCGATTATATCGACCTTTACCAGCTCCACACCCTCGATCCGCTGACGCCGATCGAGGAGACCCTGCGGGCACTCGACGATCTCGTGCGGTCCGGCAAGGTGCGGTATGTCGGCTGCTCCAACCTGCCGTCGTGGCAGGTGGTCGAGGCGGCCTGGACCGCGAAGTCGATGGGGCTCAACGCTTTCGTGTCGTGCCAGGACGAATATTCTCTGGTCAAGCGGGACGCAGAGCAGGAACTGATGCCGGCCGCGCGGGCCTATGGTCTTGGCCTGCTGCCCTATTTCCCGCTGGCGAGCGGCCTGCTGACCGGCAAATACCGCCGCAATGCGCCAATGCCGGAAAACGCGCGCCTCACCACCACAACGCGCCTGGCCGACCGCTACCTGACCGATCGCAACTGGCAGATCGCCGAGAAGCTGATCGATTACGCGGAAAGTCAGGGCCACACGGCGCTTGAACTGGCCTTCTCGTGGCTGCTGTCGCGCGCGCCGGTGACGAGCGTGATCGCCGGGGCCACGCAGCCCGCGCAACTCGAACAGAACGTCAAGGCCGGCGACTGGAAGATGACGGCAGAGCAGCTTGCCGAAATCGACCGGATCAGCGCCGCCTGATTCACGCAGGGTCACGATGGAGCGGGGCCGGGGGGGTTTCCTCCCCGGCCTTTTTCATGTCATGCCCCGCCCCATCTTTTTTCCTCAGGATACCGACCATGGCCGACACCCCGCCCGACCGGCTTTCGAACGACCCGCGCAGCCCGTTCTTCAAGCCCGATATCCTTGAGCGCGGCATTGGCGTGCGCTTCAAGGGCATCGAGCGGACCAATGTCGGCGAATACTGCGTCAGCGAAGCCTGGGTCGCGATGCCCGTCGGCAAGACGGTCGACCGCCGCGGCTTGCCGCTGCTGATGCGCCAGCGTGGCCCTGTCGAGGTGTGGTTCCTCGACGAGAAGCCGCCCGAGGAGTAACCCACAGAGCGTGATCGGCGCTGACAGGTTCACCGATCACGCGCTACCGCGCACGCCAAACGCCGGGGCGCACGGATGATGCGATCACGCCGCCATAGGCGGTGATCCCGGCGGCGACGGCGATGAACTGGCCGTCGAGCCCCAGCCCCAGCACGTCGCCGAGCAGCCAGCCGCCGCCGGTGGCCAATGCGATGCGCGCGAGTGCGGCCGCAGCCGGCCATGTCATCCGCCCGGTGCCGAGGGCGGCGAAATAGAGCGCCATGCCAAGACCAAAGCCGCCGAACGCCGGGCCGATGATACCAAGCGCCCGTGCCGCGATCGCCACCACCGCCACATCCTGCGAGAAGAAACCGGCGAACTGCCCCGGATACAGCCCGATCGCGATGCCGACACTGGCCGTGATCGCAAAGGCGCCAATTCCGCCAGTCCAGGCAATGCGCCGCGCCGTCACCCAATCCCCGGCGCCGACGGCCCGGCCCACCAGGGCGGTGAGTGCCGAGCCGATGCCAAAGGCCAGCGGTATCATCAGGAATTCCAGCCGCGCCGAAATCCCGTAGGCCGCGACGGCCACCGCGCCGTGGGAGGCAATCCGGGCGGTGACCAGGATGGTCGTGAGGTTGGCCAATGCCGCCATGGCACAGGCGATTGCGCCGACCGAGAGGATCCGGATGAAAAGCTCCCGCCGGGGGCGGACATGCAGCGTCGGACGGAACCCCGCGCCGCCGCGCAGCACGACGGCCGCCATGCTCAGCGCGGCAGCGATCTGGCTCAAGGCGAAGGCCAGGCCCAGGCCGGGCAGGCCCAGGCCGAGCGGTTCCATCAGCAGCCAGGCAAGCGGCGGAAAAACCAGTGCCTGGAGCGAAATCACCAGTGCCGCCAGCCCGTGCTTGCCGCCGCCACGCAGCACCGAGGCCAGGGTGTTGGCGATCCAGGCCGGGATTGCGCCCAGCCCGAACAGAATCGCCGCATAGGGGGCGGCCTCGTGCGCGGCCGAGCCTGAAATCAGGCCGAACAGCGTTTCAGGCATGCCGGCCAGCACCAGGGTAAAGAATCCGCCCAGTCCGAGTGCGATCAGCACGGCATGCAGCACCAGGGCAGCGGCATCCTCGCTGCGCCCGGCGCCAAGCGCGCGGGCGGTGGCCGAGACAACCCCACCGCCCATCGCGCCGGCTGACATCTGCTGCATCATGAGCACGAACGGCAGCACCACCGCCCATCCTGCCAGTGCCGGGGTGCCCTGCCGGGCCGCGAGCCAGGTCTCGACCA